>JACRAN010000050.1 GCA_016234735.1 Bacteroidota bacterium | reverse complement strand
GGCTGGGCCGGTGGGCGTGAGGGTCACACCACAGTCGTCAACCACAGTTGGTGGTGTCGGCTGCGTGGCTCCGGCAGGGCAAGCCACCATTGCACCACCATCTGTTGGAACCTGGAAGGCACCCGTACAATTGGTACAAGTGTTGGTCGGGTCTTCCGGACAGATGTCGCAAACGTTGCCAATGCCGTCCATGTCCGAGTCTGCCTGGTCGGCGTTCGAGTCGTTCGGGCAGTTGTCCTCGCAATCCGCCACGCCGTCGTTGTCGGTATCGGGCAAAGTGCTCTGGTATTCGTAGGCGCCCATGTCAATCAAGGTGCCGCCAGCGATGGCGTCGAACTTGCGAAGGTTGCCGTCACGGTCGGTCGTGGTTGAGTTGGCGGCATCGTTGCCAGCGTCAGTGGCTGGGGAGCAGGCTTGGAGTCGCAGATTGCCCACCAGCGTCGGGGCGGTCATCCAGTCGGGCTGCAGGATGAACAGCGGGTTCACATTCAGCACGATGGTGCAGGTGGAGAACGCCGGGCAGCCGCCCTGCACGATGGTGTTCGTGAAGGTACGAGATGAATTCGAGCCATTAGGATCCACGCCCACACTGGTGTTGTTGCCCCAGAAGATGCTGTTGGTCACGTTCACGAAGGAACTGTCAACCATCAAGCCGCCACCGGCAGTAGTGGCCGCATTGCCAGAGAAGCTACAGTTGGTTACAACAGGCGTTGAAGTTTGGTTGGTGCTCATGCCGCCACCCTGACTGGCAGCGTTGCCGGAGAAGACGCTGTTGGTCACTATCGGCGAAGATAGGTAACTGCTCATGCCACCCCCGTGGTAGGCCGTGTTGGCCATGAAGCTGCAATTGGTCACGGCAGCGGCAGAGCCGTTGTAGTTGAACATCCCACCGCCGAAGTTGGAGGCTGCGTTTGAAACAAAAGTACAGTACCTGACGGTCGGGCTTCCAGCGCTGTTGTACATGCCGCCGCCATTCCTGTCTGAGCTGAGGTAAGCGGCGTTCGATATGCTCGCATTGCCGCCCATGATGGTGAAGCCGTCCAGGATGGCGCTGTTGTTGGTGCCAGAGCCTTTCACTACGTTGTAGCTGTTGTCCGCATTGCCCCCTGCGCCGATGTCGCCGCTGAGGATGGATTCGTTGGTGGTGAAATTCCTCAGGCTCATGTCGTAGCCGGGCATCTCCGTTCCGGCAAGCCCACCGAAGATGGCGAGGTTGTTTTCCATCACAAAAGAAATGGCACGGTCGGCGCCAGTGGTCGGATTGTAGGTGCCAGCGGCCACCCAAATCTCGGTGATGCCGGGGCAGGTGCTGGCCAATGCGCTTTGCAGGCTGGTGTAGGCGTTGGCCCAGGAGGTGCCATCGTTGCTGCCAGCGGCGTTGTCGTTGACGTAGATGATGTTGCCCGGCGGGCAGCAACCTTCGTCCACCAGCAGGTCGCAGTCGTCGTCAATCCCGTTGCCGCAGATTTCCGTGAGGCCGGGGTTGCGACCAGCGTTGGTGTCGTCGCAGTCCGTGTTGTTGCTGACGAAGCCAGCACCGCAGGTATTGCAGAAAGTCATCGGACTGGCAGGATTGCCGTAGGTGTCCGTGTCCGTGTCGGCGTAGCAGGTGATGGTTTGGTCGCCGTAGCAGATTTCAAGCGACCATGCGTTGATGGAGCCGCCGTCCAGGTTGAAGAGGTCAATCACCCGGAGCGTCCAGGTGCCGGTAAGCTGTTGGCCGTCGAAGGCCGAAAGCAGTGAAAATGGCTTGTAGGTGCCGTTGTTGGTGGGTGGGCACGGATAGGTCGGGCTGGCTGCCTCGTCATCGAAGTTGATGAGGATATTGTCTTCATCGTTGCAGGGCTGTTGCATGATCCTGACCACCGTTCCGGCAGGGCTGATGAGTTCGATGTTGAGGTCACTAATCCAAGTGTGGGTGACGTTCAGGTTTTTGACGTTGATGTCGGAAATCGCTCCGCAAGTAGAAGGTATGGTCAAGGTGGAAAGAACGGTCGCTGGTACGGTCGGAATCGGTTTCGGCACGTCCGTGCTCACGTAGGTATTGCAGAGGATATTGGCCGTAGTGAAAGAGAAGGGCGTTGCATAAGTCCCTGTGCCGCAGGTGTTTATGCCCCTCGACCGCCAATGGTAGGTGGTCAAATTGAGCAAACCAGTGGTTTGATAACTTGGGCTGGTCAACCCAGTGGCACTCGCAACGACGTTGGTAAAACCGGCATCCGTGGCCACTTGAACCTCATAAGTGTTTGCACTCACCAAGGCGTTCCAGGTCAACAGCGGATTGACCTGATTGATGGCCATGTTGGCGGGCAACAACAAGGTTGGGGCAGGTGGCGCCCCGTTTTGGATGTTCAGCGTGACTGCATCGGTCACGACGGTTGCCCCGCTGGTTCCGGTCACTATCAAGGGGTAGGTACCAGGGGCAGCACCGCCGGTGTTGCCGATGGTCAGGGTGCTGATGCCGCCCGTTGCCGGGATCGGGTTGAGGGAGAAATTCACCGTCGTTCCGGCAGGGTTGCCGGTGACGCTCAGGGCGACGGGGCCGGTGAAGCCGGTGCCCACCGTGATGGTGTAAACGGCATTGGCAGGGACGCAAACGGACACCACTTCCGGCTCCGCATCCATGAAGCAGCTTGGCGGCATGTCGAAGGCTTCCGTTCCGTCGCTGCGGCTACCGGAGCTTCCTTGGTTGGCGCTGAAGCCCAATCCCCGCCGGGCAAAAACTTCCCAAATCCTGCAACGGTTGGCTCCGCCGTAAAGCGCTACGTCGGCAGCGAGGATGGCGTTCCTGCCGTCCACGAAGCCGGGGCTGCATGGTTGGAGTATCATACCCTGGTTGACCAAGTTCATGGCTATATTAAAACCACTGGCTTGCCCATGGTCGGCGATCATTGTCCAGGTCAGGTCCCAAATCATGGTGGCCCAAACATAGCCCACGCCGTGCGGGATGGCGGCGGTTTTGATGGTATTGTAAGTGGAAGGGTTGACGCTCAGGAGCGTGGAATATGGCGTTGGGCGGATGCCAGGCCCGTTGGCAGGCTGCCCGAACAGGTAGGTGCCGATGCCCCTCGAATCGGTGCCCTGGTCGCCAGCCTCCAGGGTGGTCATCAGGGCGTACCAGTCGCTCCAGCCTTCGCCCATTTGCTCTTGGTTGCCGAGGCAGTTGACGTTTAGAGGCCCTCCGGTGAAACGGTTGGAAATACCGTGTGCGTATTCATGTGCGATCACACCGTTGTCCAAATCGCCGTCCACATCGGGGTTCGGGGTGGTGCCGATGTACATCTGCATCCGTGGCCGCTGACCGTCGGGTGGCGTGCTAAAGTTGGCGTTGTTGGTGCCACTGCCGTCCTGGGCTTCTGCCCGCACGTCATCGTTGCCAGCGCCGCCATTGCCGTAGTTGTTGACTTGGAAGTTGCCGCTTGCTTCATTGAAACCGTAGGCGTATGCAAAGTCGTGGACATAGTTGTTCCAATAAAAAAGGTTGGTGACCGCCGCAGGCCGATAGGCGCTGGGAGGCTGGGTCAGGTCGATTGGAAAGATGAAAACAAGGTCTGGCCCACCGTCAGGGCTGGATCCGGGGTCGGGCGCATTGTTGGCATCCGTGTCGGTGTAGGCATGGGCGTTGTTGCCTTGGGTAGTCGTAAATTCAGCGCCAGGCACGCCGTTGGTATCGTGCCAGCCGAAAGGCGAGGCCGTAGGGCTGGCAGGGTCGCTCACCACCACCCGGCCATCTGCGGGGGGAAAGGGCGCAACATGGTTGGGGCTTTCAACTGGTTGTGGGTAAACCTTGTACTGGTTCAGCACCGGCGGGGCCATGGGCGGGTTCACCTCGAAAGATGGATTCAGGAAATCCATGCCCAGGTCAAAATAGGTCTGGTGCGGCGACTGTGGGGTATGCTTGTGGTGACAAGTTTTAGCATCGGCTACGCCAAAATCGCAATGCAGCACGTAGTTGTTCTTGTCGAGGAGTTCGCCTGTTTCGGCGTCCACCCTGGCCAGCCACCAGTTTTGGCCGTCGGTGGTCTGGATTTCCACCTGCCAGGCCAGGCGAACGCCTTGCTTGTGGTCTTCGACGGGTTGGTAAACAAGCCCCACCTTGATGTCGTCCATAGCCACCAAGCCTTTGTCAAAAATGGTTTCCCGTAGTGGGCCGTTGTCCGCCGATTTTTGCACCAACAGGCCGTTCTCCGAGATGTTCAGCGCTGCAAGGGCTGCATGGAGGGCCTGTTCGGGCGTGAGCGTTGGCGACGCAGGGCCTTTTTTTTCAAGATTGCCCAACGGCACGAAGCGGTTGCCGTAGGTCAGCAGTTCGTTGTCCTTGGTCACGTGGGCGTTGAGTATCGCCCCATGCACCGGGATGTTGTTGATGTACTGCTGGAAATAGATGTTCGTGACGCTACTGATTTCGCTGAAGGTTTCCGAAGAAATCTGCATGGTGGCCAAGTCGTCCGCGCTGATCTGCGTTTCAGCCGACTTGGTTTGGAGCAGTTGTTTGGCAAGGTCAGCTTTAGACTTTACCTGACCGCTCAGGGGGAGAGCCGCCCAGAGCATCAGGCATACAAAAACGAGTTTGGAAAAGATGTTTAGAGAGTTGATTTCCGGTTTCATTTAGACTATGATTTAGTTGAATAGATTTGGCAAAAAACAGGCACCACCTACCTTAACAGGCAGGTTGCTGGACAAGTAACAGGGTGGGGCAACCATTTCTTTTTCTTTTGTTCAAGAGAAATCGGTTGCCTTGCGGGATGAAATCCTTTTGGGAAATGGTTGTGCGTCAGGCTAAACTCGGTTGTGGTGAAATCAGCAGTTTCCGGGATTCCCTTGTTTTCACGCACAAATCCTACTGAATAAGGGCGGCAAGGTAGCGAAATTGTCCAAATCGCAGCGCTTTTGTCTTTTAAAGAAAAATCCTGTGTTGACAGGCATACGGCTAACCTGTGAAATGAGGGAGACAGCAATTGCATTTTTGAAATGATAGAGGCACCTGGCCTTCAAGTGGAGTTGCATAGTGAAGATTTCGGTGCATTCCTCCGCTAATTTCACGCCAAATTCGGCAAGCACAGGCGGGCAACCGGCATCTGCCGGACGCTGAACATCAGCATAAGTGGGAACCCAGCGCAAAAAATTCAGATGGCCTGTACCCACCAAGGTCGCTGCTCCGAAAACATGTAGGCCAGCCACTCCCGGCCCTGGGACAGGTTTTTTGCTGGCGCACCGTCAGCCGCAGCACATCTTCTTCAGGTTTGTAAAAAAAGCTGCCCCACGCCGCTGCATTTTTCGAGAAAATGAGGATGCAGGAGTCGGGGTACACGGCGATAAAAAAACCGTACTTCCCGGTGGCGGGTTTTTTGCCCTCCACCATCACGTCGGTGGAGAAGGTGATGGTGGTGCATTCGTCGGCACCGCCCCGCCAGGGCGATTCTTTGGCGGTGCCAAAACCCAGGTTGGAGAAGCCGTAGTGGGCCACGCTGGTGCCCCAGATTTTGCCATCCCGGCCTTTCACGCCTGGTGCGTTCCAGTGGATTTCGAGGTCGGTGACGCCAATGGTCATGCCGGCCATCGACTTTTGGTTGTTGCCGTTGCGGGCATTTCGAGTTGCTGTGCGTGGCTGGTTTGAAGCAGCAGAATGGTGGCTCAGATGGTGAGGAGTAAGTGTTTTTTCATGACTTTTGGATTTTAGTGAAAGTGTAAAAAACTGCCACCCGCCCTCTGCCCATCGGTGCGGGGGTGCGGCGTTTGGAATGACACTTGTTCCGAGGGAAATGACATCGGCTGCAAGGTACTGTCGGCGACGCATTGGATAATGATGAACGGTGGGTGAACGTAAAACAGGCAAACGCTGCGCTCCATTCTTTGAACTGTTTTCTTGAGTAAAACTGGGCGAAAGCGGGCAGAGGAGGAGGAAAAAAACTTCGCAGAAGTTTTACTTTCACTTTTTTACAGTAGTTTTGGCCGACTTTTAGATTAACCTAAAAATATTTTTCTATTCAGCAAAATAAATTTTACAATACAGCTTTGGCAAAGAACAATCAACCGACCGCATCACTTTCCGAAGTCCACGAATCAGTGGACACCACGAAACAAACGGGTTTTTGGAAAAAACTCTTTTCTTTTTTGGGGCCGGCCTACCTCGTCAGTGTGGGTTACATGGATCCCGGCAACTGGGCAACCGATATTGCAGGCGGCAGCCAATTTGGCTACAAACTGATTTGGGTGCTGCTCATGTCCAACTTGATGGCGCTGCTGTTGCAGAGCCTTTCCGCCAGGCTGGGCATCGTCAGGGGTTTGGATTTGGCGCAGGCTTCCAGGGCTACTTACCCCCGTTGGATTAACCTGATTCTGTATTTTTTAGCGGAAATCGCCATCGCCGCCTGCGATTTGGCGGAGGTGGTGGGCATGGCTATCGGGCTTCAATTGCTGTTTGGCCTGCCGCTGCTGGCTGGTGTGGCAATTTCGGTGTTGGACACCTTCCTGATATTGTTTTTGATGAATTATGGCATCCGCAAAATTGAAGCCTTCATTTTGAGCCTCGTTGCCATCATAGGCCTCAGTTTTTTGGCAGAAATGATTATTGCCAAACCCGTAGCAAGTGAAATCGCCCTGGGATTCATCCCGTCGCTGCCCGGCCATGGGGCGCTTTATATTGCCATCGGTATTATCGGTGCCACGGTCATGCCCCATAATTTATATCTGCACTCTTCTTTGGTGCAAACACGTAAAATACGGCACACTCCCGATAAGGTAAAAAAAGCCATTCGGTTCAATGTATTTGATTCCGTCATTGCGCTGAACCTTGCCTTTTTTGTGAACGCCGCCATATTGATTTTAGCCGCTTCCACATTTTATAAAAACGGGCTGTTTGAAATTGCGGAAATACAGGATGCGCATAAAATGCTGGCCCCTTTGCTGGGCAATGAATTTGCGCCCATATTTTTTGCCGTGGCGTTGATAGCATCCGGGCAAAGCTCAACAATCACAGGCACTTTGGCGGGCCAAATCGTGATGGAAGGATACCTGAACCTGCGGATACAGCCCTGGCTGAGACGCCTGATAACCCGCTTAATTGCCATAATTCCGGCCTTTTTAATTATCTATTTTTTCGGGGAAAAAATGACGGGCGACATGCTGGTACTCAGCCAGGTCATATTAAGTATGCAATTGGGGTTTGCCACTATTCCCCTGATTCATTTCGTGAGCGATAAACAGAAAATGGGCGGATTTGCCATCAACAACACACTCAAAACATTGGCATGGATCAGTGCCACAATTATCGTTTCGCTCAATGTGAAGTTAGTGTACGAAGAAATAATGGCGTTCATTCAAGCAGCAGGCGACCGCAGTTGGATCATCATGCTCACGGTGGTTCCCCTCGCACTGTTTGCGTTGGGGCTATTGCTGTATATCACCTTCAATCCATTTATCAGAGGGTTCAGAAGCTACAAGGTCGGCTCGACACACCCTCAAAAACAGCCGCTGCTACTGGACCCGCAACAGCCAAAATATAACCGGATTGCCGTTGCCGTTGATTTTTCCAACATGGACTCCGTTGCCATCAACCATGCGTTGGCGCAAGGCGGCAAAACGGCAGCTTACCTGCTCATCCATATCGTGGAAACAGCCGGGGCCAAAATCCTGGGCAGGGAAATCAAAGATTTGGAGACCCAATCGGACGAGCAGTCTTTGAAGGAATATGCCAAGGACCTCAACCTGGCGGGCTATTCCTGCGAGACAGAAATAGGCTTCGGCACCCCCAAAAAAGAAATTCCCCGCATGGTGGAGCAATTCAATGCCGATATTTTAGTGATGGGCGGCCATGGCCACCAAACGCTGAAAGATTGGGTGTTTGGCACTACCATCAGCCAGGTGAGGCACCGGCTACGGATTCCGGTTTTGATTGTGAGATAGGCTGCGGTTGGCGGTTGGCGGGGAGCCAACCGCCAACCGCGCTTCGTCTTATTCGCTGCGCAACGACTTCACCGGGTTGGCCAGTGCCGCTATTACAATCTAAAAGCTGCCTGTAAAAACGCCACTGCTTTTGCCGCCAAACCCGCCAATTCAAACACCATCCATTGAATATCAATTCGGTAGGCAAAATCCTCCCGCCACTTGTCCATGAAAAAATATGCCAGCGGCGATGCTGTGGCAGCCCGAAGCCTAAAATTCCAGCAACACAAATCCAGCCCAGAAATACGGGCTTTGGTAAGTCTCCTGTCCGCGCATCCATGCCTGCGCTTCTTCCAACGCTTCGCGCACGGATGTTTTTTTCTCCAGCCAGTTTTGGTAAAACCGGGTCATCAGCAATCGGGTGGGTCCGTCCGGTACGCTCCAGAGCGTCATCACTAAGTTTTTTGCCCCGGCGAGTTGGAAGGCGCGCTGCAAGCCAAAGACGCCTTCGTTGCCCTGAATGAAGCCAAGCCCGGTTTCACAGGCAGAGAGCACTACCAAGTCCGTGTTTTGCAGGTTCATCCGGCTGACTTCGTAGGCGGTGAGGATGCCGTCTTCCATGCCCGCAACCGGCTTGCCTGTTTTCCAGGCATGGTTCGCCCCGGCGAAAACCAGCCCGGCCCGCGTCATCGGGTTTTCTGAAATTTTGAACCCCGCCTCCGGTATCTCGCTTCTCACCGTCTCACCTCTCAACTCTGAATTTGGGTCGGGGAAAAAGAACCCATGGGTGGAAAGGTGCAAAATGCGCGGCGAAGGGCTGGTTTCGCCCATTTGCCTGAAAACCTCCTCGGTGGCGGCGGAGCCTTCGCGGAGGGCAACCTTGAAACCCGCCCCGGCGAGCGCGGCCCCGACGGAGTCAATTTCAGGTTTGGAGCCTGGGAGAAAATTCCAGGCAGTTGTTTTGTCCGACCGTGTGGTGAGTTCATTGCTCGCATCCTCCTCGACTGCCGAACTGGCGAATTGAAGGATGTCCGGGCCGTACTGGATGTTGCCAAACAAGACAGCCTCTCCCGCTCCGAGCAAGGCAGGTTGCATGGGCTGCGCCAAGACCCGTGTGCTGCCCACTTGCACAAGCCGGTACTGTTCGCTGAGTGGGTGCCCATAATTTTTCGGGCAAAGGGCAGCAAGATGGAGGCGGTGCAAGTCCCCGGCGGGTGCGAAATACACGGTTTTCACACCTTGCAACAGGGGTTCGAGGGGTTGCCACAACAGGGCGTGGAGCGTGGGCAAGCCATCGTGCCGACGGGGGGCGTACAAGTCCTGCAAGTGAAACTCGTCGGGTTTGCGCTGCTGGAAAAGTGCATCGAGCATACGCTGCCCGCACAGCGGCACGTAGCGCGGGGCAGCTCCGGGCAACAGGACAAGGGCGGCGTAGCGGATGGTGTCGGTGACTTTTTTAGAGTTGTGGTAGCGGTAACGCACAAACTCGATGGCGGCCTCGCCCTCGCGTAGGTTGGATTGCACTTCTTGCCAGTGCGTCTGGCGGCGCGCCTCGGCGAAGGCGGGAGAGCGGCGGACCAACTCCTTCTCGAAGGCGTTGGCTTTTTCTTCGAGTTCGGGCAGGTTTTGGCGCTCGGCGACGGGCAGTGCGTACTGTTTGGCCAGCCGGAAAAGCAGCGACTTCCATTCGGTGTGGAGCGCCCGGGTGCTGCTGTCGGCGCGTGCGATGCCTTTTTCACGGGCAAGGGCGGCATCGAGCAGGGCGTTGTTGAGGGAAAGCGCGTTGTCGTAGGCTGCAGCAAGCAGGGAGTCGCTTGGGTGGGTTTGGGCGAAGGAGAGCAGGGCCTCGAAATTTTCCTGGAGCAATGTACCGTAGTGCAGCATTTCGTTTTCGGAACTGTAGGCGGTAGCTTTTTGCAGGAGGTTTTTGGCACAGGCGCTGGCTTGCATAAAATACCGCTCCGCTTGTCCGGGGCTGCCTTTTGCCCAATAGAGGGTTGCTAAGTTGAACAGGCTCCCGGCATAATTGGGATGATCCGTGCCCATCACTTTTGCCCAGATGCTGTTGGCTTCCAAGTACAGCGGCTCTGCTTTGGCGTACTCGCCTTTGAGATGATAAAGGGTTGCCAAATCGTTCAGGCTCGCGGCATAATCGTTGTGCCCGGTGCCGAACACCTTCTCCCGAATGTTTTTGGCTTCCAAATACAGCGGCTCCGCTTTGCCGTACTCGCCTTTGTCTTTGTAAAGGTTTGCCAGGTTGTTCAGGCTTGTTGCATAATATGGGTGCGAGGTGCCGAACACTTTTTCCCGAATGTTTTTGGCTTCCAAATACAGCGGTTCCGCTTTGCCGTACTCGCCTTTGGCATGATAAAGCACTGCCAGGTTGTTCAGGCTCTGGGCATAATCGGGGTTCGAAGTGCCCAAAGTTTTCGACTGGATGTCTTTGGCTTCCAGGTACATCGCCTCTGCCTTATCGTAATCGCCTTTTTTCCTGTAAAACACTGCCAGGTTGTTCAGGCTCTCGGCATAGTCGGGATGGGCAGCGCCCCTGATTTTCAACCGGATATCCATAGCTTCCAGGTAAAGTGGTTCCGCTTTGCCGTAGTCGCCCTTGTCTTCGTAAAGGATAGCGAGGTTGTTCAGGCTCGCTGCGTACTGGAGGTTTTCTTTTCCCAACACTTTTTCCCGGATGCCTTTGGCTTCTAAGTACATCGCCTCCGCTTTGTCATAGTAACCCTTGTCCATGTAAACGCTCGCCAGGTTGTTCAGGCTGGCGGCATAGTCGGGATGTGCCGTGCCCATCGTTTTTTCCCGGATGTCTTTGGCTTGCAAATGCAGCGCCTCTGATTGGTCAAAGTCGCCTTTGGCGCGACAAAGCATAGCGAGGCTATTCAGGCTCGAGGCGTAGTCTGGGTGCGCCGTGCCCAGCACTTTTGCCCGGATGTCTTTGGCTTGCAAATGCCGCGCCTCCGCTTCCCCAAGTTTTCCCATGTAGTAAAAAACACGCCCGTGATAGAACAAACAAGTCGCATACGCCGCGTTCTCCTTGCCAAAAACCGACAGCGCTTTTTTTTCCGCGCTTTCGATGGCTTGCAGGGCCTCCTCGTCCTGCGCATTGCTTGCCAGCGAGCGGCACAGGCTCACGAGGCTGTCCACCTCACGGGCGGCTGCCAGCGAATCCTGCTGTTGGGAAAAAGCAAAGACGGGCAGGAAAATGCAAAACAAGGCGGGAATGGAAAATCGGTTCATAGCTGGAGGGATGAGGATTAAGCAAAAGTACAATGCGAAAGATAACTATTGAGAGGCCGGTGTGGGTAGTTTTTTTTGAAAAAAAAGTCAGTTTTCCAGGACAGGAAAGACACGGGAAGCGGAAGAAGGCTACACTTGCCTCCTCCCGCTTTTGTTCAGCTTGCCTGACGGCGCTCCAACTCACTTGTTCACAATCATCCGCTTGTTCATCACTGCCTCGCCGTTCACGGAGAGGGTGTACACGTACATACCGGCGGCAAGCGAGCTTGCTTCCAGTTCCACTTCCCCGGAGCCGCTGTCGAGGCGCTGCTCCGCCATCATTTTGCCTTCGAGGTTGAAAATGAAAAGCATCGGGTTAGAAGCGTTTTCCGGCACCTTGTACGCGATGCGGGTGCTGCCGGAAAACGGGTTCGGCGTGTTCTGGCGCATCTCGAACGCTTGTGCCGCATCAGGTGCGTGCGATTGGGTGCCGCTGCGTTCGGAGGTCTGGGCATCGGCTTGGGAGAGAACTTCGATGAGGGTGGTTTTCAGGTCTTCCAACTCGGCGCGCAGCGCCTCGATTTGGGTGTCCTGCTCCTTGATTGCCTCGACCAGCACCGGCACCACGCCGTCGTAATTGACGGCGAGATAACCGTCGGATTCGTTGACCAACTCTGGCAGCACGGACTGGAGTTCCTGTGCGATGAACCCATATGATTTGCCTTCGGGAAAATCTTTTTCAGGAAAAGCAGCCCGGTTGAAGTCGTAGCCTACGCCGCGCATTTCCTTCACTAATTCAAGGGCGTTCGCCACCGGGGCAATGTCTTTTTTGAAACGCTGGTCGGAAGCGACCCAACTGCCCGTTGCAAAAGCGCTGCCGCTGACGTACAGCTTGTACGTGCCGGGGCTGGTGGCGCCAATGCCGACCTTGCCATCCGCAAAGACGGTCAGTTTCGGTGAGGCGTTGATGACGAGGTTCACCTTTCCAGTGGAGTTGCCTGCGCCGGTGCCGAAGTCCATGTCGTTGTCGCCAGTGTAAACACCCGCATAGCCTTTGTAGCCGCCGGCGGTGTAAAATGACTGGAAATTGTCTGCCCCGGTAGATTCCAGACGCATGGGGTTGGTGGTGGCCGTCTTGACGTGAAACTGTGCTGCCGGGGTTGTCGTGCCGATGCCAAGCCTGCCTTCGCCCGTTAAGCTCATGACATCTTTGCTGGTGGTGCCATCATTGTAGATAAAATTCATAGCGGCACTGCTGGAAGTAGCGTGAGCACGGGCAGCAAGTTGCCAAAAGTTTCCTGTGCTGAAATTCCTGAATTGAATCCTGGAAAAATCGCCGTACTCGTTCTCAAAAAGGTTTAAATGAACATTGTTCCCTGTGGCGCTGCTGTTGTGGAAAATATCCACTTTCCCCATGGGCAATCCACTTGAACCGATTCCCAAGCGGGCGTTTGTGTTTGTCAAATAACTAAAATTGATGCCCGAAATGGTGCTGGAGCTCCATTGGGATTGAACACTGGCCATTTGAGTGAAACCGGCTGCAAGCACAAGCAGGAACCGGGCGATGGTAAGGGATGCAGAATTTTTCATGACTTTATTGATTTAGAAGTAAAAATGATTTTGCCTTGATTGACGCATTCGGGCATTGCGGCTTTTGCAGGAAGGCCAAGCGAGCCGTTTTTTTTGGATGTTCCTGCCGGTGTGGTGATTTGCCCTGTGGGAGCGGGGCGATTGAAAAACGGTACCCCGTTCGGGAGCGCTTTTTTAAAAAATCTTTTGCCAGGCGGCAGGAAGCGCTTTGTATATTTGTTGGAGTAAAAAAAATCCAAAACAGAGGGTACTTTTTTTAAAATCCCCCGCTCTATGGTTGAAAAAGGACAATGGACAGACGACCAGCTCGTCGCGGCAATCCGCGCCGGGGGCAGGCAGCGCAACGATGCCTGGCAGTACATCTACAAGGCTTGGCGGGCGTTTTACCTCAAGCCAGTTTTCAGCCTGGGCGGTCGGGAAGAGCAGGTGGACGAAGTGTTTTCTTATGTTGTGCTGGCGGTGGAAAGGCAGGTCTGCAAGCCTGATTTTGCGCTGCACAGCGCCAGCTTGCGCACTTATTTCATCGAATCTTTGACCAGGAAATGGGCGGAGGCCCAAAAAATATCCGCCGGACGGCAAAAGCGGACCGTGGAATTCGACCCGGAAAGCCGCCCGGCCTGGGAGGGGTTGCAGCCCGGCGTCGAGGAAGACTACATCCGGCAGGAACGCGCCGAGATGGTCAACCGGGGCCTCGAACAGTTGGGAGAGCGCTGCAAAACCTTGCTGACCCTCTACGGCAAGGGTTTCAAAATGGAAGAAATTGCCGGTGAAATGGGTTACGGCAATGTGCAAACCGCCAAAAACCAGGTGGCAATTTGCCGCGACCGCCTGCGGGATTTCCTGCGGGAAAAGATTTAGAAGCCGTTTTGGATGCTGGATTGCGCAAGCGGAAACATCCAAAACCCAACGTCATGAAAAAGATGAGATCCCAGGTACTTTCAGAAAAAATAGATGCCTTCCTCTCAGGCGAGCTTCTCCCGAAGGAAGCACAGGCTTTCGCCGCAGAAATTGCCAGCGACCCGTCGCTGGCTGCCGAGGTGGAAGCACACCGGCTGGAACAGGCCGGCATTGCCGAACTGGTGCGCAGAGACCTCGACCTCGACCTCGGACGCTGGCGCGAAAACATGGATGAATTGCCACCGCCGCCCGATGACGTGCTGCCAGCAAAACCAGCGGTCAGGACCACCGCCATTCCGCGCCCCTGGCTGTTGAGCGGCATTGCCCTGCTCTTGCTGGTCGCGGCGGCCTGGTGGTTTTGGAGCCAGGGAAATCCTGGTGCCGCAGAAAAACCAAGCCCCCCGCCCCCTGCGGTTGAAAAACCAAAAACCCCCATCGCGGAAGCTCCCGCTCCTGCCCCTCAGCCGCAAATTGCTCCGCCCCCCGTTCCGCAGCCCAAAAAACCGGCGCGGCAGGAATCTTACGGTGAATTGATTGCGCTCGCGGATGAAAACATGAGCGACCTGCACGGCTCGATTGAAAAACAATTGTCGGCCACCAGGGGAACCCAGTTGGCGGAGAACGGGAGGCAATACTTCAACGAGGGGCTGGATGATTTTTTGAACAAGCAGTACAGCGCTGCCAAAGTCCATCTCCTGCAAGTGCTGCCGGGCATGACGGACTATTACCCGTACGCCCGGAAAATGCTGGCGCAAGTCTTTTATTCGGAAAAAAACTACCGGCAGGCGGCGCTTTGTTTTGAACAATACGCCGCTGCGGATGCCAGCCCCCCGGCGAAATGGCGCCTGCTGCATTTTTACTTAGCCGATTACGGGCACCAGCAATCGAAGTTTTGGCGTGAACTGAACCAGCTTGCCGAGGGCGGTGGCGGGGCCGAATTTCAGGCCAAGGCCATGAAGCTCCGGGATGATTTGAAGAAAAAAGGGTTTGCGGAGAAATAAAACTGCGCCCGAAAGAGACTGCCTCCACCTGCGGATGAAAAGTGTTCGGGAACGGACGGTGGGGGAAGTTACCCCATCACCAAATCCTCCCCTTGCCGGAAGGCTTTGTAGCGGCCCTTGGTGAATTTCGTGCCGTTGAAAATTTCGGTTTTGCGAAGCCGGACCTGCTCCGCTTCGGGCAGTTGCGAGAACTCGGCGCACTTGGAGGAGCAGCAGTGGCGGTACTTTTCGGCACAGGCCGGGCACTGGATGAACAGCAGGTGGCAGGCATCGTTGGCGCAATTCACGTGCGTGTCGCAGGGACCGCCGCACTGGTGGCAGACGGCTACCACAGCCTCGCTGATGCGCTCGCCGAGGCGTTCGTCGAAGACGAAATTTTTGCCGATGAACTTGTTGGGCAAGCCCTGCTCCCCGCACTGGCGGGTGTATTCGATGATGCCGCCGTCCACCATGAAGACGTTTTTGAAACCCTTGTGGAGGTAGTAGGCGCTCGCTTTTTCGCAGCGGATGCCGCCTGTGCAGTACATCACGATGTTCGTGTCCTTCTCATTTTCAAGCATTTGCTCCACCAGCGGCAGCGCATCCCGAAAGGTGACGACATCGGGCCGGAGGGCATTTTCAAAATAGCCGACCTCGCTTTCGTAGTGGTTGCGCATGTCCACTACGAGCGTACCGGGGTCGTCGGTGAGGGCGTTGAAATCCTGGGCGCTGAGGTGTTGGCCCCGCTTCGTCACGTCGAAGCTGTGGTCGTCCAGCCCGTCGGCCACGATTTTTCCCCGGACTTTGATGGTGAGTTTGAAAAACGATTTGCCATCGTCTTCGATGGCCACGTTGAGGCGGATGCCTGCGAGGAAATCGATGGAATCGAGGCGCTGTTTCAGCGCCTCAAAGTTGGCCGTCGGCACGGAAATCTGGCCGTTCACGCCTTCCTTCGCCACGTAAATCCGCCCGAAAACGCCGATTTCGTCGAGCATCCGGTAGAACTGGTTGCGGAAAAGTTCGGGATTTTCGATGTGCGCATATTTGTAAAATGACAGCGTCGTGCGCTCTTCGCTGCTCTCCAACAGGCGGTGCTTCAGTTCCTCGCCACAGATTTTGTTGTACAATTTCATTTAAAAAAAACTTGGTTAGCAATGCGGGAAGTTGTTCCGCTACTTGAGCAGCCTGAATTTCGGAGGCAAAGTTGGGGCGAAAATTTTGAACGGGACGGCATCACCATGTGATTTTTGTCAACCAGTCGTGTGGCAGCCGCCTTTTCCCGCAGCCGGTACGGTGGCTGACAAAACCAGATTTGGACTTGTCCGGCAACCCGCTTTAATTTTGCACGAACGCAGCATGAGCCAAAACCTATTCTTAGAAACCTGACTTTTGGGAATTTTTGGTTTTCAACTGGCGATGTTTAACCTTACTTTTCAGTTTGAGTTTTTCTACCTTTGCAACTACTTAAAAATCTTGTGTTATGGCTACAACTAAACAATTCCAGGACTTTACAAAAAACGCCCTCACGGTGCCCGAAAGCAGCGAAGTGAAAGGCGGCAAAAGCTACGTGCCGACCAACACCGGCTCAGTGGGCTACATCAACTGGGACGATGTGGACATCCGTGAACCGGGTTTGGCCACCAGCCCTTCCACAGGTTTGCTGGCAAGGTCAGGTCGTCGCTACTGATTTTTGGCGGAAGCGCTCTTTCACCACCTCGGCATACACTTTTCCGCTGATTTTACTTTCCAGCCAGGAGATAATATCGAACAAGTCGAACACGCCGTAAGACGGCTGGCGTGACAAATCCTCGAAGTCCTGTTTCAGGGTTTCAAGGATTTGTTGCATCTCCTTCTTCAAGTGCGGCTTGCCTGCCTCCCGGATGAAATTCATCATTTTCCGCTCAAAATCCGACAGCCGGTTGGCCTTGTTCAGGTACCGGTACGTGGACCGGAGCAGGCTGTCCAGCAGCATCGTGTTCCCCAATTCGTAGTGGATAATCAGGTTCAGGATGCGGGCAAGGCTCTGCAAATCCTTCCGTTCCACACTTTCCGACATTTTTAGCCAATCGTTCAGACTGTTCAGCGCTGCTTCAAAATTGCCGGTGCCGAAGTAGATGCAGAAATATTGAAAGTAAAAATTGCTTTTTATAAACTGCGCTTTATCAAGCCTTTCCACGCCTTTAAGGTGACGTTTCAACTCCTTCGCCCCTTCCTCGAACTCGCCGGTGCTGATGCACAACCTGAACTTGTTCATGTAATACTGCCGGTGGATTTTCACCTCGTCGTCGGCGGTGATGGGCTTCACTTTGATGAGCTGGTTCAACGTTTGGCGCACTTCGGCCACCTTGCCCAGCCTGCCGCAACTGATGACGTGGTTGCTGAGAGCCGAGATGTACTCCGACACGTCCTCCCTGAGCATGAGCTTGTTCCGCTCCATCAATTTTATCAGTTTTTTACTGGAATCGTAGAAAGCCTCGAAGTCGGAAATAGAAAAAAGGTAGATGGAATGGATGCGGAAAAACAGCACTTTGGCTAAGTACGAGCGGGCATGGGACTCGTCCTGCATCAGCGGGTCGGCCATCAGGGCGGAGAGTTCTTCCCGCTGTTTCTGGCTGCGGGACACCTCCTTGCGGATGCTGACGAGGATGCTGAAAAAGATGTTCCGGTAGGCGGAAATATTGGTCAACTGCTCCAGATAACCATGTTCTTCCTGCGTGATGCGCCCCAGTTCCCGGTCGAGGAAGGCAATGTCGGTTTGCGTGTAGGCGATGCGTTTCTCCCATCCGAGGATTTCCACCAGCGTGTTGAAATCCTCGAAGTCCTTCGCTATTTTTTTTGCCTTGTAGAGGATGTCCTTGCAGTCGTCGAAGTGCGAGCGTTTGAAGAACGTGCGCACACCGAGCAGCATGTTTTTCAGGCGGTAATCCACCGAAGATTTTTCATCGAACGATTGCAGGCTCCTCAAAATCAGGTCGTACAGGTAGGCTTTCAAGCCTGAGTATTTTTGGGTGCTTACCGGATCGTTGCCGTACACGGCCCGCATCAACTCCTCATCGTCAAAAGCAGCACTGGAACCGATGGCATCGAACAGCCGTACGTACTTGCTGTTTGTGGCATCCTTGCTGTTGATGAACAGCTTGAAATACCGCCGCTCCGTGATGGAGAGCGATTTTACCAAATCGTAAAGCCTGCTGGACGGGGTTTTCATGGCGTGGCCGGTGTTTTTTTTCGTTAAATCCGTTTCCGAAGCCCGAAAATAGTAAAAATGCGGTTCGCAGGCACTTCTTTTTCAAAGATCAGAAACCTGACTTTTGGGTGAAATTTCCCGTCGGCAACTTTGTTTTCCCTGTCGGTCAATTTCCTCTTCAAAGCGTTACTTTTGTCAAAAAATCCTCCGTCGGAAAATAGCGATGACGAGCCACGACTACAAAACACAGATGCCCAACTGGCCCCAGGAGCCTGGTGTGTACCGCTTCCTCGATGCCGAGGGGCGGGTGTTGTACGTGGGCAAAGCCAAAAGCCTGAAAAACCGCCTCTCCTCCTATTTCAGCAGCACCAAGGGCATGGCCTACAAAACGAGGGTCATGGTGAAACACGCCAGCCACATCGAAATGACGCTGGTGGACTCGGAGGCCGATGCGCTACTGCTCGAAAACACGCTCATCAAACGCCTCCAGCCGCCGTACAACGTGATGCTGAAAGACGGCAAAAGCTACACTTACCTCTGCATCAAAAACGAGCCGTTCCCCAGGGTGTTCGTCACCCGGCGGGTCATCCGGGACGGCTCCACGTACTTCGGGCCGTACACCTCCAGGATGAGGGTGACGACCATCCTCGATTTAATCAAACAACTCTTCCCGCTGCGCACCTGCACCCTGAGTTTGACCGAAGAAAACATTGCCAAAAGCAAATTCAAAGTCTGCCTCGAATACCATATCAAAAACTGCCAGGGGCCTTGTGAGGGGCTGGAAACGGAGGCGGCCTACCTCGAAAAAACCGAGCAAATCAAGAACATCCTCAAGGGCAATTTCGGGTCGGTGAAACGGCACTTCCAGGAGCAAATGGCCCGCCATGCTGCGAACCTGCAATTTGAAAAAGCCCAGGACATCAAGGACAAACTGCTTGCCTTCGAGGACTACCAGGGCAAGAGTACCGTCGTCAGCACCACCATCCGGGACGTGGACGTGTTCTCCATCACCGGCGACGAAAAACTGGCCTACGTCAACTACATCAAAGTGGTGAACGGGGCCATCATCAACACCTACACGCAGGAGATGGTGAAAAACCTCGACGACGACGAACAGGAACTGCTCTCCTTCGTCATCCCCGAACTGCGGGAACGGTTCCAGAGCATCGCCCCGGAAATCATCGTGCCTTTCGACGTGACGCTGGCAGAGGCGGACATCACCGTCACGGTGCCGAAAATCGGCGACAAAAAAAAGCTGCTCGAACTCTCCGAGAAAAACGTGCAGTTTTTCCTGTTGCAAAAAAAGAAGGAGGAAGCCTCGAAAACTGGCAAGCAAACCCCCGCCGAGCGCATCCTGCGCACCCTGCAAAGCGACCTGCACATGTCCGAAGTGCCGCTGCATTTCGAGTGTTTCGACAACTCCAACTTGCAGGGGAGCTACCCCGTGTCATCGTGCGTGGTGTTCAAAAATGCCAAGCCCAGCAAGGCCGACTACCGCCACTACAACGTGAAAACCGTGCAAGGCCCGAACGACTTTGCCACGATGGAAGAAGTCGTTTACCGTAGGTACAAGCGCCTGTTGGCCGAAGGCCAGACCCTGCCGCAACTCATCATCATCGACGGCGGCAAGGGCCAACTCAGCGCCGCCGTGAAGAGCCTCGAAGCCCTCGGCATCAGAATCAGGGATGAGGAAAGAGGGATGAGGAATGAGGAAAGAGGGATGAGGAAAGAGGAAAGAGATACGAAAACCCTCTCACCTCTCACCCTCTCACCCCTCACCCCTCACCCCTCACCCCTCACCCCTCATCCCTCATCCCTCATCCCTGAAAACCTCTCACTTCTCACCTCTAAAGTAACCGTGGTGGGCATCGCCAAACGGTTGGAGGAGATTTTTTTTCCGGGCGATTCGGTGCCGCTGTACATCAACAAAAAATCGGAGAGCCTCAAGCTCATCCAACAGGCCCGCAACGAAGCGCACCGCTTCGCCATCACCTTCCACCGCAACCAGCGCTCGAAGGATTTCACCAAAACCGAATTAGAGGATATCCCCGGCGTGGGCGGGAAGACGGCGGAAAAACTGCTCAAATTGTTCGGTTCCGTGAAAAAACTGCGGGAGGCCACCCTCCCCGAACTGGAAGTCGCTACCGGGAAATCCGCCGCCGGGAAAATCTGGAAATACTTCCGGGCAGAGCAGGAGGATACCGGTGAAGTTGCCTGACACTGAAAAAACCGCCGTTTTCGTTCCTAAATCCTAACATTGCGGGAAAGAATTTCACCAAAACATGCAGCCAACGGAATTGTCGGGCTATGCCGCCGAAGTTTTTGAAAGGCACCGGATTGATGATGCGATTTGGGACGGGTTCATCGCCCGGTCGCCGCAGGGAGCGCCCTACGGCCTCTCATGGTATTTGGACGTGGTGTGGCCGGGCTGGCAGGGCATCGCCGTTTTTCACAACGGCAAGATGCTGGCAGTGATGCCCCTGCGGATTTCCCGGAAATACTGGGTCAGCTACCTGTTCACCCCCCGCTTCTGCCAGTACACAGGCATTTTTTTCGGGGAGGTGGAAAAAAAGAACGCCACGCAGACCCTGGCGCTGAAAAAACGGTTGGTGAGCACCATCCTCGACCACATTCCGAAGGAGGTGAAAGTGCTGAACCTCAACTTCGCACCGGAGTTCGACTACCCGCTGCCGTTCCACTGGGCAGGCTGGGAACTCCACGTCCGCTACTCCTACTGGCTTGACAATCAGGAAGATAAGGAACAGATTTTTCGAAATTTCGACGAACGGACGAGGACCTACATCAACAAAGCCCGCAAGAGCGGATTGGCGGTTTCACAGGTGCAGGATGTGGACGACATCATCCGGCTGGCTGGCGAGCGAAAGGCATATCCCCTCGATTCATCGCTGTTGCGGAGCCTGTGGCAGGCATTTCGGGAGCAAAAAACCGGGACAGCGCTGGAAGTCAGGGACGGGCAGGGCCGGCTCCACGCCGGGCTGATTTATCAGCGGTTTGGCCACAAAATCATCCACTTGTTCAGTGCCTTCGACCCGGAAGTGGGGCAGTTGGGCGGCATGTCGCTGGCCATCTGGACATCCATCGAACAGGCCGGGCCGGAGGTGCGGGCCATCGATTTCGAGGGGTCGATGCTGGAGCCGGTGGAGAACTTTTTCCGGGGCTTCGGGACCAGGCCGGTGGCCTACCTTCAAATCAGGAAAAACACCTTCCCGAAGCCTCTTCGCTGGCTGCTCGGCAAATGACCGAATAATTCCGGCACAATTCTCGTTACCGACAGAGCGGAAGGCCGTCGAAAAAATGTCATTACCCGACAGTAGCGAAACATTTCCCCACGGCATTAAGATTATTGCTAATTTTGTTCTCCCCCACACTTATTGAAGGCATGATACCGAGAAACTAAGGAAAGCTATGAGTCGAACAAGCTCAAAATATGCCACCTAAGAAAATGAACACCGTCCCTCGAACAGCTTGAGATTATGAAAAACACACTCTTTTGTACATGTTTTCTATTAGTGGCAAATGCGCTGACCGCCCAGGTCAACATGAACGATGCCTTGATGGAGCCTAATCCGTTCCTTTGCCAACCAGGGGTCATCAATAAAGCACCAGGCAAAGGCGCTTCGTTTACCTACACTTTCAATCCCGACTATAAAATGTTGCAGCCCGGCACGGAGCAGCCCACCAAGGTGCAACGAAATGAGCGTTTTGAAACAAGGCTGAAACTCCCCATCCTGAACACACCCGGACTCAAAGCAATGCTCGGTTTCGAGCACACGCTGGAGCGCTACCACTTCCTCGACATCGACCCTGACAACTACCCACTTTTCAAACGCCTGAACGAGGCCGAACTGAAAAATCTCGGCATCGCCGCCTACGTCGTACATCCCATCAACCACAAATACTACACTTGTTTTCGCCTCAGCGCCAACTGGCAGGGGGATTACAGCACTTTCATCAGCTTAGACAACCGCTATGCCGTCTATCGACTGGCCGGCGTGTTCGGCGTGAAAAAACGGGACGACCTGGAATATGGTGCGGGTATTTTGCTCAACAAAGGCTACAGGGGGACTTCCGTGGTGCCGTTCGGTTTTTACAATCAAACTTTCAACGACCACTGGGGCGTGGAGGCGATACTGCCTTCCAGCATAAAAATCCGCTACAATTTCAATGACCGCCAGTTGGCCATGTTCGGCACCGAGCTATCCAGCCAGAACTACGCCCTCAATGTGAAGGAGCCTGTGAACAACCCCTTCGTGACCAACCAGACCGAAAAAGCGCCCTACCATTTCAGCCGTTCCTCGCTCGACCTCGTCGGCTCGTTTTACCAACAACTGACCGGCTGGACCTGGCTACAGTTCAAGGTCGGTTATGCTTTCAGGACCAACGCCACTGCCCGTGACTTGCCCGAACGCTTGACTTACGACCTGAAACCTTCCGGCAGCATGGTGGGCGTAGTCAGTTTTTTCCTCTCGCCGCCGAAGCAGTGCATGGAGAAAGTTTACCCTCCGCCCGGCATATAAAATGCCAGGTGCTTCGCCACGTACTTGCCAATCACATCAAATTCCAGGTTGACTTTATCGCCCGCTTTCAGGCTGTTGAAATTCGTATGCCCGAAGGTGTACGGGATGATGGCCACTGAAAAAACTGCCATTCCGCCTGCCACCTGCTGCGGTTTCACCACCGTCAGGCTCACGCCGTTGATACAAATCGAACCTTTGTCCACCAGCAGATATTCCGGCTGAAAAACATACTCGAAACGGAACACCCAACTGCCGTCGAGCGACTCCACCCCCGTGCAGGTGCCAGTGGCATCCACGTGGCCCTGCACGAGGTGGCCGTCGAGGCGGTCGTTGGCCCGCATGGCCCGCTCGAGGTTGATGAAGTCGCCCGGCCTCAAACTTCCGAGGTTGGTGCGCTGCAACGTCTCGTCGATGGCCGTGACGGTGTGCGTACCTTCGCCGAGGGCCACCACGGTCAGGCACACGCCGCTGTGCGCCACGCTCTGGTCGATTTTCAGTTCAGGTGAAATGGGCGAAGCCACCGTCAAATGGACGTTGCTTCCGTCCCGGCGGATGGATTGGATTTGCCCGAAGGCTTCGATGATTCCGGTGAACATGCGATGCAGTTGGCAGTTGGCAGTTGGCAGTTGGCGGGAACTGGGCATTGCAACTGA
Source organism: Bacteroidota bacterium (assembly GCA_016234735.1). Taxonomy (GTDB): domain Bacteria; phylum Bacteroidota; class Bacteroidia; order Chitinophagales; family Saprospiraceae; genus UBA6168. The sequence continues at coordinate 14,953 of JACRAN010000050.1, read as the reverse complement.
TTTTGGAAACAAGATACGATGAAACTTGTCGCAAACAGGGAGTTCAAAAAAAAATGGAGGGCGCTGCTTTCAGCGTCCTCCATTTACATTCATTCGCTAAGAAATACAAAAAAGTTAATTATGGCTCTAATTTGAGGTGTTTCCTCCGCAATCAAGACGCAGATATGCCAGCCGTTCAATTGCGTAGATGACTGGCAAACGGCAGTAGAAGTAAATGAAGGCAGTTTTGGTTTTTGGGGTTCCAAGCGGTGACATCCCTCATCCCTCATCCCTCATCCCTCATCCCTCTCTGTCGCACCGCCTCGAACAGCACGATGGCCGCCGAGGCCGACACGTTCAGCGAGTCCACCTGCCCTGCCATCGGGATGATGATGTGCTCGTCGGCCTGCTCCACCCAGAACCTGGAGATGCCCGTCGCCTCGGCCCCCAGCACGAACGCCAGCGGCTGCCGCAGGTCGCAGGCGTAGAGCGGCGTGGTCGCTTCCAGCCAGGTGGCGAAGATTCGGATGCCGTTTTTTTTCAAAAAACCGACCGCCTCGCCGGACGAAACGGCCACCACCGGCACCGTGAAAATCGCCCCGAGGCTCGCCCGGATGGCGTTCGGGTTGAACACGTCGGTGTGCGGGTCGCAGACGAGCACGGCATCCGTCCCGGCCGCATCGGCGGTGCGGAGCATGGCACCGAGGTTGCCCGGTTTTTCGACGCTTTCCATGACGAGGAGCAACGGGATTTCGGACAACCGCAGCTCGGCAAGCGTCGTGTTTTTCATTCTGAAAACGGCCACCACGTTGGGCACACCGGAGCGGTAGGCGATTTTTTCAAAAACAGGAGTGTTCACGCCGATGACCTCCGCCGCTGGGTGGGCAGCGTTTTTCAGCAGGTTTTCGACGACTGGAAACGGCGTCACCGACTCGTCGAACAGCACCGCCGCCGCTTCAAAACCGCTGCGCAGCGCCAGTTCCACTTCCCGCAGGCCCTCGGCCACGAACAGGCCCCGTTCCTTCCGTTCCCGTGCCTTGGCACCGAGCAGGGCGATGTTTTTGATGAGCGGGTTTTGCGGGCTGGTGATTTGTTTCGGCATGTTGCTACAAGCATTTTTGAAAAATACGGCCACAAAAAAACGGGAAATCCCTGGAAACCCAACTATTTTTCAGAATGGTGACGTGTTCCCAAGTTGCGCATTTTCCCTACCTTCCCGCTCCAAAATATTTTACCATGAAAAAACTCCTCCTCTTCTCCGCCCTCGGCACGTTGGCCATTTTTGCCTGCAAAAGCCAGCGGGAACTGCCCCTCACCGCAGGCATGACCATCCGGGAATCCATCACCGTCAGCCGCGACACCTTCCGCTTCAACGCGGCGGACAGCCTGCGCCCGACCCTCACCATCGAAGGCGAAAACATCACGGTCGATTTCAACGGTGCGGTGCTCGACGGTGGCGGGCAAAAAGATTGGCCCGACCAGTTCACCGGCACCGGCATTTTCATCAAAGGAAAAAACATCACGCTCAAAAACGCCGTGGTGCGGGGCTTCAAAGTGGGGGTGCTGGCCGAGGGAGTGGACAGCCTGCGCCTGCTCGACTGCGACTTTAGTTACAATTGGCGGCCCCGCCTGCGCAGCATCCGGGAGCGGGAGGACTTCAGCGACTGGCTCAGTTTCCACCAAAACGACAAGGACGAGTGGGTGCGCTACGGGGCGGGCATGTACCTCAAAAACTGCCAACACGCACTCGTGCAGGGCTGCACCGTCACGCAGGGCATGAACGGCCTGCTGCTCTCCGGCTGCAACGACGGGCTTTTTTACAACAACAGCCTCCACTTCAACTCCGGCCTCGGCGTGGGCATGTACCGGAGCAGCCGCAACCGCCTGATGCACAACAAGTTGGACTGGAACGTGCGGGGCTACTCGCATGGTTTTTACCAACGGGGGCAGGACTCTGCGGGCATCCTCGTGTACGAGCAGAGCAGTGAAAACACCTTCGCCTACAACTCGGCGACGCACTCCGGCGACGGTTTTTTCCTGTGGGCGGGCCAGACGACGATGGACACGGGCAAGGGTGGCTGCAACGACAACCTGCTCTACCGCAACGATTTTTCCCACGCCCCGACGAACGGCGTGGAGGTCACGTTCAGCCGCAACAAAATAGTGGACAACCGCATCGACGACTGCACCTACGGCATCTGGGGCGGGTACAGCTACGGCTCGTTGATTTTGGGCAACCAGATGGAAGGCTGCCGCACGGGCATCGCCATTGAACACGGGCAGGAGAATGCCATCGTGGGCAACAAGTTCGTGAACGATAGCGTCGGGGTGCAGCTTTGGGCGCGGGCGAGCCAACCCACTGACTGGGGCTACGCCAAAAACCGGGACGTGGCCAGCCGGGACTACCAGATTGGCCACAACCGGTTCGAGGGCGTGCGCAACCCGCTGAAAATCAGCGCTTCGAAAAAAGTGGCCATCAACGACGACAACCAGTTCGCCGGTTTTGAAAAACTGCTGGTGGCGGAGCAACCCAACGAGGCGTTTTATTTTGTGAAAAACGAAGTGGAAGGCGACCGGGGCTGGCACGATGCGGAGGGTTTCAAAAACATGAACCCCATCGTCCAGAAGCTGTCGGAGCCACATTTCCCCATCGGGGAAATTCAACGGCAAAAAGTCGAAAAACTCCCTGACGGCATGAACGCCTCGCTGCCCGCCAACCATCTCCGTGGCCGTCAGTACATCCTCGTGGACGAGTGGGGACCCTGCGATTTCCGCTCGCCGTCCGTCTGGCTGCGCACCATCGAGGGCGACCAGTACACATTCCTGCTCGTCGGGCCGCCCGAAGGCAACTGGAAAATCGTGGACGGCGGGGGCTGGGCCAGCCTCAACCAGCAGACCGGCTCGTTCCCGGTCACGCTGGTGGCGACCAAAAGTGCGGGGGCGGAGGCGCTGTCGCTCAACTTCGAGTTCATCGGCGAGGCGTTCACCGACCGGTTCGGCCATTTCAACAAAAAAGGCAAGCCGTTCCCCTTCCGGTTCGAGCGTTTTGAAAAAAAGTTGGACTGGCAGGTGCGGTGGTACAACTACGACGAGGCCGCCAACCCGCTCACGCATTACGAAGTGTTCAAAAACCTGAAAAACAAGCCGCCCCAACGTTCGGCGAAGCCCGACGAACTCTACTTCGCCTGGTGGGGCAGCCCCGCCGAGGGAGTGGCGGAGGACAATTTCGCCACGTTCGCAGAGGCGGTGTTCGACATCGCCCCCGGCACCTACCGCCTCTCGCTCACCAGCGACGACGGGGCCAAACTTTTCTTGGACGGGAAACCCCTCATCGACCACTGGGACATCCACGAACCGGCGACGGACGAGGTGGAGGTGAAGCTCGGCGGCCAACACCACCTCGAAGTGGAGCATTTTGAAGGGGGCGGGTTCGGGACGCTGGATTTTCGGATGCGGAAAGTTGGGGGTTGAGGTGATGACATCTTTTTCCGGCGAGTTGTCCCGTCCTGGCAGGCGAGAAGGCCCGCCCGCCCGGCGGGGTACTGGGCGCATTGCCATTCCACCAGCGCTCAGTTACACGACCCGTTTCAGCACCACGTCCACCAGCGTGAGCCGGACCCGTGCCCGTGCCATTTCCACCGTCTCCATGCCGATGATGCTCAGGCGGAAATCCCGGTTGGTTTCGTTCAGCCTGCCTGGTGCTGAAGGCACTCCGCGTACAGCGCCGCATCCCGGAGGCTGTCCCCCAGTTGTCCTTCCACTATCAAATTTCGGATTTCGTCAGCAGCATCCATTGGGCAGGTCTGGTTTTGGGTTGAAAGTATAAAATTTGGAATTGAAGAAGTAATGTCTGAAAAAAAAACGGCAGAAAGAAAATTTTACATCAATGGGATTGATGCGTTACGCCGTTTTAAAATATTCGCCTTACTTTTCCAACCGAGTTGGCAGGCTGTTGTTTTAGCCTCCGGTGAAACTGATATTCAATGAGAAACGCCCCCGGAACGGATTCGTGGGCCAAAAAAAATCAAGACAAATGGTAATCAAAATGATCAGCCTCATCCTGGGCGGCGGCGTAGGCTCCAGGCTCTACCCACTGACCGAGCAACGCTCCAAGCCCGCTGTACCCATCGGGGGCAAGTACCGCCTGATCGACATCCCGATTTCCAACTGCCTGAACTCCGGTGTGCGGCGGATGTTCGTGCTCACCCAGTTCAACTCCGCTTCGCTCAACCAGCACATCAAAAACACCTACCACTTCGACCATTTCGCCCCCGGCTTCGTGGACATCCTGGCCGCCGAGCAGCGGCGGGGCAGCGACAAGTGGTTCCAGGGCACCGCCGATGCCGTGCGCCAGTCCATGCGCCACCTCATCAACCAGGACTACGACTACATCCTCGTCCTCTCCGGCGACCAGTTGTACCAAATGGATTTCGAGAAAATGGCCCGCGAGCACGTGGATATGGAGGCTGATCTGACTATCGCCACCATCCCGGTGGTGGCCAAAGAAGCGACCTCCTTCGGCATCATGAAGGTGAACGAAAAAGGGACGATTAACGCTTTCGTGGAAAAACCTTCCGACGACGAACTGCCACAGTGGAGCAGCGAAGTGTCGGAGGCCAACAAGCACAGCGGCAAGGTTTACCTCGCTTCGATGGGCATTTACATTTTCTCCAAACATGCCCTCAAAAAGCTGTTCAAATCACACCCCGAAGCGGTGGATTTCGGCAAGGAAATTATCCCCGCCGCCATCTCCGAAGACTACAAAGTGGCCAGCTACGAGTACAACGGCTACTGGACAGACATCGGGAACATCCCCTCGTTTTTTGAAGCAAACATTGCCCTGGCGGACGACATACCGGAGTTCAACCTCCACGACAACAAGCGCATGATTTACACCCGTGCCCGGATGCTGCCGCCGAGCAAGTTCTTCGGCACCGTGTTCCGCCATGTGCTGGTGGCCGAGGGCTGCATCGTGCATGCAGAGCGCATCGAGCGTTCCGTCATCGGCATCCGCTCCCGCATCGGGCCGTACTCGGTCATTTCTCACTGCATCATCATGGGCAACGACTACTTCCAGCGGCTCGAAGAGTTGATTGAAAGGGATGAAATCCCCATGGGAATTGGTGAACATTGTATCATTGAGTACACCATTATCGATAAAAACGTCCGCATCGGCGACAACGTCATCATCCGGGGCAACCCCGGCAAATTGGCGGACCAGGAAACCGACACCTACGTCATCGTGGACGGTATCGTGGTCTTGAAAAAAGATGCCGTCATCCCGAGCGGCAGCCACATCGGTGCGTGAACAACGGTGGACGGTGGACGACAGACGGTGGACGACAACCCTCACCGTCTGTCGTCAACCGTCCACCGTCAACCGTTAGAACATGACTTTCCTCTGCATTTCCTGTGAGTTCAAAGGCATAGATTTCCTGCGCTTTTGCAAGGCGGAGGGCAACCGGGTGTTCCTCGTGACCGCCAAAGACACGGAGCACGAACCCTGGCCCCGGGATGTCATCGACGACATTTTTTTCATGGAGGAAGTGGAACATGGAACCTGGAACATGGGGCACTTCATCGCCGGGCTGGCCTACTTCATGCGCTCCCACAAGGTGGACCGCATCGTGGCGCTCGACGACTTCGACGTGGAGGAAGCTGCCGAACTGAGGGAACACTTCCGGGTACCCGGCATGGGCCAAACCACCGTCCGCCACTTCCGGGACAAGCTGGCCATGCGCCTGAAAGCCGCCGAAGCCGGTATCCGGGCACCTGCCTTCACGGCGCTTTTCAACGACGAAGAAATCCGCCAATTTACCGAACGCACCCAACCGCCGTACATGGTGAAGCCCCGGTTCGAGGCAGCGGCGAAAGGCATCCGAAAAGTCAACTCCGCCGACGAACTTTGGCAGGTGTTGTTTGAACTGGGCGAAAAACGGCATCTCTGTCTCGCCGAGCAGTTCCGCCCCGGCGACATCTACCACGTCGATACCCTCACCGTCGATGAAAAACAAGTGTTCACCAGCGTGGCACAGTACCTCAGCACTCCGTGGGACGTGGCGCACGGTGGCGGCATTTTTCGCTCCGTCATCTGCGGGCACGGCGGCACGGACGAAAAGGCGCTCGTGAAAGCCAACGCCGAGGTGATGAAAGCCTTCGGAATGCGGTACAGCGCCTCGCACACCGAGTTCATCAAATCAGCGGAGGACGGCCGGTTTTACTTCCTCGAAACCGCCTCCCGCGTCGGCGGGGCGCACATCGCCGAGATGGTACACGCCGCCACCGGCATCAACCTCTGGGGCGAATGGGCCAGGCTCGAATCCGCCGTGGCGCATGGCACCGACTACCAACTCCCACCGACGAAGCAACGCTACGGTGGCATCATCAACTCCCTCAGCCGCCACCGCCACCCCGACACCTCGGTCTTCAACGACCCGGAAATCGTCTGGCGGCTCGACAAAGTTCACCACCTCGGCTTCATCGTCGTGTCCGACAGTCGGGAGCGGGTACTGGCCTTGCTGGATGATTACGCCCGGCGCATACGTGCGGATTTTCATGCGCAGATGCCGGGGTGAGGGGACACCAGGCTGGTACCGATAGTACCGGGAGGCACCTTAACCCGTACGCCTTCGCCTCCAACTCCGCTGCCTTCCCTTCCAGCCCCGTGCCGAGCGGCACGGGCGTAGTACGCCTCCACCCATGCGAGAAGGTTGCTGCCCGATGACTGCGAGGCTGCCAGGTCGGCGAAGGTTTTGATTTGGCCAGACCTCGGCAGTGGCGATGAGTTGGGCATTGAGACTGTATTGGTGAAACTGTGTTGGATGGTGGGATAAGTGCTGCCCGTCGTGGAAGAGGCTGTCTCAAAAAACCTAACAGAAAATTTTTCACCGATGATAATTTTGTCTCCCGCAGATTTCGCAGATGCCCGCAGATTTTTATTTTGGAAAGCTCTATAATTTATCTGCGAAAATCTGCGTGATTTGCGGGAGGTTGCCTTTTTAGACAGCCTCAACGGGGAGCTTATATTTCAACCAGAGGTGTGTACTCGCTGGGAGGCAAAACAGCTTGAGAGAGATAGTGCGTAAACTGTAAAGGCAAATGCTGCTCAATTTCAAATGCATGTTACTTTTTTGATGAAATCGGGTAATTTCGCCCTTCTAATGCCTTGAATGAATCAAAAACCTACATACATTGACCTCTTTGCTGGGTGTGGCGGACTTTCACTTGGATTATGCCAGGCAGGTTGGCAGGGTTTATTTGCTATTGAAAAGAACAAAGATGCTTTTTCGACGCTGCGCCACAACTTAGTTGACAAAAAAAGACATTTCGATTGGGTAGAATGGCTGCCCCAAACCAATTTGGATATCAATGAAGTGCTGGCTTCCTATCGAAAAAAAATAAAAGATCTTCGTGGCAAGGTGGACTTAATAGCGGGAGGACCGCCATGCCAGGGATTTTCCACCGCCGGGAAAAGGCAAGAGGACGACTTTAGGAATGGACTCATTCGCGCTTATCTCAAATTCGTTTCACTCATCAAACCAAAAATCATTTTCTTTGAAAACGTGAAGGGTTTTACCCTGAAGTTTGAAAAAAACAAAACAAGAGGAATCGCCTATTCGCAGTTTGTTTTGGCTGAACTGGACAAGCTAGGATACAAAGCCGAGGGGGAAATGGTAAATTTTTCCCGCTTTGGGGTTCCGCAAAAACGCACCCGCTTCATCTTGGTCGGCATTAGGAAAGATGTGGCAAAAAAGACAGGTGCCAGCGCAAAAGATTTTTTCAGCTTACTGGAAAAAAACAGGATGTTTTTTCTTGCGCAAAAAGGATTGGCGTCTCCTGGTGTCACCCTCGAACAGGCTATTTCCGATTTGTTGTTCCAAAATGGAACCGCCGGCACTCCCGACCGGGCTCGTTTTCAAAGCGGCAAGTATGCTCCCCCTCAGTCCCCCTATCAAATCCTCATGAGGTCGGGCTACGAGCCGGAGGTGGCAGACAGCCACAGTTTTGCCAACCACAGGCTGTACATCCGGGAGCGTTTTGCTGAAATACTCGAAGCAAGCGAGCGAAACAAAAACTTGAACACCCACCTCCGGGAAAAATACAAAATCTCCAAGCACACCATCGTTCCGCTTTCCGGGTCTGACCAGTCGCCGACCTTGACGACGCTTCCTGACGATTTTATCCACTATGCCGAACCCCGCATCCTCACGGTTCGGGAATACGCCCGGGTGCAAGGATTCCCAGATTGGTACGAATTCAAGGGCAAATACACAACTGGGAGCATTGACCGCAAAAAGGACGTGCCCCGCTACACCCAAGTGGGCAACGCCATACCGCCCCTTTTCAGCGAGCAAGGCGGCATAGCTTTAATCCAACTGCTGCATCATGCCTGAGTCTTATCTTCCCTTCAGAATCAGCGCGGGTCTCAAAAACATCATTGGGCGAGACCTGATTACCGACGATTACGTGGCAGTGTTCGAGTTAGTTAAGAATGCCTACGACGCCAGGGCGCACAATGTCTTCATCGAGTTTACCGAGGACAAAATCGTTATTGAGGATGACGGGAAAGGAATGGACTTGAAAGACATCAAAGACAAGTGGCTTTTTGTAGCCTATTCAGCAAAGAAGGAAGGCACCGAAGACAAGGAAGAAGATGAAAATGATGCCAGTGAAGATTACCGTGACAAAATCAAGTTGAAACGCTACTACGCTGGTGCCAAGGGCATTGGGCGTTTTTCATGCGACCGGCTTGGCAACAAACTTTCCCTTGTCACCCGGAACAACAAGGAAGATGCAAAGCCCGAAAGAATCAAAATTGATTGGCGAAAGTTTGACGAAGATGCTGAGAAAGAATTCCTCGACATCAAGGTGCAGCACACAACGTTGAGCACACCGGTTGTTTTCTGTGGAAAATCGCAGCATGGAACGAGGCTGGAGATTTCTCTTCTCAATGCGGCATGGAACAGGGAAAAAAAACAAGGATTAAAAAAATCTCTTGAAAAACTCATCAACCCCTTTGAATCTGAAGATGTCGAAGCACTCGGATTAGACCAACAGACTTTTCATATCTTCCTCATAGACGAAAAAGAAAAAGTTGAGGACAATAGAGAAGGCAACCTGAGAGAGAAAGTCAACGGGGAAGTAAGAAACTTCATTTTTGAGAAACTCAACCTAAACACTTCACAGATTAAAGTTTCGATTGACGAGGAAGGCAAAGGGATTACTTCTGCTTTGGTTGATCGTGGAACAGAGATTTACAAAATCCGAAAGACAAATGACACGGTACCCAAATTAAAAAACATTCGATTTCATCTTTTTTTCCTGAACCAAGCTGCAAAATCTGCTTTCACCAAGACAGTGGGAGTGCAACCTATTCATTTCGGTTCGATATTTTTATACAAAAACGGGTTCAGAATTGCCCCATTTGGAGATGCAGGCGATGATTCATTCGGGGTGGACACTCGCCATGTTCAAAATGTGTTTCGGACATTTGGTCTTCGCGACATTATTGGTCGAATCGAGATTTTTGGGGAGAACGACGAGTTGAGAGAGACATCGAGCAGGAATGGTGGGCTAATCAAAAATGAACATTTAGAGGCTTTGCGAAAATGCTTTATCGAATCTTGCTTGATGAAGTTAGAAGATTATGTGACTGATGTCGCCTGGAAAATAAAAGAAGACAAAAACCGAGAAGATGTTAGCCTGCTTGACAATCTTACTTCAAAAGGCGAGATTTTTAAACTCATCCGTCGTGAGCTTGAAAAAGGTGATGGCAAGCTGGAAAGTTTCGATAAAAACTTCATAGCAATTAAAGCCCAATCGCTTGCCAACGCCACACGTGAAGCTATTGAAAACCTGAAATTCATCGCTGAGAAATCAGGTGACCAGGCTTTTGCCGAATTCACTACCCGAACGACTGAGAATTTTGAACGAATCAAGCAAGAAAAGGAAGAACTGGAAAAACGCTTGAAAGCTGAAGAAGAAGAACGGCTACGAGCCGAAAATGAATTGAGGTTAGAACAGGAAAAAAATACTTACCTTCTTGCAACAAGAAAAACCTTGAGCAAAGATGCAGAGGGATTAATCCACAACATCAAGTTCACCACTAACAAAATCAGAGCAAATGTAGATATGCTGGTAGATAAAATCACAAGCGGCGAGGCAACAAAACAAGACATCCTGCTCCACTTGGGAAAAATCAGGACATGGTCTGACAAGGCGCTGAAAATCAGCGAGTTGATAACCAGGGCAAACTTCAAGACGAAAGTTGACCGCCAGGTGATTGACATTGTCAAGTTCACGGAGCAGTATTTTGCCCTTTTCAACGACATTTTTGAGAAGGAGCAAATCCAGTTTGAAGTCGTTTCAGATGGTTCATCCTTTGAATACCGGGTTGGCATCCTCGACTTGTCAGTCGTGTTTGACAATTTTGTGTTCAACTCCGAAAAAGCCGGGGCTACAAAAATGGTAGTACAATGTTCCAACCCATCACCGCAGTCTCTTTCCATTGTTTTGGCAGATAATGGGCATGGAGTAAGCCAACAGTTTTTGTCTAACCCAGAAAAAATGTTTGAATTAGGCGTTACGACTACAGACGGGTCGGGGATTGGCTTGTTCTCCGTGCGGGAAAGCATACGAAGCCTGAATGCCAAGGTTCGTTTTATCGGCAACAATCACCTCCTCGAAGGCGCTGCTTTCGAGATAACCTTCCAAAAATAACATGAAACGGGTGTTAATCATTGACGACGAAGATCAGGCTGACGAAATCACCAATCTCGAACGCGTAGCAAGACAGAGAGGTATTCCAATCCAATGTACCCAATTCAAGGTCGGAAGTGCCGAACTGCCAGAAGTGCTAACCGATAACCATATTGACTTGTCTAAAGTCGAAGCATATTTTAAAGAAAATATTGGACGCCAGCACTTGGTGTGTTTTGATTATAATTTGGGCACTGAAGAAATAACAGGAGTAGATGTCCTGACTAAACTCAAATCCTCAGCGCCGAGGTCAAAATTCCTGTTCTATTCGAGTCTTTTAGATAACATAGTCAGACAGATGCTTGAGGAGTATCGTGGTGGGCAGGGCAAGTCTTTTGACAAGGTGAAGAAAAATCTCATTGCATTAATCAGTTCTCGTGTTGAAGGCTTTGTAGACCGCAGGTCGTTTTTGGAAAAAATACTCGAAATATTGACCCAAGAAAAGGAAGAAACATTAGACGATATTTTTGAAGAGAAAATGCAAGAATATCAGGGGTTTCGGTCAGAATATTTCGACGGTTTGGAGATTTCCAGCCTTTTCCAACTGCTGAACACTAACGATGGTAGGGCGATAAACTTCAAGAAGGAAATCGTAGAACAATTCGTCGCCTACATAATCAAACTGCAAGACGACGATGAATAAGCCTGTAATCATCCATCCTTGCGACGAAAGCACTGATTTTTTAGAGGCTATCACCACCCTCCTGATCAAGCAATTCGGCGCTGAACACTTCCATTATCATCGAATTGGATTTCATGCCGGGTCGCACCGAGAATGCGTGGAATTCGTTTCCAGCCTGCCAGACGAAACCTTCGTGTTCTTCATGGGGCACGGACGAAGTGATGCCTTGTTGGGGGCGTTCAGCGACGATTTTCCGAGGGAATTACTGGTGACAAAAGAGCAAGCCAGTGTTTTTCACCGCAAAAAGGTCTTTCTCCTGGCTTGCAGGTCGGAAGAATTGCTGAGGGAACAAGGAATCAGCGGGATTGGCTTTGGCAATCTTCTCACCGATATGGGAGAGGTTAATCAAGCCCGAGAACTGCGCCAAAATTGGAACGCTTACTACAATGTTCAGCCAAATGACATTGCTCGCTTTCGCAGCATCTTGGTTTCGATTGTTGGCAAGTCAATCGCCAAGTTTTTTATCAAGCAAATGACACTGGAACAACTTCACCTCCTTTTGAAACTTCACTTTAACAAAGCCATTTCAAAATTGATATTATCTGGAATTCCTTCCCAAAACCAAGGATTGGCAAATCTTCTTTACGAAGCAAAAAGCCAGATGAGGCTTTTCATGTAAACCATTTATCATAACAGAAAGCAGTCGGGCAACTCCCATCCCCATCACCCCGCTGATTAAACTTTCCAACTTCACCTTAATATCCACCCCGTTTCTGACGTGCCCAAGCCAAGTCATTCCAGTCCTCCCCTCACTCCACCAGCTTCCCCTCCGCCACCTTCCGCTCCAGAAACGGCGACTTGCCGCCTTTTTCCAGGGCTTTCTGCCAAAACTGCACGGCATTGGATTGCTTGCCCAACTGGAACTGTACGTCGCCCATGCGTTCGAGCAGTGCCGGGTCGTTGGCGTTCAGATTCGAGGCTTCGCCGAGGGTGCTTTCGGCCAGGGGGAACTTTTTGAGTTGGTAGTAGGATTCGGCGGTTTCTTTCAGGGTGTTGAAGCGGAGAGGCGGGTTCTTGGACGACATCATCAGGGCTTGTTGCAGCGAGAGGAGGGCATCGTTGGGCCGGTGCAGGCCGTTGTGGCCGAGGCCGTTGAGGTAGTGGGCGACGGCCTGGTTGGGGAAAAGGTCGAGGGCGTTTTCGGAAGTTTTTACGAGGTTTTCAAAGTCTTTTTTGTCGGCGTAGAGGTAGAGCAGTTGCTCCCACACGCTCCAGACGGTCTCGTCGAGTTCGAGGCATTTTTTGTATTTCTCCACGGCACGGTCGGGTTGGCCGGTGATGTTCAGCACGTCGCCGAGGGCGGAGTAGGTTTTGGCGGAGTTGGGGTGCACGGTTTCCAGCAGGGAGGCGAGGGCCAGCAGGGTGTTGCCGAGGTTCTTGTCGCCCGATTCGGACAGCCGGTTGATGTACGGGATGATTTCCTTGATTTTCAGGTCAATGTCGGTGTTGGGGTTTTCAAAAACGGGTTTCAGGGAGTTGAGGAAACGGATGTCGTCGCTGCCTTTCGACTCCTCGGCCAAGGCGATTTTCGCACGGGCATCATTGGGGTCGAGGGCGAGGATTTCCTTGTACACGGCGGTGGCCTTCTCTTTTTCGCCGGTTTGCTCGTAAAAAGTGGCCAGCAGGTGGCGATAGTCGGGGCTGTTCGGGAATTTGTCGATGAGCATTTGCAGCTCTTTCGCTGCCTTTTTGTAATCGCCCATGCCGAGGTAGAGCGTGTGCTTGTGGCGGGTCACTTCCTCGTGAATGCCGGTCAATTTTTCCAACTGGTCATACACTTTGATGGCTTCGGCAGGCAGGCTGGCCCGAACGAGGTAGTAGGCCCATTTGAAATAATACTCCTCGTTTTGCGGCTCCATTTTCACGAGTTTCTCATACACGGCGGCAGCTTCCTTGTCTTTGTTGACTTTCTGGTAAAGGTCGGCGAGGTAATACTTGTACCAGGGATTGTCAGGTGCCCATTCAGCGGCGTTTTTGGCATTGGCCTCCGCTTTCTCCATGTCCTTCATGGCCTCGTACACACGGGCCAGCTCGTAAGCGGCTGCATCGTTTTTTGGGTCTTTTTCGAGCACTTCCCGGAACTTGGCCGCCGCTTTTTCCCAATTCCCCAGCAACTTCTCCCGGTTGCCATCGATGAAAACTTCCTGCAACTGAACGGCCGCTTCCGTGATCGGCGCATCCACTTCTTCGTGCTGTGCAGCAAGCGACAGGCTTAAAAACAGGGAAAATGGCAGTAAAATCTTTTTGGACATAGCTGTTTTCAATGGTAAACGATGAATGTAAATGGTGAATTCAGGGCCGCAATCCTCACCCCTCGCTTCTCACCCCCCTCACTCCTTAAAATTCGTGTAGTCGCCAATGCTGATGTCCGACACCCGGCCTTCGTAGGTCACGTGGTTTCCGACCATCGAATCGGAAAACACGGCGTTGGAAACATTTGTGCCGCCCTGAATAACGCTGTTTTTGATGACAGAGTTCTCAATGACGGAGTGGCTCCCCACCGAAACATGCGGCCCGATGACCGATTGAATGATTTTGGCACCCGCCCCGATGAAACACGGCTCCACAATCACCGAGTTTTCGATGATGGCCTCCGGCGATTGCAGCACCTCCGTCCGGCGTTTGATTTCGAGCATCCGCCGGTTGGTCTCGATGATGTTCTGCTTGTTGCCGCAGTCCAGCCACTCCTCGATGGTCGCCGCCCGGAACCGGTAGCCGCCAGCCTTCATATTTTCCAGCACCGAGGTAATCTGAAACTCGCCTTTGTCCCTGATGTCGTTTTCAATCAGGAATTTTATCTGGTCACGCAGGTGCTCGCCCTCCCGCACGTAGTACAGCCCCACGATGGCCAAATCGGACACGAACACGGGCGATTTCTCCACAAAGTCGGTGATAATCTGCGCACCGTTAGTCTTCACCACGCCATAAGCCGACGGATCCGCCACTTTTTTCACCCAGATGATGCCCTCCTCGTCGGTGTCAAAGTGAAAATCAGCTTTGAAAAGCGTGTCGGAGAAAGCGATGAACACATTGCCCGTGAGGCTTTCGCTGGCGCAACCGATGGCATGGGCCACGCCCAGTGGCTGCGTTTGCTGGTAAATCCGCCCCTCCGCCCCGAAGCTGTTGGCGATGCCGATGAGTTCGGCCTCCACCTCCGGGCCGAAGTCGCCGGTGATGAAAGCGATTTCCTCCACCTGCCCGCGGTAGCCAGCCGTCAGGTCTTCCACGATGCGCTGCACCATCGGCCTCCCGGCAATGGGGATGAGCGGCTTGGGCAGCGTCAGCGTGTGAGGTCGGAGCCGGGTGCCTCGGCCAGCCATTGGGATGATGATTTTCATGTTTGAATGGTAAAATGTCGGCGGAAGTAGTTGAGCAGCGAGGCAACATTCATCAGCCATCTATTTTTCTCGTGTAAAAACCTTGTCATTTCGGTTGGTTGAAGTCAAATTTCATACCTCATACCTCATACCTCATACCTCATACCTCATACCTCATACCTCATACCTCATACCTCATACCTCATACCTCGTCCCT
>JACRAN010000049.1 GCA_016234735.1 Bacteroidota bacterium | reverse complement strand
GGCGCTGCCACGGGTGGCCATCCTCTCCACCGGCGACGAACTGGTGGAGGTGGGCGAGGTGCCGCTGCCCCACCAAATCCGCAAGTCGAACGTCCACACGCTGGCGGCGTTGCTGGGCCAGTGGGGGTTGGCCGCCGACCTGCTGCACCTGCCCGACGACCTGGCCGCCATCGAAACGGCGCTGGCCGATTGCCTCGAAAACTCCGACGTGCTGCTGCTCAGTGGCGGCGTTTCGATGGGCAAATTTGACCATTTGCCGGCTGCACTGAAAAATCTGTGCGTCCGGCAGTTGTTCCACAAAGTTTCGCAGCGGCCCGGCAAACCGTTCTGGTTCGGGCGCTCAGAGCGGACGATGGTGTTCGCTTTCCCCGGCAACCCGGTGTCGTCGTTCATGTGCGTACACCGCTACTTTCAGCCCTGGCTGCGGGCATCGCAGGGCTTGCAACCGTTTGATTATCAATACGCTGCGCTCGCCGGGGACTATTTTTTCAAGCCCGACCTGACCTATTTTTTACAAGTAAAATTAACTTGCGAAGCGGACGGCAGGCTCCTCGCCACGCCGATTACCGGGCAGGGTTCTGGCGACCTCGCCAACCTGACGGACACCGATGCCTTCCTGGAATTGCCGCTCGAACGGCAGGATTTTAAAAAAGGAGAGAGTTTCCCGGTGTGGATTTACAGATGACCAACAAAAAAACCGGCGCTGGTTCAGCGCCGGTTTTTTTTGGAAACTCATTTTTTGCTCCGCAAATCAATCCCTGCCCGACAGGAGGGACAGCAACCGCAGGATTTCAACGTACAGCCAAACAAGCGTGACCAGCAGGCCCATCGCCGAGAACCATTCCATGTAGGCAGGGGCACCAAATTGCTCGCCTTTTTCAAAATTGTCAAAGTCCAGCAGCAGGTTGAAGGAAGCAATGCCGATGATGACCACGCTGATGCCGATGCCGATGGCACCGCCTTGGTGCAGGTACGGCAGGTTGATGCCGAAAAAGCCGAGTACGATGTTGAGCAGATAGACCATCAGCACCGCCAGCGTCGCCATTGCCACACCCATGCGGAGTTTATCGGTGACTTTGATGATGCCTGTTTTGTAAATGAACAACATGGCGAACAACAGGCCCATCGTCAGCGTGACGGCCTGGAAAATGATGGCGTTGCCGAAGGCACCGCCGTACATCGCCGACACGGAGCCGACGAACAGCCCTTCGAGCAAGGCGTAGATGGGTGCCACCGTGGGTGAAAGGTGCGGCTTGAAGCTGCCGACCAACACGGCTATCAGGCCGCCGATGATGCCCGTCCAGAGGAACAGCGGACTCGGCATGGCGAAGCTGACCACCGTGGTGAGCAGCATCAAACCGAAGAGGATGAACGATTTGTTGACGGCACCCTGCACGGTCATGCGCTCACCGGCAGCAGTGGTGAAGCCGGAATCCAAGATTTCCTGAGAGCTGTTGCGGTAGGCATTTTCCTTCATGAAGGGGTTGCCGGAGGAGGAAAACAGTTTTTTTGCCATTGGAACGTGATTTTTTGATGATGAAAATTTCGATAAAGAAACAGCTTTTTTCTCAAAAAGGTCAACTCAAAGTGAATTTACTTCCACTCGTTCACACCCGCTCGATGATGGTCGCAAATCCCTGGCCCACGCCGATGCACATCGTCACCAGGGCGTAGCGCTGCTGCTGTCGGTGCAGTTCGAGGGCTGCCGTCTGCAAAATCCTGGTGCCGGACATGCCGAGCGGGTGGCCGATGGCGATGGCCCCGCCGTTGGGGTTCAGCCGGGGGTCGTTGTCGGCGATGCCCCAGGTGCGGGTGCAGGCGAGCACCTGTGCAGCAAAGGCTTCGTTGAGTTCGATGATGCCGATGTCGGCGAGCGTCAGGCCTGCGTTTTTCAGCGCCTTCTCTGAGGCAGGCACGGGGCCGATGCCCATGATGCGTGGTTCCACGCCTGCCACCCCCGTCGAGACGATGCGGGCAAGCGGTTTCAGGTTGAAATTCTTCACCGCTTCCTCCGATGCGATGAGCATGGCCGCCGCACCGTCGTTGAGGCCGGAGGCGTTCCCGGCGGTCACGGTGCCACCCTCCTCCGCTTTTTTGAAGGCTGGTCTCAGTTTGGCCAGCACCTCCGGCGTGGTGTCTGGTTTGATGAATTCATCCTGGTCAAAAATGACGGGGTCGCCTTTGCGCTGCGGCACTGGCACCGAGCTTATTTCTTCGGCCAACCTGCCCGAAGCCTGCGCCCGTGCCGCTTTTTGCTGCGACCACAGGGCAAATGCGTCCTGGTCGGCCCGGCTGATGTGGTGCAGTTCGGCGAGGTTTTCGGCGGTGTTGCCCATGCTGTCCGTGCCGTAGAGCACCTTCATTTTGGGGTTGATGAAGCGCCAGCCGAAGCTGCTGTCGTGCATCTCGGCATCCCGCCCGAAGGGTTGCGAGGTTTTGGAAATGACCCAGGGGCCCCGTGTCATGTTTTCCACCCCACCGGCGATGTAGAGGTGGCCGTCGCCGGTTTTCACGGCCCGGCTGGCGTTGATGACGGCGGCCATGCCCGATGCGCAGAGGCGGTTGACGGTTTCACCGGGGACGCTGACGGGCAGCCCGGCGAGCAGTAGCGCCATGCGGGCCACGTTGCGGTTGTCTTCGCCCGCCTGGTTGGCGCAGCCTAAAATCACGTCGTCGCAGGCATCTTTCGGGATTTCCGGGTGGCGCTCGACGAGCGCCGAGATGACGTGGGCAGCGAGGTCGTCCGCCCGGACGGGGGAGAGGCTCCCCTGGAAGCTGCCGACCGGCGTTCGCACGGCATCAATGATGAATGCATCTTTCATTTTTCAGGCTATTTGGTCAGAAACGGCTGCAATCATAAGGAAAATCACCCGATTGAAGGTAGGTTGGCGGCAAAACAAAAAAGCAGCCGGAAGCCTGCATGGGGGGCTGCTTCCGACCGCTTTGAAAAAATAGGGGGCGCTCGGTTTTTGGTGTTTTTCCAGACAGCGGCAGTATGCCAGCGCTGTTTGGAAAAAAGTGCAGGACACCAGTCTTTCATGGGAACCTGCACCGAATTTGAAACCGACTAAAATCTTCGGTTCGGGGCAAAAAAATCCGGTTGACCGCAAGGGCCGCTGAATGGTCTCGTGTGCTTGATTTGCTCAGTTCGTGAGCGGGATACGGGTTGTGTGGAATACTGGCAAGGAGTATAAAATGTCTGTTTTTCAATATTTTGAAAATCAAAATATCTACAACAACAAAAAAAATAATACTTCCTTGCCTCTGAATGTTCCTGTGTGGTGTGTAGTTGAGAGGAAAACTGTGGAGTGAAAATAAATTGGGAAGTGTGTGGTAAGCCGGCCTGTTGTCGGCCCGTGTTTGTCACAGTTTCTCAAGCAGGTTTAATCCCTGAAAAAAAGAAAATACAAGTCCCTTCCGGGTAAATCTTCGATGGATGTTCCTGCTGAAAATTTGCAAAAATAGTGCCAAGTATCGTCGAGGTTACATTTTGAACCGAAAACCAACCCCATGGATATTCTCGATTTTCAGGTTTTCATCATTTTTAAGGTATTTCCGCAGGCGGGAGATGAACACGTCGAGGCTGCGCCCCAGGAAGTAGTCGTCTTCGCCCCAGAGTTTTTCCAGGATTTCGGAGCGCTTGACGACCTGGTTGGGGTGTTCGAGGAAAAATTTAAGCAGGTCGGCCTCCCGTTGGGTGAGGGTGTCGGTGTGCCCATTGCAGGTAAGGCCGAGGTTCAGGTAATCAAAATTGTAACACCCGAACTGGAACTTCGACAGCGGCGTGGCGGGCGATGAAACGATACGGCGGCGCAGGAAAATCTCGATTTTCAAAATCAGTTCCTCGATGCTGAACGGCTTGGTGATGTAGTCGTCGCCGCCGAGTTTCAGCCCCTTGATTTTGTCTTCTTTCAGCGATTTGGCGGTGAGGAAAATGATGGGGATTTCGGCATTGAAGCGCCGGATTTCTTCTGCAACGGTGAAGCCGTCCATCTCCGGCAACATCACGTCGAGGATGCACAGGTCGAATTTTTCTTCGATAGCGGCTTGCAGCGCCGATTTTCCGTCGGTGCAGTGCGTGATGCGGTAGCCTTGCAGTTCCAGGTTGTCTTTGGTGACAAAGCCGAGGCTTTCGTCGTCTTCCACGTAGAGCAGGTGTGCTTTCATTTTTTTAGAAGTGAGAGGTGAGAGGGTGAGAAAGTGAGATTCAAATTACTTTCTCAAAACACTCAGGTCTCCATAAAACTTGATTTCGCAACGGGTTTCAAATGATGATGGACACAGTGGTACCTTTCGCTGGTTCACTGTCAATCGTGATTTTCCAGCCGTGTGCATCGCAGATGTTTTTGGTG
>JACRAN010000048.1 GCA_016234735.1 Bacteroidota bacterium | reverse complement strand
CTCGTAGGCCTTGAAGGTGACCTGGTTGTGGCGCTTTTTTGGTTTGTCTTTCATTCGCGGAAGTTACGACGACTCCCGAAAATAAAAAAGAGGCTGCATCAAGTACTTCTGATACAGCCTCTTTTCATTTTACGTGGAGAGCAACCTCTCAAAAATACTTGAAATTATGCCCGTTTTCGATTTTCAGCAGCGTCTCGTATATCAGCTTGATGACGTTCTCCACGTCCGACTTATGCGCCATTTCTACGGTGGTGTGCATGTAGCGGAGCGGCAGTGAAATCAGCGCCGACGGCACGCCACCGTTGCTGTAAGCAAAGGCATCGGTATCGGTGCCGGTGGAGCGGGAAGCGGCCTCCCGCTGGATGGGGATGTTTTTTTCCGCCGCCGTGTCGAGGATGATTTGCAGGAGTTTGTTGTGGACGGCGGGGGCGTAGGTCACCGAAGGGCCTTCGCCGGATTTCACGTCGCCGATGGTCTTTTTTTCAATCAACGGCGTGTTCGTGTCATGCGTCACGTCGGTCACGATGGCCACGTTGGGCCTGATGCTGTCGGCCACCATCTGGGCACCCCGCAGGCCGATTTCCTCCTGCACGGAGTTGACCACGTACAGCGTGTACGGCAGTTGGACGTTGTTCTCCTTGAGCAGCCGGGCCACTTCGGCCACGCAAAAACCGCCCATGCGGTTGTCGAGCGCCCGGCCCACGTAGTAGCGGTCGTTGAGCACCATGAACTCGTCTTCGTAGGTAATGACGCAGCCCACGTGGATGCCCATTTCCAGCACTTCTTTTTTGTCCTTGGCACCAACATCGATGAAAATATTGTCGAGTTTGGGCGTGATTTTGTCTTCCGCCGTGCGGGTATGGATGGCCGGCCACCCGAACACGCCCTTCACAACTCCCTTCGGGGTGTGGATGTTCACCCGCTTGGACGGGGCAATCTGGTGGTCGCTGCCACCGTTGCGGATGACGTGGATGAAGCCTTCCTCCGTGATGAAGTTGACGAACCAGGAAATCTCGTCGGCATGGCCCTCGATGACCACCCGGAAATCAGTGCCGGGATTGATGATGCCGTAGGCAGTGCCGTAGTTGTCGAGTTGCCAGTCGTCCACGTAGGGCTTGAGGTATTCGAGCCAAAGCTGCTGCCCTTTTGCCTCGAAGCCGGTCGGGGAGGCGTTGTTGAGATAATCTTGCAGAAATTTTTCTGAATGGGTCGTGAGTATTGACATGCTTTAAACTTGTTTTTTCCGCTTTGTAACTGTGGGGGTTTTACGGAATTTGGGTAAAAAAGTTATTGATTGCTGGTTGTTGATTGATAATTGTTGTTGCCTGAATACCTCTGACCTCATACCTCATACCTCACGAACCCGTCTTCTTCCGCCAGGTGGTGAGCATGTCCACATCGTTCAGGTTGATGTATTTGCTCGACAGGGCTTCCCGCAGGAGGATGTCGTAATTCGAGAGGGTGTTTAATGGACAATTGGCCTTTTCAAAAGCGTTGACGGCTTTTTCAAAATTGTAGCTGAAAATCGCCAGCACCCCCACCACCTCGAAACCCGAAGCCCGCACCGCCTCCACTGCCGCCAGGCTGCTGCCGCCGGTCGAAATCAAATCTTCCACCACCAGCACCTTCGATTTTTCGGGCAACTCGCCTTCCATCAGGTTTTGGCGGCCATGTTCCTTCGGCTTGCTGCGCACATAGGCGAAGGGCAGTTGCAGTGCATCGGCCAACATCATGCCGTGCGCAATGCCTGCCGTAGCCACCCCGGCCACTGCGTTAAAACTGCCGAATTCGTTGGATTTTTCAATCAGGCACTGCTTGACGAAGTCCCTGATTTCAGGATGGGAAAGCACCAGCCGGTTGTCGCAGTAGATGGGCGACAGGATACCGGAAGCCCAGGTGAATGGCTTTTGCGGGCTTAATTTTATTGCTTTTATTTGCAGCAATCGTTTCGCTACTTCCGATGCGATGTTCATTCCGTTAGCTGGTTGGCGTTTTTGCGCTTTGGCGTGTTGGGGTCTCAGCAGCCGCTCGATATGGGAAATCAAGGTTTCCCTGAAACGCAAACCTGCTAAAACGCCCATCCGCAAACTGGACAAATCAAGGGACGCAAATGTATAAAATTTACATTAACGAAACGCCATTGTACCTCGTTTCCATGGAAGATGCGGCCGGGTTCGGCCCGTCCGACGAAAACAACTTAGTGCTTCGCTACGCCGGTAAGAAAAAATTCCTGGTCAACATCGTCCATCAACTCGAAAATTCCAACCGCTTCGGGCGGATTGTGGTGTTCGATGTGGATGTTGAAAAACTCTGGGCCGATTTCAACCGGATTTACAAGCCCGTCACGGCAGCGGGCGGTGCCGTTTTCAACCCCGATAGCAAGGTCCTGCTGATTTTCCGAAGGCATTTTTGGGACCTGCCCAAGGGCAAAATGGACGACGGCGAAACGCCCGAAACAACCGCCGTCCGGGAGGTACAGGAGGAGACCGGACTCCGGCAAATCGCACTCGGCCAGCACCTGCTCGACACTTGGCACACCTACGAACACAAGGGCGACCGGGTGCTGAAAACCACGCACTGGTTTTTGATGAAAACCACCGAGACCCAACTCACGCCACAGCACGAAGAGGGCATCGAGCAAGCTATCTGGGCCGACCTCGGCGGCTTCCTGTCCAAGCCTGAAAAAGTGTACAGCAACATCCTCGATGTGCTGAAAAAAGCACAGGAGGCGAAGGGCGAATCGTAAATCGTCACTCGTAAATCGTAAATCCACCACATGCAAATCCGCCGAATCCAGCTCCGCAACCTCCACTCCATCCGCTCGCAGGTGGACATCGACTTCACGGCCAGCCCGTTGGCGGACAGCGGTTTGTTTGCCATCACCGGCGACACGGGGGCGGGCAAGACGACGATTCTGGATGCCGTCACGTTGGCGCTCTACGGCAAGGTTTGCCGCAATTCGAGGCCAGAGGAGGTGCTGTCGCAAGGTGCCGAGGAGGGCTTCGCTTCCTGTGTTTTCGAGGCCAGCGACCGACTGTTCCAATGCCAGTGGCGGGTGTGGGTGCCCAAATCGAAAAAAGGCGCAGGGCCAAAAACCGAGCGTTCCGTGGCGGAGTGGAGTGAAGAAAAAAACGATTTCCTCGTCGTTGCGGAGCGAAAAATCAGGGAAGTCGATGCCTTCGTAGAGGAGGTGGCCGGGTTGGATTTTGACCGTTTCACCCGCTCGGCGATGCTGGCGCAGGGCGATTTTGCGGCATTCCTCAAGGCGGCGCACAAGGAGCGAAGCGAACTGCTCGAACGCATCACCGGCACGGAAATCTACTCCGAACTCTCGAAGGCGGCGATGGAGCGCCACAACTTCGAGAAAGCAAAACTCGCCGAACTCACTGCCCGCCGGGAGTCGGTGCAGGTTTTTTCCAAAGAGGAATTGAAGGAACGCAAATCCGTTTTGAAAGAAAAAGAACAAGCCGCACGGGAGTCGAAAACCGGCGTGGACGCTGGAAAATCTGCCCTGCAATGGTTGCGCCGGGTGGCGTATTTGCGGCAGCAGCAACAGGAAACCACGGTGGTTTTGCAGCGCTTGGAAGCGGAAAAAACGACCCTCAAAATCGACCTGGAACGCCTGGCGCTCCACCGGAAAACGCTGCCCCTCCACCCCACCCTCGCCCGCTTCGACGACAAGGCGGCGGAGGTGGCGGCATTGGAAAACGAGGTGGCCAAATCGGAAGCCGTGCTCATGGAGTTGCAGATGGCAGAGGCCCGTGCGAGGGCAGTTTTTGAGGAAAAAAACCAGGCACTGCAAGCCCTGAAATCCGGCCAGCCAGCGGCCATGCGCACCTTCGACGAGGTGGCCCGGATGGACAACCAGATGGCCGGACTGGAAGAAAATTTGGCCAAAACCGGCAAAGAACTGGTGGCCACGCAGCAAAAATTGACGGAGGCAAAAAACCAAAAAACAGCGCTGGCAGAAAGTGAAACCCGGTACGCTGCGGCCATCTCCTCGTTGGATAACTGGTTGGAAACCAATGCCGTATGGGAATCACTCCCGCAGGAACTCCCCGCCATCCGGGTGCATCGGGAGCAGCTTCGGGACAACCTGCTGTCGCAAAAACGCATCGGGGAGGAGGCCAAAGCGTTGCGGCAGCAATTAGAGGCTGCCAGGCTGCAATCGGCCAAACTCGAAGGGCAATTGGCAGAAGAAAAAACGCAGCTTGACAGATTTTGGGCAGCCTTCCGGCAGGCTGCCCCGCCGGATTTCACGCCGAACCGCCAGGATTTGCTCGAAAACCTGTCCCGTGAAATCGAGACGCTGGGCGAGCAGTACAAAAATTTCAGCCAACTCTCGGCGCTGAACGAGGGTTACCGGGCCGTTTTGGCCGAGCAAACCGAACTGGAACGCCGCCTCGACGACCTGCGGCAGGAGGAACTTGGGCTTGACAAATCGCTGCTGAGTGCCTTCGAGGAGTCCGACGATTGGGAGCGCCAACTCGACTTCCGCCGGGAGGTGTTCAACCAGCAAACACTGCTGGCCAACTACGAAAAAGACCGGGCGAACCTGAAGGAAGGCGACCCCTGCCCGCTCTGCCTGTCCGCCCACCACCCGTTCCGGCTGCACGAGGTGAAGCCGTTCGTGGACGAGGCCAGACAAGATTTTGAGCAGGCCGAAAAGGAAAACCGCAGGAGGCAGCAGCAGCGCAGCGACCTGCTGACCAAACACTTGGAAATCGGCACCCAAATCCGCCAAATCGAACAGGTTGGTAGCGGCGAGTTGGACAAACTGAGGCAGCGGGCGATGGAGTCGGAGCGCCGCATGGCGGCCATGTTGCCCGGCTTCCGGGAGGAAGATTTCACCCGCTCGCACGGCGATTGGCTGGCGCAAAAAGTGGGCGGTTTTGAGGAAAAATTAGCCTCCAAAAAAGCCGTCCGTGAAACGTTGTCGGCACTCAACGGGCAGATTTCCAGCCGGGAAGATGCCGTCCGACGTATTGATAACTCGTTGAAAGACAGCCGTTTCGCAGAACGGCAGTCGGGAATCAGCCTGGGCGAAAAGGAGCAGTCGCTGACAGAATTGGGCGCTAAATTCGAGGCAGGCAGGGCGGAGTTGGACAAGCTCGTGGCGAAGTACGGCTTCCAATTTTCGATGGAGGAAGCCACCCGGATGTTCAGCAAACTGGAGGCGAAGGAGGGCGAATTTTTGGCGAAGAAAAACGAACGAAGCGAACACGAGCGGCAGTTGGGACTCACCCGGCAGGCGCTGCAACAAACCAGAGCGTCGTTGGCGGTTTTGGAGGAAAAAACCGAGGCGTTGCAAGCGGAATCGGCACAGTTGGCAGCCTCGCTGAACGAATTGAAAGCCAGCCGATTGGAAGTATTCGGTCAAAAAAATCCGACGGAGGAGCGGGACAATTTGCTCCGCTCGCTCGACGAGTCAGAAAAGTCAGCGGCCACGGCCCGGCAGGAATCCGACCAAACGAGGGAGGCCCTCGGCCTGGCCCGGCAGGGCCTCCATAGCCGTCGGGAACAGTTGGCGCTGGGCCAAAAATTGCTGGCGGACCTCGAAAAAACGTTGCGGAGCGGCCTCGAAAAAGCCGGTTTTGCTTCGCCGGAAGCATTGCGGAGCGCCATTTTGCCAGAGGCAACAGCAACAGCCATTGAAGAAAATGCGGAAAAATTGCGGTTGCGGGAAATCGAGGTTCGGCAACAATTGAAGGGCATCGGGCAGGAATTGGAAGCGGCTTTGGCCAACCCCGCCACTCCGAAAACGGCAGCGGAACTGGAAGCGGAAATCCTGGAACTGGAAGCGGCGTTGCAGGAAAACCAGCAGGCGGTCGGTGCCTTGCAGCAGCAGTTGAAGGACAACGAAAAACGCCGCAACGAGGGCGAGGAGTTGCTGCAACAAATTGAAAACCAACGGCTTGTGTTCAACCGCTGGGCCGCCATGTACGACCTCATCGGCTCGCACGACGGATCCAAATTCAGGAAGTTTGCGCAGGGGCTGACGCTCCAAAAATTGGTGCAATTGGCCAACACGCACCTCCAGAACCTCTACGGTCGCTACGTCGTCGTCAAGCGCCCCGGCGAAGACCTCGAACTCGACATCGTGGACACCTACCAGGCCGACAACGTACGCTCGATGCTCACGCTGTCGGGCGGCGAGAGCTTCCTCGTGAGCCTGTCGCTGGCCCTCGGCCTCTCCGACCTGGCGGGGCGCAACGCCAACATCCGCTCGCTGTTCATCGACGAGGGCTTCGGCACCCTGGACGACCAGACGCTCGACCTGGCCATCTCGACGCTCGAAAATTTGCAGGCGAAGGGAAAAACTATCGGTATCATCTCGCACGTTAAAGAACTGAAGGAGCGCATCGCCACCCAGGTGCGGGTGGTGAAAAAAGGCGGTGGCACGAGCGTGGTGGAGGTGGTGGGCTGACGAAAGTTTTGAGTTTTGAGTTAGCGGGTTTTGAGTTTCAACGTTTAAACATTTACATTTACTTTCTGAAAAATAACTTGCCACATACCGCACGGAGACTGCCTGATACATTGGTTTTTCTGACTGTTCAGCAGTGAGGTGACAACTTTTCCCTTTGCAGGATTTTAAGATTAAGACGTGATTTTAATAGGGAAAGATGACGCCTCAATGCCGTGCTGAAATAGAACGAAAAATACTGGCGCTTGTGAAAAAGCCCGGCTGCTTCACTCTGACTGTTCGGGAAATGAAATGGCCGGGCAAGCCGTCAGCACCATCCATCGCCCATGATTTTAGCCATTGAAAAACTGGAACTACACCACCTAACATGCACTGTAAACCATTGGTTATGAACAAATTAGCCGTTTACCCAATTGCCGTCGCTTTCGCAATCCTCTTCGTGACAAACCGCTCCGAGGCTCAGTTCAACGTAAAAATCAATGTGCTGAACGGAAGTTCAACTACCACCTGCACCGACCCCATCGGCCCGCCGGAGCCGCAGTGGAGCGTGAACATCGACAACAACGGTTGGGTGACTTACCCCATCAACGGGCTGTGCTACACCAATTTTCCCAACGAACAATTCAACCAGACCTACGCTTGCCTGACGGACATCCCGCCGTTCATCCAGGTTTGTTTTCGGGCTTTTGAAAACGATGCCAGCCTCCTAAGCCCCTGTACCCCCGTGTACAGTTGCCAAACAGAACTGTGCATCAACGTGCCGGTGCCCCCGATGGGCACAGTGCCGTTCACCATCACCTTGCCTGTGGGCGGACCGTCGGGCGGCAGCGTGGACATGAACATCGTCACAAGCGGTGTACCTGGTGGCATAAACGACCAACTTTGCAACGCCATTCCACTCGGAACCCTGCAAACCGGGCTCGCAGTCGGCTTCCCCGACACCAGCATTTTCAACAACTTTTGTGCAACCAACCT
>JACRAN010000043.1 GCA_016234735.1 Bacteroidota bacterium | reverse complement strand
GTCGTCGCCCGCATCGAACAGCAGGCGGCGCACGGCGCTGTCCGTGATTTCCTCTTTGGTCAAAGCGATGGGGCGCAGGTGCAGTTGCACCATTTTTTGCACGAACTTCATTTTTTCGTTCGCAGGCAGTCGCAGTTTTTTGAAAATGCGGGGCACCATCGCAGCGCCCAGCGTTTCGTGGCCGTGGAAGGTCCAGCCCTCGATGGGGTGGAAGCGCTTGGTGGGGGGCTTCGCAATGTCGTGCAGCACCGCCGCCCACCGCAGCCAGATGTCCTTCGACTTGCGGCTGAGGTTGTCCACCACTTGCAGGGTGTGGTAAAAATTGTCCTTGTGCCCGATGCCGTTTTGTACGTCCACGCCGTGCAGGGCGGTCATTTCCGGGAAAATGGCTTCGAGCAGGCCGGTTTTGAACAGCAATTTGAACCCAACGGATGGCACCTCGGCGGCCAGAATTTTCTCCAACTCCGCCGTAATCCGCTCTTGCGACACGATGTGGATGCGGTTGCAGTACTTCGCCACCGCCCGGAGCGTCTCCCCTTCAATCTCGAAGCCAAGTTGGGTTGAAAAACGGATGGCCCGCATCATGCGGAGCGGGTCGTCGGCGAAGGTGCGGCCAGGCTCCGTGGGCGTTTTGATAATTTTTTGTTCCAAATGTTGCAACCCGTCGAAGGGGTCGAGGATGTGCCCGAAGTCCTCCTCGTTCAGGCTGATGGCGAGGGCGTTGATTGTAAAATCCCGGCGAAGCTGGTCGTCTTCGAGCGTCCCTTGCTCCACTTCGGGCTTGCGGCTGTCCGCCCGGTAACTCTCCTTCCTGGCCCCCACGAACTCGATTTCCATGTCCCGGTGCCGCAGCATCGCCGTCCCGAACCGGCTGTAAAAAGCGACCCTCGGCCTCGGGCTCAGCAGCGCCGCCACTGCATTCGCCAACTGGATGCCGTCGCCCACGCACACGATGTCGATGTCCTTCGTCGGGCGGGCCAGCAGGCGGTCACGCACGTAGCCGCCCACCACGTAGGCAGGCACACCCAGGTTTTTGGCTGCTTTCGCAATGAGGTTGAAAACTTCCCGTTCGTGTGGTTGGATATTGAAAACCAATGTGGTTGGAAATTAGAAATTGACATTACGCACTCGCTCCGTAGGAGCGGAATCTTTGAAGCGATGGCAAGGAAAACCGTTAAGCCGTTCCGTAGGAACGGTATCTATTGGCTTCCAGATACCGTTCCTATGGAACGGTGGTGCTTGTTAACCTCCAGATTCTACAAAGATTCCGTCCCGATGGGACGAGTGCGTATTGACAGTTAGAAATTAGAAATTGGAAGAAAACCACCCACTCAGGTCAGTTCCAATTCCCCATACGCTTCCAGTATTTCTTCCAGAATTCCGAACAACGCTACTGGCGAATATTCCTCCACCAGGCGGCTGCGATAATTTTTTATACTGTGGAACCCCCTGAAATAATTGGTGTAGTGCCGCCGCATTTCCACCACGCCGAGCTTCTCGCCCTTCCATTCGATGGAGTGTTGCAGGTGTTGCCTGGCAGCTTCCACCCGCTCCTCGGTGGTGGGTGGAGGCTGCAGTTCGCCGGTGGCGAAGTAGTGCTTGATTTCCCGGAAAATCCAGGGGTAGCCGATGCTCGCCCGGCCAACCATGATGCCGTCCACGCCGTAGCGGTGGCGGTATTCGAGCGCCTTTTCCGGGCTGTCCACATCGCCGTTGCCGAAGATGGGGATGGCCATGCGAGGGTTTTCTTTCACCTTCGCAATCCAGGCCCAGTCGGCCTCGCCCTTGTACATCTGCTTGCGGGTACGGGCATGGATGGTCAGCGCCTGCACCCCCACATCTTGCAGCCGCTCGGCCACTTCGAGGATGTTGATGGTTTGGTCGTCCCAGCCGAGGCGGGTTTTGACGGTCACGGGTTTGTTGGTGCTTTTCACGACGGCGGCGGCGAGTTCCACCAGCCTGGGCACATCCTGGAGGAGGCCGGCCCCGGCCATTTTGCAGGCGACTTTGGCCACCGGGCAGCCGAAGTTGATGTCGATGACATCGGGGTTGGCGTTTTCGACGATGTGCGCCGCCCGGATCATGCTCTCCAACTGCCCACCGAAATACTGGATGCCAATGGGCCGCTCGTAGTCGAAGACCTCTAATTTTTTGAAACTTTTGTCGGCATCGTGTACCAGCCCATCGGCGCTGATGAACTCCGTGTACATCATGTCCGCCCCCTGCGCCTTGCACAGGCGGCGGAAGGGCGGGTCGCTCACGTCCTCCATCGGGGCGAGCAGCAGCGGGAAGTCCGGGAGTTCTACGTTGCCGATTTTTACCATAATTCGAGGTTGAAAAGGGTGCAAAGTTACGTTGAAATGCACCAAAACAGGCAAAAGGCACAAGAAATTCCCCGGTACCGGAAGTTTCCATTTTTCCCGGCATGGTGAAATAAGTGAGCGGGCAGGGCGTTTCCCTTTTCTAAATTCTACACCCAAGCACACACTGCATGACTTAAATTTTACCTGCCAGAAAAAGGAACGAGGGACTTCACGCTTGTCAAAGTCTGGATTTGAAAATGTTTTTTGTAATACTTCCCTCGTTTCATCCTGTTTAAAATTTTCAAAAAAAAACCGTTCCCGACAGGGGAATCCTCCAAAGTGGGCTGCTGGCTGCGTTGGTCAAAAAGTTGGCCCTGACAACCCCCAACCGATTGTGAATTTTTCCGGCTGAACGAAAATTTTTTCACCGGAAATTTCTGTTTTGGCACGGCTTAACGGACGAAAGGCTTAATTCGACTTTTTGAGACTATTTTGAAATTATAATCCGATAATTAATTTTATTCAGAATAAAGAATAAAAAATATAGACTTAGAAAACGCCATTTCAGAATAAAATTTTTTAAGACTACTTGATTTTTAAACATAAACCGCCCACTTTTGTGGCCTGAAATAGAAAAAACATCACATCATAATTTTCAGAACCTCGTGAATACCCAACACGCATTTACAGGCTCTGTGAAAACCAAAATTTTTATTCCATGAAGAACATCCTTTTCGTATCCAGCGTTTTTTGCCTCGCTTTGGCAGGTGCTCAGGCGCAATCCCATTCCGGTAAATTGAACCTCAGCGCAGGCATCGGCTTCGAGCCAACTACTTTGATGGACAACGCCAACGTCAACACCCCGCCGCTGACGTTTAAGGTGGGCTACCAAGTCACCCCGATGTTCAGCCTGAACGGGTTTGCAGGCTATTCTTCCACGACCTCGGAGTCGGTTCTGATATCCGACGGTGCCCTCGCTCAAACTGCCAACAGGCAGACTTTCCTCGGCCTGCGGGGCGAGTTGAAAAAGGAGATTGGGGAGCGTTTTGAAGTTTACGGAGGTGCCGTGATGGGCTACACCTTTCAAAACATTGACAAGGTAAGCCCCTACAACGGGCAGATCATCGTCAGCACACCAGGCCAGCCTACCGCTTACGACCCCAATGCAGCCAAGGGTCAGATGCTCTACACAGGCTTCGTTGGCACCACTTTTTTTGTGCAGAAGCATGTGGGTATTTTCGCCGAACTGGGCTACGGCGTTTCGCTGTTCAACGCAGGTATTTCGGTCAGGATTTAAAAGTATCCTGCGCTCGTTTTTTCAAAACAGACGCCCTCGGTAAAAACCAATGGTTCCAAAAAACAAAAAGTCCTGGCGGGAGCAATCCCGTCAGGACTTTGGCTTTCTTGAGGAATACAAATCGTGAAAGCCGGTTTATTTTTTCCCAGCACTTCCCTTTTCCGGCAATTTTTCCTGTGCAGCTTCGATTGCCAGGGTAATTGCTGAAATGGATTTTTCAACGTCGGAGCGCTCTGCAAGAATAATTTCCAGGTATTCCAGTTCCTCCGTTTTTGTGCCATTTTTCAGCACAGCCACTTTCGACTTGCCCGGCAGCACTTTTATCCGAAAGCCTGGGAATTCGTTCGCCTGTTTGTTGACTATGATTTCCAGGTGCTTGAAATCAGGGTCGAGGCTCCTCAAATTTGCTTGGTGCGTAGTCGTGCTCGAACCGGATTTGTTTTCAATGAGCAGGTTCAGGTTGTCGTCCACAGAGACGGTCACTTCCCCCACGCCGGGCACCTTTCCGGAGGCTGCTTTGTAGGCCTGTTGCAGGGTTTGCAGGGAGTTGATGGCCAACCCTTTCAGGTTTGCCTCCGCAACGGAGTTGGCTTTCAGTTCATCCAAAGCTTTGCCGGATTCCGTGGTTTTCCATTCCCGCTCGCCGACGGGGGTGGCGTTTTGCACGTCCGGGTTTTCACCGCGGCAGGCAAAGAAAAATCCTGCGAGGGTTAAAAAAAGAAACAGATTTCTGACCATGGGAAAAATTTTATCGGTTAGTAAAAAGTGAGACAATAGATTTTAGACAATAGACTTTAGATTTTAATTTTTTCGGTTTTGGCAGTTTTGCCCTGACAACCAACGTTTTATGAAGCGGTCTAAAATCTATCGTCTAACATTTAAAATCTCCGCCCGGCCATTTTTGCCCGGCATCATATCGTTGGCAAACTTAATGCCTTTTGTGAAATTGGCAGGGGAGGTCAGTTCAGGAAAGTGATGGACAGCACTTCTTTTCGGGCGTAATATTCTCTCGCCTGCGGCGAATACGCCTCGATTTCCCGGTATTCCACTTTCACTTTTTTGCCGATTGTTTTTCGCGGCTCGTTGATGAAGCGCTCGGAGCCTTCAAAATAGCCGAACCAAACCAATTTTTGTGCCCGCCCGCTCTCGTCTGTGATGACGATTTGGGCGAGTTCGCTGCCTTCGATGGCCTTCACCGTGCCGTTGATTTCGCCAGTGGCGGCAGCGGTGGCCGCAGGCTGGCTCTGTATTTCGGTTTGCGCCAATTTCATCATCACATCGGGGCATTTGTACACCATGGCCGTGCCCACTTCTTCCCCGACTTTTGTCATGGCGGCCTGGTCGGTGAAGCTCACATCACCATATTTTTTCTTGAAAGCCGCCTCGTTCTGGCCGATGGCTTCCAACATGCAGAAACCAAGCTGGGTTTGGAGTTCCTCTGCGCTGAGGTTTTTCGGGCCTTTTTTTGAGATGCACTCGCAGGTTTGCACGGCGAGTTTGTCAACGAGGTCCCCTTGGGCCGACAGTGGAAGGGTGAACGCTGCGAACACAGTCAAAACAATCGGCAAAATGATAATTTTCATTCAGGTGGATTTTTGCGCAAAGAAAGCGAAAATGGAAGCACATTCCTTTGCATTTGCTTCCCGTATGCGGGATTATTTTCTCCAACTTCCCTGTTTTCAGGATGACGGGCAGTCATTTTGGTTGTTTCAATACAAATTTCTATTTCAAAAAAAGGAATTCTCAGGTTCCGCCCTAACTTCGGGTCAAAGTTATTTTGTCAAAAAATTTCTCCATTTTTAAACCTGAAGGGAAGGCAAAGCCTCACAGGAAATGCCGTCCTGATTCACAAAACACATGATGATGAACAAAACCCTAACCACGTTGCTGTTGTGCATGGTTGCGACAGCCTGTTTCCAACCCGCCGCTTTTTCCCAAAATCAGGCGCAGGTCACAAAGGCAAGGTTGCTGGGCGTAACCAAGCCATTGCGGGATTTGGTGCCCCAAACCGCCTTCTCCAACAAGCTGTCGAACAAGGCCAAAGGAAAGCTGAACAAGCCCTCCGTTCCCAATTTCCTGGGCAGCCAGCCGATGAAGGAAAACTTCAAGGCCACCGCCCAACCGCAAGGCCCCGACCCCGTCCGGCAGGGCAGCGAGCGGTCGGGCCAGCCCATCCAGGTCATCCCGGAACTTGTCTTCGACGGCCTCGACGAGACCGACTCCGGCATCTACCCGCCCGACCCCAATGGCTACATCGGCACCAACCACTACATCCAGACCACCAACGCCAACGGCGGTACGGTCTTCGAGATTTTTGACAAAGATGGCAACTCGGTGTACGGGCCTGCACTCACCGCTCCGTTCTGGACGGAGTTCGGCATCCAGGGCTTTGGCGACCCGATTGTGGTGTACGACCACGAGTACGACCGATGGCTCATCACGGAGTTCGGGCCGCTGTCCACCAGTATTTTCCTGATTGCGGTGTCCGCCACCTCCGACCCGCTGGGAAGTTGGTACGCGTACGAATTCCAGGCACCTGGCTTTCCCGATTATCCGAAGTATTCGGTCTGGAACAATTCCTATTTCATCACTTCCAACGAAGGGGAAGACCATATCCCTGTGTACGCCCTCAACCGCCAGCAGATGCTTGCCGGTGACGACGTTGTGGGCGTCGTCAGGCTACCGGCCTTGCCGAAATTCCAGACCAACGATGCCTTCCAGGTAGCCTCGCCGGTAACGTGGGACGGGCCGGTGCCGCCTGCCGCTGACGAGCCCGGCTACGTCGTGCGCATTTACGACGATGCCTGGGAGGGTGGGGTGGACGGCCTCGAACTCTGGCAAATAGACATCGACTGGGCCGACCCCAACAGTTCGAGCGCCATCGGGCCGATTTTCATCGAAACCGAGCCATTTGACAGCAAAATCTGCAACTCCAACATCTTCGACTGCATCGCACAGCCGAACGGTTCGACGCTCTCGGTGCTGGAGCAAATCGTGATGCACCGGGTGCAGTACCGCAACTTTGGCACGCACGAGTCAATGGTGCTCAACCATGTGGTGGATGCCGATGGCAACAACCAGTCGGGCATCCGATGGTACGAACTTCGGCGGGTGTCCGGCGGCGACTGGTTCATTTACCAGCAAGGCACCTGGTCGCCCGACGGCGACCACCGGTTCATGGGCAGCATTGCGATGGATTTGAGCGGGAACATCCTCATGGGCTACTCCGTCACCGGCCCGGACCAGTTGCTCTCGCTGCGCTACACGGGCCGCCTCGCAGGCGACCCGCTGGGGCAAATGACGGTGGAGGAATACGAATTCGGCACGGCCCTCAGCATCAACCCGACGGTCCGCTGGGGCGACTACTCGTGCATGACGCTCGACCCGCAGGACAACCGGACCTTCTGGTTCACTGGCGAATACATGCTGGACAACGGCCTCTGGGGCACCAAAATCATGCGTGCCCTCATCCAGCGGGACTCGAACGACATCGGCCCGCAGGCGCTCATTGCTCCGCAAAACTCCGGCTACCTGACGGCGGCGGAACCCGTGAAAGTGGCGCTCCGCAACTATGGCCACAAGCCGGCGGCGGATTTCACCGTGAGCCTCGTTCTCAACGGAAACCTGCTCGCCACGGAGGCCATCGCCGACACCATCCAGCCTGACAGCGTTCGCCTGCACACGTTCACACCAACGGTTGATATGTCGGCCATCGGGCCGTACCCGTTCACCATCTACACGACGTACAGCTACGACACCACGTTCATCAACGACACGTTCCGAATCGTGGTGAAACAACTCACCCGCAACGATGCTGCCATCATCGGCTTCACCGGGCTGGACTTCCCCATCTGCGACACCACCTTGCAGGCGGGCATTATTTTGCAAAACAAAGGCGTTGACACGCTCTACTCCGCCACCATCAACTACCAAATCAACGGCGGCACTACTTTCACCATCAACTGGACGGGCGCACTGCCGCCGGGCCAGACCGAAGTGGTGCCTTTTGGCTCGGACGAAGTGGTGGACGGGAACAACACCGTCTATGCCTACGCCCAACTGCCCAACGGCGTGAACGACGAGGACGACACCAACGACTCGTCCACCAGGCCCTTCTCCATCGTGGGCGGAGGCACGGGTATTTTGCTGGAACTCCTCACCGACAATTACCCGAATGAAACCACTTGGGATTTGTTTGATGAAAACGACAACGTACTGTTCAGCGGCGGGCCGTACAGCCAAACGCAAACCGTTTACACCCTCCCGATGTGCGTGGCCGAGGGCTGTTACAAATTCAGCATCTACGACAGCTTCGGGGATGGCATGTACTGGCCTTCCGATGGCATCATGGGGAATTACGTTATTTACAATGCCCAAGGAGAGCAGATTGCCAACATCGCCAACGCCGGCTTTGGCTTCCAGGAGGACAACGACTTCTGCTCGGACGGGACTTGCTCGATGCTCATTTCTTTTTCGGTGGCCCACGAAAGCGCACTGGGTGCGGCGGATGGGTACGCCGTCATTGACGCCTCGAACGGCGTCTCGCCGTTCAGGTACAGCATCGACGATGGTGTTTCCTTCCAGTCAAGCCCCTTGTTCATCAACCTTGCCAATGGCACTTACCACTACCAGGTCAGGGATACGAGCGGCTGCACCATGCGGGACAGCTTCATCATCGGTACTTGTACCCTCCAGTCTTCGGTAACGGTCACCCCGGCCGCCACTTCCAACTCGAACGATGGTGCCATCGAGGTGACGACGGTGAATGGTTTCCCGCCATTCTTGTACCGTATTTTGCCAGGCAATTTTCAGTCTGAGCCTGTTTTTACCAACTTGGACGAGGGCAATTACACGGTTCAAATAACCGATTCGCTGGGCTGTCTGAACTCGTTCGAGGTGACCGTTTCTGCCACTACCGGAACGCAAAACCTGACCTACGGCACTTCCGTGAAAATCTTTCCAAACCCGACCGAGGAGAGCTTCCGGGTGGAGGTGAAAGGGCTGACCGGCCTCGACGTACTGCCCGTTCAGCTCTTCGATGCACAGGGCAAGACCGTGCTGCACCACCGCCTGGTGGCTTACAACGGCGTACTCACGGCGCAGCTTTCGCTGAAAGCTTTCCCCTCCGGCGTGTATTTCCTGCGGCTGCACGATGCGGCCAGCGGGTTCAGCCAATTGATGCGGGTGGTGAAGAAGTAGGGGCGAATAATAGGAGTCATCCTGGATTCGGGATGATTCGGTCTGACGGCAGCAGGAGTACACAGCACCAGCACCGCCAGGGGCAATAATTTCAGCGTTTTCATCGGAAAGGAATTTGAGTGAAAAAATGATGGATTTTTGACAAATGCAACGGAATTTCCTGAAGGTTGTGTGTTTGCTGTGAATAAACGACCGGGTTTACTGATTTTATTGAATTCGCCTGTTTGCCGACAATATTATTGTTTGAAGAAAACCGAAACACTTGAAAGGCCGTATAAATTGTGACCGTCTTGAGAGATAGCGTCAATACGCCAAATAAAACTTAAATTAATGGGGATTCCCGCAACTGTAACTTTGATATTTGGAGAAATAACACTGGAACCTTCGGATAAATTGACTGCCAGCCTGCCCTGCCAATTCAAAGAAAGTGAGCGCCTTTCTATCCTCGTGCTCGACGAATCGGGCCGTGCGGTAGTGGAGAAAAACTTTGAGGTGGATGAAACTACCGAAGCGTTAATGTTTGACGTGTCCTCACTGGTAGCGGGCACCTACCATACCTGGATTTACGTGGCCGGGCAAACTTTCATCCGGGAATTCCAGATGGAACCGGAAGCCGGCACAGGTTTTTTTGACAAACTCCTCCGCAAATTTCGTTGATGCCTGGCGGCAAAACCTCAGCCCTTGCCTGCGTTGCCCAGAAAATCGCCCACTGGCTTACCTGCCAGATAATATTCCATGCAAACATCGGGGAGGTCGTCCCGAAGCACGGTTTCTGCGGGGAACACATGGAAAAAGTAAAACGACTTTTTGAAGATAAGCGGCTGTTTTTCAGCGGCTTCCATGAGTTCGGCGGGCAGGCGCTTGTTTTCCTCGCCGTGTATTTGGCCGAATTTTTCCACGAACGCCGGGGCGCCGATGAGCGCCGAAAAACCGCCGGGGTCGGCGGCAATGGCCTCCCGGATGTTTTGCAATTGCGCCTTTTCGGGCATGTACGCCCCGCCGTAAATGCGAAAATCCTCGTGCCCAAGTTGCACGTACATCCCGCTCTCGTGCATCCCCTTCCGTCCACCGGGCGCTATCACGGCTGACATGTGCGTTTTGTACGGCGTTTTGTCGTTGCTGAATCGGATGTCCCGGTAAATGCGGTGGACCGCATCCTTCGGTGTGAGGATCACCCTGGGGTCCACCGTCTGCACCCTGTCAATCAGCGCTCCGATGAACTTCACGAACGGTTCCTCCACGTTTTTTTTGAAACGGGCCTTGTTGGCGTTGAACCAGTCACGGTCGTTATGGAGCGAGAGTTCCGTGAGGAAATTGAGAAAGTCGGGGGTGAAATTTTGCATGGCAGGAATGTTTTGAAATTCAATGACAGGGCAAATAATTTTTCAAAAAAGCTGTCGTGTTCCGCTCGATGCGCTCCTGTATTTTGCTCGTGTCGGCCCGCTCGAAGGGCTTTCCGGTCAGCATCTCGTACAGTTCGATGTAGCGCTCCGACACCGACTCCACGAACACGTCCGGCATCACGGGCATGATGTCGCCATCGTGCCCCTCGAAGCCATGCGCCATCAGCCATTCCCGCACAAATTCCTTCGATAACTGCTTCTGTCCCAGCGATTTAGCCTGACGTTCCTCGTAACCATCGAGGTAAAAATACCGGGAGCTGTCCGGCGTGTGGATTTCGTCGATGAGGAAAATCTGGCCGTCTTTTTTGCCGAACTCGTACTTCGTGTCCACGAGAATCAGCCCCCGCTCCGCCGCCATCCGGGTGCCCCGCTCGAACAGCGCCAGCGAGTATTTTTCGAGCAGCGCATAATCCTCGGCACGGACGATGCCCCGTGCGATGATGTCCTCCCTCGAAATGTCCTCGTCGTGGCCCTCGTCTGCCTTCGTGGCGGGGGTGATGATGGGCTGCGGAAAACGGTCGTGCTCCTTCATTCCTTCCGGCAGTGGCACCCCACAGAGTTCCCGCAGGCCGGATTTGTAGGTGCGCCAGGCGTGGCCGGTCAGGTAGCCCCGCACCACCATTTCCACCCGGAACGGCTCGCAGCGATGGCCGACGGCCACGTTCGGGTCGGGCGTGGCGATGAGCCAGTTCGGGCAAATGTCACGGGTGGCTTCGAGAAAGTAGGCGGCAATCTGGTTCAGCACCTGCCCTTTGTACGGGATGGGCCTCGGCAGTATGTAGTCGAACGCCGAGATGCGGTCGGAGGCGACCATCACCAGCAGTTTGTCAATCGAGTAAACATCACGGACTTTGCCGTGATAGACGCCGTGCTGGCCGGGGAAATTGAAATCGGTGCGCCGGACGCTGCGTTGTTCAATGCTTTGCATGTTGGATTCCTGATGTCGGATTTTTAAGTTTTGATACGCTTCTCAAACCCTCAAACCCTGAAAACTCAAACACTTTTTCGTCGGGCAAATCTATCAAATTTACCAGAGCTAAAACCTTGCTGAAGTTGGCAAAAAAACAGAGGCCCGGTGTCACAAAACCGGGCCTCTGTTTTGGGAACCCGTC
>JACRAN010000042.1 GCA_016234735.1 Bacteroidota bacterium | reverse complement strand
GCATTCAATGACCAAAAGTAAGCATTTGCAACCGTAACATAGAAGGTAGAATAAAATACCTGTTGGCAATTGAACGGATACCATTGAGTTGGCTTAGAAATACCTGCTGCAACGTAATCGGCACATGGTTCGGGGCCTTCAAAGTCGCAGCCCTCCACATACCGGAAATACCGACAGTTCAGGGTGCTAACGCAGTTTTCTGTCGTCAGCACATCGTAGGCAAATTGCTGGCCCGATGGAGGGGTAGTGTGGGTTTCCGAAACAATTTGGTACTCGCAGTCGCATCGTGCTTCGGTCATTGCCAGTGGTGGCTCAGTTCCTTTTAAAAACAGGGGTGTGGCTGTGGATAATTCATCAGTGCTTGCAGTGTCATCCTTCTGACAACCCTCAAGTGCCAGGAAAAACAGCAAGGCCAAACCAAGTTTAGTGAAGTGAAAAAAGTTCGTTCGTTTCATGTTTAAAAAATTTTAGGTTATTAGATAGGGCAGATAGTGAAGGTTTCACATGGAAGTCAAATATCATTTATCCGCAACTTTGCAAGTTCACTGTTGGGCATCTGCACTGCCGGAAGAACGTATGTTCACCTACCACGGCCTCGCCGGATAGTCAAGGACATTTGCTTTGAACCCCGATGGACAAATAACAATCCGTCCTCGGTACGTTTTTTGAAATTGGATAAACAACTCCCCGGCGGCTTTTTCAAAAAAATGGAAACCCAGCCCTCCTTTGAGCCGTTTCGCTACCTTTGGCCACGTAATCCTGAACTGAGATGCCCAAACTGTTACTCGCCCTCGCACTGTTGTTCGTTGTTTCCCTGCCTGTGATGTCGCAGGAGGAACTCGCCAGAATTCAAATCATCCCCGATGAATATGCCCAAATCCACCACCAGGGCGAGCAGGCGCTGCTCTCGCTGAAATACCGGGAGGCGCTTTCCCTGTTCAAAAAAGTGTTGCGGAAATTCCCCGATTTCTCTCCGGCATTGCGCAGTTCCGGTGCCTGTTACGAGCTGATGGGCGATTTGGAGGAAGCCTCGAAGTATTACGTGAAGGCATTGGAGACCAGCCCGCATTTTTCGAGGGCGCTGTATTTTGAGTGTGGCAAAATCTACTACCAATGCGGCAAATACAAGCAGGCGTTGCGGTATTTCGAGCAGTTCGACAGCCTGAAAGCGGTGGACTCCCATCTTTTCGCCTACAATGGCCAGGAGGAACAGCAGGTGGAATCGAAATACTACGGCCAGTTGGAGGCCAACATCCGGGCCTGCTACACGGCGGTGGACTCGGCCAGTTTTTGGAACATCGGCAAAGTGGCGAACCTCGGCAGGGCCATCAATTCCGGGGCCGACGAATATTTCCCGTTCCTCACCAACGACGGCACGACGATTTTTTATACCAGCCGGAAAAACCAGGCTGCTGACGAAAACCTGTTCGTCAGCACGGCACCTCGTGGCGACTGGCGGTCGGGCGAACAGGTCGAGGATTTCAACACCGCCGAAAACGAAGGCATGGTGACGATGGTACGGGACGGCAGGCGGGTGTTCTTCACGGCCTGTCAACGGGAAGAAGTGAAAGGCCCCTGCGACATCTGGGAAGCCAACACCGACGGTTTTCACTTAGAAAACCCTTCGCCCCTGCCCGGCAACGCCAACTCCGATGCCTGGGAATCGCAGGCGAGCATCAGTTGCGACGGCAGTTCGCTGTACTTTGCCAGCAACCGGGAAGGCGGGCTTGGCGGCACCGACCTTTGGGTGTGCAAACGCCAGGGCGATGGTCGCTGGGGCGAACCGCAAAACCTCGGCCCGAACGTGAACACCACCGGCGATGAGGAAGCGCCATTCATCACCAACGACGGCAAGGTGTTGTATTTTTCTTCCACAGGGCACCTGGGCCTCGGCGAGCAGGACATTTTCATGTCGAGGCTGGAGGTGGAAGGTGCCTGGGGTTTTGCGGTGAACCTCGGTACGCCGGTGAATTCTTCCGCAAGGGAATTGGGTTTTTTCCTCACCGCAGACGGCAAGACGGGCTACTTCGCTTCCAACCGCAGCGGCGGGTTCGGCGGCATGGACATTTACAAATTCGACCTGCCGGAGCGGCTTTCGAGCGATGCCATTACCTACGTCGAGGGCTTTCTGAAAGATTCCATCACGCACCTGTCCGTGCAGTCAACGGTTTACCTCAAAAACCGCCCGCCCGTGCAGACGGACAGCGATGGGCGGTTTTTCCTCTGCGTGAAGGCCGGAGACACACTTTCCGTGGAAGTCAGGGCCGACGATTACCATGTTTACAAAAACCAGTTTGCCATACCACACTGGGGGAACCGTTCGTTTTACAACCTCAACCTCCTGCTCGACCCGCTGTTCAAATTGCCGGCCTACACGGGCGAGTTGACGGAAAAAGGCGGAGCGGCTTTGCCCGTCAACCGTTTGGACAAGGAAGTATTCCACGAGATTTTGTTCGATTTCGACAAGGCTGAACTGAGGGCTGACGATATTGATAATCTGGAAGCCTTTTTTCAAAATACGCTTTCCGGCAAGCAGATTCAGAGCGTTGAAGTTATCGGTTTTGCGGATGAGGTAGGCTCGAATGCCTACAACCTGAGACTTTCTGAGAAAAGGGCCAAAGCCGTGGGCGTACTCTTGAAAAACAAGGGCATCCGGGTGGATAAAATCTACATCGAAGGAAAAGGCGAAAGCGCCAATGGCCACCCGAAATGGCAAAACCGAAAAGTGGATGTGGTTGTTTACCTGGCGAAATAAATCCCTGCCGCAACCAACCATCAACAATTAGCAACCAACAATCATCGAATGAACAAATCAATCCTTTCCCTGCTGTTTTTATCGGGAATCATCATTGCCGCCTGCGGCAACAAAGAGGATGACGGCACCTTCTTCCCCGATGCTCCCATCAATCCCGACAAGGATAAACTCATCCAACTCGTCAACGACCTGCGGGCTGCCGGTCAGAATTGTGGCGGCGTAAACTTCGTCGCTGCCGGTGCCGTCACCTGGAACGACACCCTTGCCCTCGTTGCCCACAAGCACAGCCAGGACATGGCCGCCAACGACAAACTCAGCCACTCCGGCACCGACGGCTCCTTCGTCGATGAGCGCATCACACGGGAGGGCTATGTTTTTTCTTTTTACGCGGAAAACCTGCTGAAAGGCGGCCCGACCGAAGAGGAAGCCATCATGGCCTGGAAAAACAGCCCCGCCCACTGCGAAAACCTCATGGACCCGAACATCAACGAAATCGGTGTGGGCACCAGCGGGCCGTACTGGACGATGGTGCTGGCGAGCCACTGAGTTTAGAGGTGAGAGGTGAGAGGTGAGAGAGGTGAGAGCGTGAGATTTCAGATTCAAAACACTTTCTGAGAACAGGTCACGGCTCAAATCCTGGGCAAATCAACATGGGATTTTTTTTCTCAAAACCTTAACAGCGATGGATTCAACCGATTCTTCCGGAGGCGTGTTTTAGTGGTCAGTTTAAAAACAGGGTGCAATTCCAAAACTGCCCCGGTGTTTTTTCCGTATTTCAAACCATTTAAAACAATCTAAAAATCTCGTCCATGAAAAACTTATTGGCCATTTTTGTTGTCTCCGCCATCATGCTCTCCGCCTCCTGCAACCAGGCGCAAACCCCAGCAAAAAGTGAAAATTCACCAACTTTCCTCATCACGCCGCAAGGCGACACTCTCCAAAAAGTGGTAAAATCCGAGGAGGAATGGAAAAACCTGTTGTCGCCGAGCCAGTACCTCGTGCTACGCCAGGCTGGTACCGAGCGGCCCTACACGGGCGAGTATTGGGACAACCATGAGATTGGCCGCTACTACTGCCGTGCCTGTGATGCCCCGCTGTTCGATTCCGACACCAAGTTCGATTCCGGCTGTGGCTGGCCGAGTTTTTTCAAGGCGGTGAACGATTATTGCATCGAAGAAATCACGGACAACACGCTCGGTATGCAGCGCACAGAAATCCGCTGCGCCCGTTGTGGCAGCCACCTCGGCCATGTTTTCGATGACGGCCCGCCGCCTACGGGACTTCGCTACTGCATGAACTCAGCATCCATGCGCTTTGAGAAGCAGTAGTTTTTTACTTGCCATTGTTGGTTGTTGATTGTTGTTTCATCAGCCACAACAATCAACAACCAACAATTAGCAATTACTTCTTCGGCACGTGGAACAGCACCCCGTCCGGGATGGGCTGCTTGTCGAATTTTTCCGATGCCCACATCACCTTCAAATCATCGCCGCCGGTGGCCTCGAAGTACCGGACGATGATTTCGTGGTAGCCCGCTTTCAGCGCCGCCGTGCCCGATTTTTCGACCATGCCGTGCTGGCCGTCGTTGTCCACCACCACTTGGTTGTTGAGGTAGAGCAGGCTGCCGTCGTCGGAGGCTATCGAAAAAGTGTAAATTCCGTCTTCCGGTACCTTGATGAACCCTCTGAATTCAAAGCCGAACTGCTCTCCCAGCTTGTTTTTGGCGGAGCGGTCGAAGTTTTTCACGCTGCTGGTTTTCAACGATTTCATGCGGTCGAAGTCGGGCATTTTTTCCCAAAGCCCCTCGAAATACAGGTATTGCAGGCCGGGGGCAAAGGTGGTCAGGCCGGAAGCAGGCTGTGGTTCTTTTTTCCAAAACGTACGCTGGAACGTGCCGCTGATGGGCTTGTCGGAGCGGTAGGAGCGGGCCGTTATAATCGTGGTTTCGTTGATGGCAATCGGTTCCTTGTAAACGGACGATTTCGCTGTGGGTGCCGTGCCGTCGAGGGTGTAGCGGATGTCTGCGTTGCCTCCCTCGTCCACCAATTTCACTTTCATTTCGTTGATGAACTCGTTTTGTTTGGCCCCCACGGTCGGGGCGAGGTGGATGTCGGGCTTGCCTTTCAGTTGCAGCAGCACCACCGTGTTGATGGCATCCGGCAGGTTTTTGGGCAACTCCACGATGAGGGCATCGTCCTGGCGGTCGATTTTCAGGCCCTGCAACAGCGGATGTGCCAGGAACTGCGCCCCCATCGGGGTGTTGGCCACGCCGTGCAGCACCAATTTGCCGTCCCTCGGCGCTTCAAAAATATGCAGGTACAGTTTCGTGTTGTCGCCAACCTGCCGCATCGTCACCCGCCCCCACTCGAACGAGCCGAGCGGACTGGCCTGCGTGCCGTGGATGGATTCGCTGTTTTGTTTCATCCAGTTGCCCATTTCTTTCAGACGGTTCACGCTTTCTTCAGGGAAAACGCCCTCGGCGGTCGGGCCGACGTTGAGCAGGAAATTGCCGCCTTTGGAGGCGATGTCTGCGAGGTTTTGGAGCAGTTCCCTGGTGGATTTGAAATTTTTGTCGGCGCGGTTGTAGCCCCAGTTGCCGTTCATGGTCATGCAGCTTTCCCAGTCCACGCCGGGCAACCCTGTGGCCGGTATTTCCTGCTCCGGTGTGCCGAAATCGCCGCCAAATTTGCCCTGTTGGGTAAGACCGGCCATGCCGTCCCGGTCGGCACCCACCCGGTTGTTGATGAGGATGTTGGGTTTCAGGTTGCGCACGTAGTTGTAGAGGTCGGTGCCACGCTCGCTGTTCCAGGTGTTTTCCCACTCGCCGTCGAACCAAAGCACGTGGGGCGCTTCGCCGTAGTTGGTGCAAAGTTCCTTGAGTTGCGCTTTCATGTAATCCACGTAGCGGTCGTATTTGGCACGTTTGACGGAGCGCTTGGTTTCCCAGGGCCGCCGGGGCAGGTAGTCGGGGTGGTGCCAGTCCATGATGGAGTGGTAGAAGCAAAGTTTGATGCCCTCCCGTTGGCAGGCATCGGCCAGTTCTTTCAGGATGTCCCGTTTGAACGGCGTGGACATGATGTCGAAATCAGTTTGTTTGCTGTCGAAAATGCTGAACCCATCGTGGTGTTTACTGGTGATGACGATGTATTTCATGCCTGCGTTTTTGGCCAACTGCACCCAGGCTTCGGCATTGAACTTCACCGGGTTAAACTTCCCGACGAACTGGTCGTAGGTCTCCAGCGGTATCTCCGCCGTATG
This sequence comes from Bacteroidota bacterium, assembly GCA_016234735.1. Classification (GTDB taxonomy): domain Bacteria; phylum Bacteroidota; class Bacteroidia; order Chitinophagales; family Saprospiraceae; genus UBA6168. The sequence continues at coordinate 2,763 of JACRAN010000042.1, read as the reverse complement.
GCGGATCCACTCACCGTAGCTGGTTTTGCCGCCCCACTCACCGGCAGGCACGGCGTACAACCCCCAATGGATGAACAAGCCGAACCGGGCTTCCTTCCACCAGGCCATGCGTAGGTCCCGTTCTTCCTGGGTTTCGTTCAGGTAATCTTTTTGGGAAACGGTTTTTTTGGAAGTGTGGCAGGCTCCCAGCGAAAGTGTCAGGAAAAATGAGGTGAGCAGCACGTTTTGGAAGATGGCTTTCATAATGAAGTTGAGTTTTGATGATGGTGTGAAGCGGCGAATTTCGGCAGGATTGGTCAAATATTTCTCAAAAAAAAATGGGCACTGGGAGGTTCACCAGCGCCCATTTTTTGGGTATGTTTTCTAAATCATTGACTGTTACTCGTCCTTTTCTTCTTCTTTTGACTTATCTTCTTCCTTCTTTTTCTTGTCTTTTTCCGTTTCAATCTGCACAGCCAAACCTTGCTTGAGCTTACGGGAAACGGCGGCGTAGGGGCCTGTCACCACCTGCTCGCCTTCTTTGATGCCCTCGGTGATTTCGATGTAGTCATTGTCCTGAACGCCGGTTTTCACCTTCCGCATGTCAACGGTGTCGCCCGCCATCAGTACAAAAACCACTTCGTCCAACTCGTCGTTCATGGAGGAAGCCTCCTCCTGATTGACGGGTTTGGCTTTGGCTTTTTCGTCTTTTTTCTCCCTATCGCGGGTACCAACTGCCTGAATGGGTACACCGACCACGCTTTCGACCGTTTTGGTCTGAATCTCCACCGAGGCCGACATGCCGGGGCGGAAGGGGTAGGGTTTGCCTGGTTTCACCAAATCATGGTACGATGCCGGGTCGATGTCGATGGTGACGATGAAGTTCGTGACCTGGTCGGTCGTCAGGTTCACCGAGCCGGTGGCGGAACTGACGAGGTTGTTGGCCGTGTGGGCGATTTCTACCACCTTGCCCGTGAATTTCCGGTCGAGGTAGGCATCGATTTCAATTTCAGCGGTCTGGCCGAGTGCAATGCGTGGGAGGTCATTTTCGGTGACTTCCACCTGCACTTCCATTGCTTTCAGGTCGGCGATGCGCATGATTTCCGTACCGGCCATCATTGAAGTACCGACCACCCGCTCGCCTTTTTCCACGTTGAGTTTCGATAAAATACCGCTCATGGAGGCGTAAATCGTCGTCCGTTTCAGGCTCGTGCTGATTTCTCTCAGCGAGGCTTCGGCGCTTTTTATCTGGTACTCCGATGAATTGGCACTTTGCTGGGCGGAGCGCACGTTTGCCTGTGCAGCCCGCACGTTGGATTCCAGTGTGCGGACATTCGTCAGCGAAGCATCGAAATCCTGCTGGGAAACCACACCTTCCCTGAACAGTTTTTCATTCCGCTTGTGGATGTCCCGTGCGTTGGCAAGTTGCGTTTCGAGTTGTTCCTGCTGCGCAATGGCCGCTTCAATTTGCGACTTCGCATTGGCCAACCCCGATTTGGAGCTGTTCACCCCGGCAGCGGCCCGCTCCACCTGGGAGTTGTAGGCCTCCGGGTCCACCCGTGCCAGCACCTGCCCGGCGGTCACGCTGTCGCCTTCCTGCACGTACAGTTCGACAATCTCGCCTGAAACATCGGAACTGATTTTGACCTCCGTTTTCGGAAAAACCTTGCCGCTGGCTTCCACCGTTTCCCGGATGGTGCGCAGTTCGGACTTTTCTACTTCCACCGTTTCGCCGGTTTTGCGGTTTTTCCCTTTGATGACTGCGGCCACAATCAGCACCGCAAGCAGGCCAATCAGTACAAAAATCAGGGTGTTCTTTCTCTTTTTCGCTGCCATGATGGATAAAAGTTGGTGGTGAATTCTAATGGTTGTTGATTGCTGATTGTTGATTGTTGTTCAACAATCAACAACTAACCATCAGCAATCAATCAAGTTTTATTTCCCTTCCGAGGTAAAAATCGAGGATTTTCAGCCGGAACAGGTAGTCGTATTTTGAAACAATCAGGTTCGTTTGGGCGATGTCGTAGGTGTTGCGGGCGGTGAGCAGTTGCAGGTTGTTGATGGCACCGAGTTGGAAGCGTTTCTCCGCATTTTCAAAAGCAACCTTGGCAGCATCCATCGATTTCTGCGAAGCATCGAGCGTGCGGCGGGCCGCACGGGCACTGGCCAGCGACTGCTGCACGTCGTTTTTCAACTGCTGTTTGGTCAAATCCGCCTGCACACGGGCGTTCAGGATGCCCACCTTCGCCTGCTCGACGGCGATACTGTTGCGGCCATTGCTGTACAGCGGAATCTGGAGGCTGGCCCCGATATTTTGACCAAAATTATCCTGCAATTGGTCAAAATAACTGTAAGGAAGCTGATTGAAACTTACGTTTGGCACATCGTACTGCACATCCAAGGAAGTTTGGGTGGATGGGATGAAAAAAGTTTGGGTCACCGTCTCCGTCACCGTTTCAGTTTCGTACAATTTGGAGGCACCTGACCAACGGGAATCCAGCCCGCCGAACAGGGACAGGGTAGGGTAGAAACCCGACCTCGCCAAATCCACACTGACCTCGGCACTTTCCAGCCGAAGTTCGTCCGCCCGTACCTGTGGCTGCGTCCCCAACGAAGCGCTGTACAGTTCTCCGAAAGTCAATGCCTCTGGGTTGGCATCGGCAGGAATGGTGAATTCGGGGCGCTCCACTTTGATTTCGATGGCGGGGTCGAGTTGCATCAACTCCTTGAGGGTGAGGTAGTTGAGGTCAATCAAGTTCTGGGAAGTGACGATGGATTGCTCGT
>JACRAN010000056.1 GCA_016234735.1 Bacteroidota bacterium | reverse complement strand
TTCAGGTTTTCGATGAGGAGCGAGAAATTTTTGTTGAACCTGGGTTGGGTCTTGGAGGAGTAATTGATTGTTGATTGCTGATTGTTGATGGTTGACTGCCCACCGCCAACTGTCGAACTGCCAACTAAAACGATGGGGAATTTTTTCACCTCCTCCACCACCTCGTGGGGCCTGATGAACGCCCGATCCCGGAAAATTTCACCGAGTTCGCTTTCGTCCATCAGGGGCAGGTTTTTGGCAAACTCTTCTGCTTTTTCAAAACAGAGTTGGAGCTTTTCCTCCAAAGCGTTGAAATCTTTTACCCAGATGACCGTGTTCGGTGCCAGCACACTCAGCAGCGACACCTTCTGCTCCCGGTTGAACTTGGTGTTGATGTTCGGCACGATGCTCACCCGCCCGATGTTCTGCACGGAGAGCTGCGTCAGCGGGTCGAAGGTGCGAATGCTCTCTACATCTTCGTCGAAGAGTTCGATGCGGTAGGGGTAGTCGTTTCCGTAGGAAAAAATATCGACGATGGCGCCCCGGATGCTGAACTGGCCCGGCTCGTACACGAAATCCTCCCGCCGGAAACCGTAGTCGATGAGCATTTCGATGATGAAATCCACGTCCATCCGCTGGCCGGTGGTGATTTCGATGCGGGTTTTTTCGAGCACCGACGGAGCCACCACTTTTTCAAAAAGCGCCTCCGGGTAAGTCACGAGGATTTCGGATTGCGGATTGCGGATTGCGGATTGGGGGTCGGGGGAATCCGAAATCCGAAATCCGAAATCCGAAATCCGATTGATGGCTTCGGTGCGTTCCAGCACGTTGGCAGTGTTCAGTTCCTCGAAGTACATGGGCCGCTTGAACGAGTCGGGGAAGAACCGCACGGGCTTTTTTTCGAGGAGGTTGGCGAGGTCGTTTTGCAGGTAGGCGGCCTCCTCCTTGTCGATGGCAATCCAGAGTTGCGGGCGGGGGTCGGCGAGGTACGTTCCCGCCAGGGCAAAGGCTTCCTGCGCACCGGCCAATCCTTGGAGGTGCACGGTGGACGGTGGACGGTTGACGGTAGGCGAACGGAGTGATTCAACGAGTTTTTGCGTTCGCTTGTCGTCACGGTACAGGGCAAGGATGCGGTCGAGGTTGCTCACGGGCGGCAAAGGTAGGAACTTTTTAAGCCGATGGCGCTACCTTTGAACTTCGTTGAAACACCGCCAAAATGTTTAAAAAAAACAACCTCCTCCTGCTGTTCGCATCCACTGCCGTCAGCCTCCTGCTGGGCGAACTGGTGCTGCGGGCCATTGCCAGGCCGAAGGAGGGCTTCAACCACCACCAACTCTACTGCGAATACGACCCGCTGTTGGGCTGGCGGAAGGTGCCCAACGCCGACGGCCACCACAAAACGGCGGAGTACGAGGTGGTGGAGCACATCAACTCGCAGGGCATCCGGGGGCTGGAGTACCCGCTGGCGAAGGACAGCGGCGAGTACCGCATCATGGTGCTGGGCGATTCGTTTGCCGAAGGCTACACGGTGGATTTTGAAGATTTGTTTTCGGAAATCCTCAAGAAAAAACTGCACGAAAAATGCCCCGACCAGCGCTACGAAGTCATCAACACGGGCACCGGCGGCTACTCCACTGACCAGGAGGTGCTGTACTTCGAGCAGGAGGGCGTACAGTACTGGCCCGATGCGACGGTGCTGCTGTTTTGTGTGAACGACCCCTGGTTCAACCTCCAATCCCGCTACTACGACCGGGGGTTCAAGCCGCGCTACGTGCCCAGTGGCGACAGCCTGCGCCTGACCAACGTGCCGGTGCCGCGCCTCGAATCGAGGCCGTTTTTTTCAAAAACGAAAGACTGGCTGCTGGCAAACTCCGAATTAGTGCGGCGGCTGAAAAACGCACGGGACAACCTTCGCTACGCCTCCGACGGGCAGGGTGTTCCAGATGAATGGCGCATTTACCAGACTGCAACCTCGCCTGAAATGCAGGATGCCTGGCAGCGCACGGCAGCGCTGCTCGCCCGCCTGCAACAAAAAACGGCGGCTGCCGATAGCCGGCTGCTGGTTTTTTATATCCCTGAAAAGATTGAGGTACACCCCGATACTTGGGAGGATTTTTTGCGGACATACTCGCTCGGCGAACAGCAGGTGGATGCGACGCTGCCCCGCCGCCGTTTGCAAGCGGTGTGCGACAGCTTGCAAATCCCATTCATCCATCCCGTGCTTGCGTTTGCGGAGCAGGTGCAGGCGGATACTTCCATCCGTTTTTACTTTAAAAATGACTGGCACTGGAATGAAAACGGCCACCGCCTGGCGGGCGAGGTGCTGTCCGCGTTTTTTGATTGCGAAATTGGCCGGTGATAAAAACCTGTGCTTGATTGGATACTGCTCCCCTCATCCCTGATTCCTCATCCCTGATTCCTCATCCATTGAGGAACATGTCCAAATCTTCTTTCTTCGAAAAAACAACCAGCAGGTCGCCCTCCTGGAGCATGGTGTCCGGCATCACGACACCGATGGCATCCTTCACCTCGCGGGTCACGCCGAGTATGTTTTTGCGTTTTTTCTTCCGAATGATGGTGATGATGTTCATGTTGTAACGCTGGCGGAACTCACTCTCGCCAATGGTTTTGCCAGCCAGGTCGCTGGGGACGGTGATTTCATAAATCGAATATTTCTCTGAAATCTCGAAGGAATCGATGATTTGGTGCAGTTCGAGGCGCTTGGCGAGGCGGTAGGCGGCCTCCTCCTCCGGGTGTACGATTTCGTCCACGCCCATCGCTTCCAGCACGCTGTGGTGCAGCACCGTGATGGCCCGGCCGATGAGGCGCTTGGGGTTGTTCTGCTTGATGAGTGCCGTGGTGAGGATGGAAGCGCCTTCGTCTTCGCCGATGGCCACGATGACCACGTCGGACTCCTCGACGGGCAGGTTTTTGATGGCAGCCGGGTTGGTGGAATCTAAGCAGATAGTGAAGGTGAGGCGGTCTTTGACGGCTTCGATTTTTTCCTGTCGCTTGTCCACGCCGATCACCTCGTGGCCCATTTCCGTAAGCTTGATGGCTAATGAAGCACCGAAGTTGCCCAAACCGATGATGATAAATTTCATTGCTGTGGAATTGGGAATTGGGAATTAGAAATTGAGAAGAATAACCAATTTCTAATTCCCAATTCCAGAATTACGTAATAATCACATTTTCAACCGGATAACGATAGTGCCTTGAGTCCATTGCTTTTTTCAATAAACCAAGCAGCAACGTGTACGCACCGACCCGCCCGACGAACATGGTGAGCGAGACGACGATTTTGCTGGCTGTGGTCAGTTTGGCAGTAATCCCAAGGGACAACCCCACCGTGCCAAAGGCGGAGAAGCACTCAAATACGACTATCTCGAAGCTAAGTTCCGGGTTAAAATATCCGACCGCCAGGGTCGAAAACCCGAGGGCTATCAAAGAAAGCGAAATGACGATGAATGCCCGCAGCAACGATTCGTTGGCTACCTCCCGCCTGGCAAATTCGACGTGGCGGCGGCCTCGTGCGATGTTAAAAATGCCCAGTGTCGCCACGGCGATGGTCGAGGTTTTGATACCGCCTGCGGTAGAACCGGGCGAACCACCAATCCACATCAGCAGCAGGGTAGCCATGATGCCCTCCCGGGTGAGGGCGGCCATGTCGATGTTGTTGAAGCCTGCCGTGCGGGGCGTCACGCTCAGGAAAAATGCCGTCAGCCACTTGCCCAGGTCGCCGTGTTCTTTGAGCGAGGCATTGTATTCTGTGATAAAAAACAGGATGGTGCCAACCACGAGCAGGATGGCCGTGGTGCGCAGCACGATGCGGGTGTTGAAATTGATCACCCAGGGCACGTGCTGGTACGGTTCGCCCAGGATTAGCTGGCGGGCACGGGCACGAAACCGTTGCCGGAAATAATCGACGATGTTGAAGGAAATGTAAAACCCCAACCCACCAAAAATGATGAGGAACGCTACAATCGTATGGAAGAAATGATTCTCCCGGAGCGACACATCGTACAAGCCGTCGGCCCGCAACTGAAAGCCCGCATTGTTGAAGGCAGATACGGCATGAAAAAACGAAAAGTAGAGCCGTTCTCCGGTGCCGCCCGGAACATCATCCGGGCCAATGCACGAAAACAGGACGGCGGTACCCACTATTTCAACGCCAACAGCAAACGTGACGATTTTTATGATGGTCGAAAAAACATTCTTCAGCCTTTCCTCCCCTGTGAAATCCTTGTAAATTATTTGGTTCCTAAAAGAAGTTTCGCCTCTGAAAAATACGCCGAAGAAGCTCGTGAAAGTCATCACGCCCACGCCGCCCAGCGAAATCAGGGCGAGGAGAACATTCTGCCCGAAGCGGGTGAAATAAGTGCCTGTGTCCACTACTGCCAGCCCAGTGACGCAAACAGCACTGGTGCTGGTGAAAATGGCATCGATAAAACCCAGGTTGCCCGTCGTGGTGGAAATCGGGAGCATGAGCGCAAATGCACCGATGATGATGATGATAAGAAAACTGAAAATGAACAGCAGCGCCGGGTTCACTTTAATCTGTTCAAGCTGGAGACTGCGCTGCGAAATTTCCACCATGAAGATGACAGAAATGGCTAATTGGAGGAACTCGCGGGAGCTCAGACTGTCAAACAACCCAATGTCAGATTGGGCGAGCAGCAAAATGGCAATGAACACCAACTCCAAGACTGCCAGCCACTGCTCCCGCTTTTTTTTGAAGAAAAAACGGTTCAGGTAGGCCCGGAAACCGAACAGCAGCAGGAAAATGGCCAAAGTAACATGGTACAAAGTATCGAAGAAGGCGTACCACTCGCTGTGAATGTCGGCGATGTCGAGAAAAACCGCCAAAAAACCCGCAATGGCGAACGCAAAAACCAGGTTATCGACAATTCGTTGGAACGGGCGGAGGGAGCTTTTGGTAGTGAAGAAACTTCGAAGGTTCACGGCGGTAGCCTCAGGTGGCTTGTAGAATCATTCATGCCGAAAGCAGTGGGGCCAAAGGCATGAATGAAGATTTGCTGTATTAAATTTGGTTCAATTCGGCGTAAATGTAATTTGTTGTCAATTGTTTTTCAAAAGAAAATCAAGGTCAAATTTCAATTCCCACCTGCTTCCTCTCCGGTTTCGGCAGCCGCTTCGAACGGGATGCCGCAGCCGTTGTATTCCTTGCCGTTCATCGTCATCCGCACCGAGAGGCGATACTTGATATCCGACATGCCGTCGCTGCAAGGCCCGTTTTCCGACACTTCGATGCGGATGTTGTCACCGCTGTCCTGGTTCACCCCTGTGTAGATTTTCAGGCTGTCATCCTGGATGGGCGGCTGGTAGCTGAACACCTTCGTCCGCTCGTCGTCCATGCCCCTGAACTCGATAACTCCCTCGGCCTCAGAGACTTGTGCGTACCAGAACGGCTCCGTGCCCATCGCCCAGAGGTCGTAGGGGATGCAAGTGTTGCGGTAGTTTTTCACCTCCAAATCGAGGATTTCGGTCACGATGAAAAAGCCTGCAAAATCGCCGGACAAGTCCCGGTTGCCGAAATACGGGGTTTTAAAACCTTTCACCTCGGCGAAAACCGGCTGGTACGGGTAGGGGAATTTCAGCAGTCGGCGGTAGTTTTTTTCCAGGTCACCGTCCGTTTCATCAATGGTCACATACTTCGCATCCGGCTCGGCACAATCCCGGAACGTGCTGTTTTTGGGGTCAAAAACGTACAGCCCCCGGTGTTCCGTCGGCTCCGTGGCAGGCATGACCACCTTGAAGGTTAGTGGGGCCGTCGTTTGAAGCGATGCAGCGCCTGCCTGCTCCAACGCTGCCCAAACCCTGCGCCGCACGTCTTCCGGCAGGGCAGCGAGGTTTTTTGAAAAATGCGAATCGCCTAATTTTTCCAGCACCGCCCTCAGCACATGGCCATGCCCGGTAGCGACCAGGCTGTCCTGCCCGGCATCGAACGAGAGCAATTGCGCCAACGAAGTGGTATCGTTTTTCAGCGTTTTGGAAAGATGGCCGGTGTAGTCGAAGTGCTGCTCGTCCGCCAGTGCCCGCAGGTTGGCATCCACCCGCACACCGCCCACATCGACCGGGCCGCCAGGGGTGCAGGCAGCCAGCGACAGTGCGAAAAGAAGGTTGGAAAAACGCATGGGTCAATGATTTTCAGCAATGGTTTCACACAGCCACACCTGCCTCCTTCAAAATCAAACTACTGCGCTCCGGCCCCGTTGAGACAATCGTCACCGGCACTCCGAGGTAGTTTTCCAGCGCGGCGAGATACGTCGTCGCTGCCGCAGGCATATCGTCAAAGTCTTTGGCATCCTCCAGCGATTGCTGCCAGCCCCCGAACGAAGCGTACACCGGCTCGACCGCCCCGCCGCAGAGGTCGTAGGGCAACTGGTCGCTCACCTGCCCATCGTAGCGGTAGTGCATGGCCGCTTTGATTTCGGCGAATTTGTTCAGCACGTCGATTTTCGTGATGGCCAACTGCGTAACGCCGTTGAGCATGATGGTGTATTTCAACTGCGGCAAATCAATCCAGCCACAGCGGCGGGGCCGCCCGGTGGTGGAGCCAAATTCGGCACCCTCCGCCCGCAGGAAGTCGCCCGTTTCGTCCAAAAGTTCGGTGGGGAACGGCCCGCCGCCCACCCTCGTGCAGTACGCCTTCGTGATGCCGATGACCTGCCCGATGCGCTGCGGTGCCACGCCGAGGCCGCTGCACACGCCCGCCGTCACCGTGTTCGACGAGGTGACGAAGGGGTAAGTGCCGAAGTCGATGTCGAGCATGGAACCCTGGGCACCTTCGGCAAGGATTTTTTTGCCTTCGGCCAATTTTTGATGGATGAAATATTCGCCATCCACGAGATGCAGCGAACGCAGGATTTCGAGTGCATCGAACCAGCGTTTCTCCACGGCAGCAAGATCAAACTCCACCGAAGGCAGCGCCTGCAACAAGCCCAGGTGCTTGTTTTTCAGCGAGTTATATCTTTCGGTAAAATCTTTGAGCAGGATGTCGCCCACCCGCAGGCCGTTGCGCCCGGTCTTGTCCATGTAGGTCGGGCCGATGCCTTTGAGCGTCGAGCCGATTTTCTCCACCCCCTTGGCAGCCTCCGAAGCAGCGTCGAGCAGGCAGTGCGTGGGCAGGATGAGGTGGGCTTTTTTGGCCACCAGCAGGCGGCTGCTGTACTCCACCCCGACACTGTCGAGGTTCTCCAATTCTCGCCGCAGGGTGATGGGGTCAATGACCACGCCGTTGCCGATGAGGTTGAGCAGGTTCTTTCGGAAGATGCCGGACGGCACCGTGTGCAGGACGAATTTTTTGCCGTCGAATTTGAGCGTGTGCCCTGCGTTCGGGCCACCCTGAAAGCGGGCGACCATGTCATATTCCGTCGCTAAAAAATCCACGATTTTTCCTTTCCCTTCGTCGCCCCACTGGAGGCCGAGGATTACGTCTATCGTCATTATTGAGGGTTTGAGGGATTGAGAGATTGAGGGTTTGAGGATTCAGGGCAGCGCTTGGCACTCTCAAATCCTCAAACCCTCAATCCCTCAAATCCTTTTTTACAGTGCGCTCGCAAGCACCGTTGCACTCCCCGTAGAGGTTCAGCGAGTGGTATGTGATTTTGAATTTGAGCAACTCGCCCATCATGTCCTTGATTTGCTGGATGCGGGGGTCGCAGAACTCGAACACCCTGCCGCAGTTTTCGCAGATGAGGTGGTCGTGCTGCTTGTAGCCGTAAGATTTTTCATAGAGCGCCAGGTTTTTGCCGAACTGGTGGCGCTTCACCAGGTCGCAGTTCACCAGCAGGTCAAGGGTGTTGTAAACCGTGGCCCGGCTCACCCGGTAGCTCTGGTTTTTCATGTGGATGTACAGCGCTTCTGCATCGAAGTGGTCGCTGCGGCGGTAGATTTCCTCCAAAATGGCGAAGCGTTCCGGCGTTTTGCGGAAGGCATTCTGCTCAAGATGGGAAGCAAAGCGTTTTTTCACTTCCTCGATGACGGCTTCTTCATTTCTCGCACCCATGCTAAGTTTTTCAAAAATAAAGAGCAAAGGTAGGTAAAATGAATTTGGCCGTTGGCATTTGGCTATTGGCTTTTTTATTGCCGTTGCGCAGTGCTAAAATTTCCCCAACTTCGCCTCCGATGGCAGATTTTACCTTCAAAAAAGCGGAGCGGCTCAAAAGCCTGAAAGTCATCGGCGGCCTGTTCAAGGGCGGCCAGTCGTTCGGCGTGTACCCGCTGCGGCTCTTCTGGTCGGAGCATCCGCCAGAGGCGGAGCCGGGCGGTGCGCCCGTGCAGTTCACGGTGAGCGTGGCGAAAAAAAACTTCAAGTCCGCCGTGGCCCGCAACCGCATCAAACGCAAGGTGCGGGAAGCCTGGCGGCTCAACAAGCACCGGCTCTACCGCAAGCTGGAAGGCACGGAGCGGCAGTTCGCTTTCCTGGTGCTTTTTGTGGCGAAGGAAGACCTGCCGATGGCGCAGATTGAGAAGGCCATGCAGACGATGGTCCATCTTTTTTTCAAAAAAAATATTTCGCCCGCCGCCAACCCGCCGGGGGACGGGCAGCCACTTTCCTGAAAATCATTTCGTTCTTTGACAATTCTTGTGGGAGGTTGATTGACGACTGCTGATCGCTGATTACATGATTGTTGATGGAATGGTAAATTTTAGAACTTACGATGACTGATTTCAACCATCAGCCAAAAAACATCAAGCCATTGCATCATAAATCAACAATCATGTAATCATCGATCGTCAATCAAAAAGATATTCCATAAAAATTGTCAATGAACCAATCAGTTTTCAACATGCGCAACACTCTGCTGATTCTGATGTTGCTCTTCCCGGCAGGAGCCGTTTTTGGTCAGAAATTCCTGCAACTCGAAAATACCCGCAGCCCCAAGACCCGCAAGTATTCCCCCGGCGACGAGGTCACTTTCCGACTCAGTAACGGCCAGTGGTACACCCGCGTCATCGACGATATTTCCTACGAGCGGCAGGTGCTGATTTTCGCCAACGGCCACGTGGAAGTGGACAGCATCGTAGCTTTTCGCACCTTCAACCGTGGCCGCTGGTCGAGGGCCATGGGCAACCAGCTTTACAATTTTGGGGCGGCATGGGCGGTTTTCTCTGTCATTGACCAATTGGTGGATGGTGGCAGCGTTGATGCTTCTCCCGTACTTGTCCCTGCAGCAACCTCGGTTGCTACTGGTTTTTTGATAAAAAAGCTGTTCAGGCACCGCACCTACCGCATCACCAAAAACAGTCGGGGCGAAGCAAGGAAATGGCGGCTGCGGGCGCTGGATTTGTCGGTGAAGTAGGCGGGACAAGTAAAAAGGAGAAAGTAAAAAGGCAAAAGTAGCAGCACATCGGCCCCTACTTTTTACTTTTGCCCTTGTACTTTTTACTTTGAAAACCATGCCCGTCGCCACAATTTTCAATTACAAAGGACTGACCGCCGAGCAGGTCGAACAAGCGGAACTTCGCCGGGCCATGCGTCGGCCAGCCAGCCAGCAACTGCGCTACCTGACCGATTTGATTGAACTTTCCAACGCCCTTCGGAAAACAACTACGGCAAATGACCAACCTCCCGCCATGACGAATATCTACCAAGCCGTCCACGATTTTTTCGAAAAACTGAGCGAACACAGGGTCGAGTATCTGCTCGTCGGCGGCTTCGCCGTCAATGCCTACGGCCATGCCCGCAACACCGGCGACCTCGACCTCTGGGTACACGACACCCCCGAAAACCGCCGTGCGCTCGGCTCGGCTTGTGCCGCAGCGGGCATTGCCGGGGGCGAACTGCTCGCCGACATGGAATGGGCACCGGGCTGGTCGGGTTTCCATCTGCCAAACGGTTTCAAAGTGGAAATCATGGGGCACCTTTCCCTTTTTTCGGCAAATGATTTTCCCGCCTGTTTTTCAAAAGCTGAAAAAATCCAGGTGGAGTCGCTCGAAATTCCCGTCATTCACCTTGCCGACCTGCTGAAAGAAAAACAGGCCACCGGCAGGCCCAAAGACCTGGAAGACATCGAGCAGCTTCGCAAAATCGACAAGGAACGCTCCTGACCCGCCTCATTTTCACCCATTTTTTGTCAAAAACTTGCCCCATTTTTGCGCCCCAATCCGCAATCGCAAATCCGAAATCCGAAATCAAGTAATGGCTGACAACAAAATCATCTTTTCCATGTCGGGCGTTTCCAAGACGTTCCCGCCCAGCAAGCAGGTGCTGAAAAACATCTGGCTCTCCTTTTTTTACGGTGCAAAAATCGGTGTGCTCGGCCTCAACGGCAGCGGCAAGTCCACCCTGCTGAAAATCATCGCCGGGCTTGACCAGAACTACCAGGGCAAAATCGAATTTGAAAAACAGTACAAAATCGGCTACCTGCCCCAGGAGCCGGAACTTGACGAAACGAAAACCGTCCGCCAAATCGTGGAAGAAGGCGTGGGCAACCTGATGAAATTCATGCACGAGTACAACGAGGTGAACGCCAAGTTTGCGGAGCCGATGAGCGACGACGAGATGAACCGCCTCATCGAGCGGCAGGGCGAACTGATGGACATCCTCGAAAGCAACAACGCCTGGGAACTCGACCACAAACTCGACCGGGCGATGGACGCCCTGCGCTGCCCGCCCGACGATGCCGAAGTCAAAGTCCTCTCCGGTGGCGAGCGCCGACGGGTGGCACTCGCCCGCCTGCTGCTCTCCGAACCCGACATCCTGCTGCTCGACGAGCCGACCAACCACCTCGACGCCGA
>JACRAN010000041.1 GCA_016234735.1 Bacteroidota bacterium | reverse complement strand
TTTGCGGAGCGACATACGGAAGGCGGTGGTGGCGTATTTGAAAAAGAGCGCGGGATAGGATTGGACAACGGATGAAACGGATTTGGCGGATTGGAACGGATTTTTTGTTTTTTTACAGCGAAAAATTAGAGCAATTTTGAAGAATCAAAAATCACTGCAACCCTGAACCTCAATGGCAAAAAAAATCCGTTCCAATCCGCACCATCCGTTTCATCCGTTCTCCAATCCTATCCAGTGTAGTATATTTCGCAAAAATTTCAAAACATGAAAACAATCCTCATTCCCAGCTTTTTCTTCTGTTTTCTCAACCTGGCTGCCGCCCAGAATGCCTGGCAGGATGCTGTGGAGTTGAACAAATACTTCGAGTTCGACCCGTTGCTGTTCCGGGCGGAGGTGGACAACTCGACGGAAGTGGACGAACAGGCCATCATGGCCATCGTCGCCAAATACTGCCCCGATGCGGTCACCTCCATCGGCGGCCAATCGAAAGTTAACCTGACGGAATGTTTCAAGGGAAACCCCTTCATTTCGCTGAACCAGTACGCCCAGCAGGACTTCGGCAGCACCTTTGTCCCCGGCATGAAGGGCGAGGGGGTGCCGAACCTGGGCGGCGGGTTGTCCGGCGGCAATTTCATCACCAACCTCGCCGACGGGCTGGCGATTTTCCTCGTGAAACGGACGAAGGAAGAACTCAACGCCGCCTTCTTCGACGGGTTGCGCAAGGCGATGGACAAGCAACCCGCCTACCGGGCGCTGTTCCCCGCCACTTTCGACTTGCTTTACGTCATCGGCTCCGAAATTTACAACTACAACGCCTACATCGAAACGCTGCGGGAGGGCTTCCTCAAAGACCTGAAAGTGCTGCCGATGAACGTCCGGGAGTTTTCGCTGAACACCGAATTTATCAAAAAAACCGAGTACCGCATCGTGCTGGAAGACCTGCTCGCCACTTCCCAGATGATGATTGACGCCAAAGCCCCGGCGGACATCCTCGACTTTTTGTCCACCTCGGCCTCCCTGCAAGACCCCCTGCGCTGGCCGGACATTCAAAACGAAAAAACACGCCATGCCATGCAGGACATGGCCATGAGCATACGCACCCTCCGCCTGATGGCCAACTCCATGACCGGGCCGGCCGGCGACGGCTGGGTTGCCTCGGAAGACATCAGCATCGGGATGCGGGACATCTCGCACACCTACCTCTACCTCGGCCTGCTTTGGCAGCAGGGGCAGGGCCTCCGGTTCAGCAACGGCACCGAGTTCCGGGGTGTTTTGGGCAAAATGGCCACGATGACGCAGGCCCCCGTTTCGCTCCGCAACTACTTGGTTTCGCTGGCGCAAACGGGCAAACTGCTCGAAAATAATTTCAAAAACCTGCTCGAAAAAGCACCCACTGGCATCGTGCTCAACGACGAGTACCAGCGCTTCGCCGGGATGCTGTTCGACTTTTTGGAAAATACCCGCAACTTCCGGCAGCAGGTCATTTTGCCCGACTGGAAAATCGAGGGCGGCAAGCCGGTCGAGTTCGGCAAAATCAAATTCCCCGCCGCCGAAGCCGACACGATGGAGCGGAAAGTGTTCACCGTGCTGCGGCAGTTGTTCGACCTGGAGTTCAACGTCCGGCAGGAGCGCTACACGCTGGCCGTGACCAACCTCACCCGCCTGCTCACCGAGGTGTTGAGCGAGGATGATTTCAAGTTCAAAAAACAGTTCCTGCGCCACGTCAACTTCATCGCCAACGTGGCCGAGGCGAGGAATTCGCAGGAGGTGGCGGCGGCCATCGAGCTGTTCGCCCTGCCCCCCGGCAGTTCGAGGATGAAAAAACAGTCGGACTGGAGCGTGTCGCTCAACACCTACGGCGGCATTGCGGCGGGCTGGGAAAACGACCTGCAACAAGAAGTGGACGATGCGCTCGACGACAAAAACGTGGTGGGCACCTACGCCCCGCTCGGCATCGACTTCAACATCGGCCTGCGCGATGCGGGCAGCATCAGCTTCTTCACCCAGGTCATCGACGTGGGGGCCATTTTCGCCTACCGCTTCTCCAACCAGACGGAGCGCATCCCCGACTTGAAATTTGAAAACATCATCGCCCCCGGCTTCTACACCATCTACGGCTTCGGCAACAACATCCCGGTGTCGGTGGGCGTGGGCGCCCAACTCGGCCCGAACCTCCGCAAAATCGACCCCGCCCTTGGGCTGGACATCGAAACCACCAAAGCCTGGCGGCTCGGGTTCATCCTCGCAGTGGACATTCCGGTTACTCATTTTTATACGAAGTGAGGGGGATAAAAAACAGGTGTCATTCGGGATTTTTCAAACGGCAGGTTCCCATCTAAATGATTGAAAAACAGGCGTTTGGGATGCCCCGGCGGGGCAACGCCCCATTTCTTTTTGGAAAACAACCACTTCAAAAATTCCGGCGGCCCCCGTTCTCGCAATCCGATAGCTTCGGATGCGACTTGCGGACGGCACGAGGGCAGCCCCAGAGGGTAGCCGGGCGGTTCCGATGGTCATCGGGAGACACTGGCGGTGTCGTTTTGTTAATTTTCAAAAGAAGACCTTGCGCCAGCGGGATAAATCAATTAACGAGCGAAAAGTTTGGAGGGGGGAAAAGACCGGCATTGACCAACATTTCCCGTTCCAGGAGACGGTCAACCTGGTTGAACTGAAAAATCTTGACAGTCGCCTCGCCAATTTCCGTTTTTGGCAAAATCAACGCCCCAGAAACCTCGAAATGTTCGTCCCAAAGGTCAATTCTGGGATTAAAAAAGCGAACCAAGAGGAGGGAGGGAAGGAGGAAAGTGCCGACGTCAGTTCCTTTGTTGATGTTGCAAATGGCGCAAGCCCAGGCAAGGTTTTCGAGTTCATTTGTTCCGCCGTGTTTCATGGAAACGATGTGGTCAATTTCATATCCAATGAAAGAAAACAACTCAGGAACCCTGCAATACTCGCAGCAATGGAAGGCTCTTTCTTTGACAACACGGCGGTTTTTGCCGGAGACGTAGCGGCTCATGCGTGGAGCATTTGGTAAGCCCGGATTTTGGCGAGGCGCATCAGGTGTTCCAACGTGAGAAAGTGGTCAAGTTCAGCTTGTTCCCGTTCGGTTAAGTTGCCACTTTTTGATTTGGCTATCAAATCGAATACTCTTTTCCGGGTAGTTTCCGAAGCTTTGAAAGCGAGCACACGAGCGGGGTTTTCGCTGGCAATGAAATTTACGATTTCGTCCACGGCAGTTGTAGCAATCATTTTAAGGTATTTTGATCAACAAAGGAAGGAAGTTCCGGGCATGTTTCCAAACCGTTCAGCGGTGCGGCTGTCTTTTGCCGATGAGCGACGGTGGGAAAGAGCATTGTTCCCCGGAAAAGAACCGCCACGCCTGTCCACAGGACTCCTTTGGAGGAGACGTGACAGATGGCTGGTGTCGGTCTGATGCAGATAGCTTTCGGGAGACTCCTGCGCTGGGAAGCGCTCACTCCAAACCCGCCAGCGCATTTTGCACCCAATTCAAATTACGCTGAAATTCCACAAAGCCCGGATAGTCTTTTGCCAATTCCTGCCACAACGCCTGACATTGCTCAAAATACAAACGAGCCTTTGCCCTGTCGTTTTTCTTGTCTCTGTAAAACCGCCCCAATTGCGAGTACGAAATGGCCAGGCCGTTTTTGAAGGACACATTTTGCGGATAGGCGGCGTAGAGTTCTTTTCCCAATCGGGAACGTTCTTCAAAATGCCGCAAGGCGGCAGTCAAATCGCCCAGTGCGGTGTGCGTCTCGCCGAGTTGGGAGTACGAAATGGCCAGGCCGTTTTTGAAGGACACATTTTGCGGATAGGCGGCGTAGAGTTCTTTTGACAATTCGATGTCCTTTTCAAAATGCCGCAAGGCGGCAGTCAAATCGCCCAGTTCCGTGTGCGTATCGCCGAGTTTGGAGTACGAAACGGCCAGGCCGTTTTTGTAGGACACATTTTGCGGATAGGCGGCGTAGAGTTCTTCCATCAATTTGGCAAATTCTTCAAAATGCCGCAAGGCGGCAGTCAAATCGCCCAGTGCGGTGTGCGTCTCGCCGAGTTTGGAGTACGAAATGGCCAGGCCGTTTTTGTAGTCCGGGTTGTCGGGATTTTCGAAAATGAGTGCCGATTGGATGTCTGCCATTTTTTGATAGGCACTCATCGCATTGCCTAATTCGCCAGTAGCGATATGAAAATTCCCGATGTTTTGGCAAAGGATTGCCAAGTCATAGTCGTTCCGGTTCAATGCCTCAACAACCGCTTCGGCGTAGCGGGCAAATTGGGTGGAGTGTTGATAGTTGTCCAAATGGATTACCTCCACGTCTAATTCCTTATTCAAGGCATCAACCAGCCTGCGGCAATCTTCCAGCAACCTTCCCTTGTTTTTTTCTTTGGTAATTTCCTGCACGACGGGGCTGCACTTGAAATAAGTCAAGTCAGCGTCAGGCGGTGGTGACTGCTCGCCGCCTGACCTGACTTCCTTCATGTCTATCCAGCCATTTTGGGCGAGGTCGAGCAGGCGGTCATCGAGGTCTGCGGTGCCGGGCAGCAGGGTTTCGAGCATGGCGGACCCGATGCTTTCGGCAGGCAGCACCGCAAAAACCGAGAGCAGGGCGACGGCTTCGGGCGGCAGTCCGCTGAGGTCGTACATGGCGGCGATGATGTCCTCCGGTTTTTCACGGCGCATGGCCCCGCCCCGGCTTTGGTAATCGGTGGGGACGGCCTGCGATTGGGAGAGGTGGAGGAGGCCCTTTTTTTGCAGGTCGGCGAGCAGGTCGGCGAGGGTGTAGCGGGTTTTGAGGCGGTTGAACAGGGCGAGGTTTTTGGCCAAAAGCTCCATCACGAGGGTGTTCCCGCCGACCGCCGTGCGGATTTGTTTGAAAATCGCCTCCTCTCCGGGCTGGAGTTTGGGGCAGTATTTTCGGAACAGTTCGAGGGCTTCGCCTTCGGGCAAACCTTCGATTCGGTAGCGCCCCGCCTGCCCGAATTCGGTGATGCGCGAGGTGAGCAGCAGGTGGAAATTGCCGCAGCACCGGAGGTGCAGGTAGTGTGCTTCGAGGTCTTCGGGTTCGTTGGCGTTGTCAATGACGAGGAGGCAGGGGCGGTCGAGGGCCGCCAAAGCGGCGAGCAGCATTTGCAAACGTTCGGCGGTGGGCATCCGCTCGCCGAACTGCAAACCGAGGGGCACGGCGAGCAGCAACAGGGCGGCAGCCATGTTTTTTTCGCTCAACACCCAGGCGTAGTGGGCGTAATCGGCCTGGTACCGGTGGTAATATTTGGAGGCGAGGGTGGTTTTTCCCACGCCGCCGTCGCCGTTGACGAGCAGCAGCAGGTTGCCGCCGGGGGTAAAAAGCTGGTCGTAAATGGCTTGCAGGTCATCTTCCCTGCCGATGAAAACTTCGGGCTGGAAGGGATTGGGCGTGAGGGCACGGGGGATTTTGCGGTCGCCGTAGTGGTGGTGGGTTTCATTTTTATCGCCGATGACGACGCTCCCGCCTGCCGAAATGTTGGAGCCGGCGACCACGTTTTTGCTGTTCACGATGGAAACGGCATTTTCGACTTCGGCTTTGATTTCAGGCCGTAAATCTTGCTGCTCGATTTCCCGCAGCAAATCCAACAGCCCCGCCCGTATCTGGTTTTGGGTCAAAC
>JACRAN010000040.1 GCA_016234735.1 Bacteroidota bacterium | reverse complement strand
GCCTCGACCACAGCGGCGAGGGCGATTTCACCCAGGACGTGTTTGACTTGACCATCAAAACGGCGATTGCCGAAATGACCGCCGAGTCGGGCGGCATTGGCTACCTGAAAAAAGCGAAGGTGAAACTCGATGCCGGCTTCAACATCGACCTGCCCAACTCGAAGTACACTTTGAAAGAAAATGACCTGACCATCAACGACTTGCAACTGAAAGCCGACGGCTGGGTAGCGTTACCAAACGAGAATGATGTCGATATGGATTTGACGTTCAGCGCTCCGCAAAGCGATTTCAAGGCGTTGCTTTCGATGATTCCGAACGCGTACACCGCTGGTTTTGAAAGTGTGAAAGCCGGTGGCACGTTCAAACTCGAAGGCACGGTCAAGGGCAAATACAGTGCTTCGCCGGAGGCGTACCCTGCCTTCAATATCCACCTCGACATTGCCTATGGCGACGTGAATTACCCCGACCTGCCGCTCGGCATTTCCAACATCAACACGAACATGGTGGTGAACAGCCCCGGCAGCGACCTCGACCAGATGTTGGTGGACGTGTCGAAATTCAGCCTGAAAATCGGCAGCAACCCGCTCGAAGGCTACTTCAAACTGCGCACCCCCATGTCCGACCCCGACGTGGACACGAAAATAAAGGGGGTGCTGAACCTCGACGAACTCGGCAAGGCGTTCCCGATGGAGGGCATCACAACGCTGAACGGCCTCATCAACATGGACGTGGCGATGAAAACCAAAATGTCCACCATCGACCGGGGCGACTATGCCAATGTGGACATGAGCGGCTCGGCTTCCATGAAAAACCTGAACTATGTGGCCGAAGGACTGCCGCCCGTGAAAATCGGTTCGATGCAAATGGATTTCACGCCGCAAAATGTGAAGGTGCCAGGCTTCGACATGCAACTCGGCAAGAGCGGCCTCAGCGGCAGCGGCACCATCGACAACTTGCTGGCGTATTTTTCACCGGAAAAAACGATGAAGGGCAACTTCACCGTCCGCTCCAAATATTTCAATGCTGACGAATGGATGACGGAGGATGAGGCGACTGCACAGCCTGCCACCGCTACTGCCACTGCCACTGACGAGGAAGTTTTCAACCGATTCGACTTCACGCTGGATGCGGCGGTGGGCAAAGTGGATTACGATGTTTACAAAATCGAAAACTTCGTGGCGAGGGGGAATTTTACGCCCAACAAGCTGACGGTCAGCCAGTTGAGCGGAAAAATCGGCGAGAGCGACTTTTCGACCTCCGGCGTTTTGACCAACATCTGGAACTACCTATTTGAAAATGAAAAACTGGGTGGCAACATCAACCTCCGCTCGAATTACATGAACCTCAACCAGTTCATGACGGCGGAGGGCACACCTGCCCCGACCACCGCACCGGCGGCGGCGAGCGAGCCGATGCTGGTGCCTGCTAACATGGATTTGCGGGTGGAGGCGCAGATGGGCACGGTGATTTACGACAACATGGAGTTGAAAAACGTGAAGGGCGGGCTGGTGGTGGCCAACGAGGAGGTGAAATTCACGAACCTGACCGCCAATTCGCTCGGCGGCAGCCTGAAAATCGACGGTGGCTACAACACGCAGAACCACGAAAAACCAAAGTTCGACCTGGGGATGAAGTTGCAACAGATTGATTTTCAGCAGGCTTTCAAAACTTTCAACACCTTCAAAATCATTGCGCCGATTGGGGAGTACCTGCAAGGCCAGTTCAACACGGAACTGACGATGAGCAGCGATTTGACCAAAGATTTGATGCCCGATGTGGCAACACTGGCCGCTGCCGGGCTGCTCCACACGCTGAACGGCTCCATCAAAGGCGCTGCCCCGCTGGAAGAAATCGGCAACAAACTGAACGTGGACGCCTTCAAAAACTTTTCCTTGAAAGACTCCAAAAACTGGTTCACGGTGAAGGATGGGGCCGTGCAATTGGAAGAATTCAACCAAAAGTACCAGGACATCGACATGAAAATCGGCGGCTCGCACAAGCTGACGGGCGACATGGACTACCACATCGTGGCGAAGATTCCGAGGGCCAAAATCGGCAAGAACCCGCTCGGTGCCGCCGCCAATTCCGGCCTTGATTTCCTGAGCAAGGAAGCCTCGAAAGTCGGCCTGAACGTGGATGCCGGGGAGTTCGTCAACGTGCAAATCAACCTCGGCGGCACGTTGACCAAGCCGAAGGTCAGCTTCAAAGTTTTGGGTTCGGAAGGTACGGCAGCCTCGGTGAAGGATGCGGTGGTTAGCAAAGTGCAGGAGGAGGCGCAGAAAAAATTGGACGAGGCCAAGGCCGAAGCCGAGTCCAGGGTGGAGGCAGAGAAGAAAAAATTGGAGGAAGAGGTGAAGCAAAAAGCGGAAAAATTAGAAGCCGAAGCCAAAAAAAAGGCCGAAGCCGAAGCACGCAAAGCCGCTGACAAAGCGGGCAAGGAGGTGAAGGACAAGGTTGGCGACGAGGCCAAGAAAAAATTGGACGAGGTGAACCCGTTCAAGAAAAAGAAGAAAGATGGAGGGTAGGTGGATAAAATCTGCTTTCCGTTTTCAAAACCCGCAAGATGGCTACGACCTGTCTTGCGGGTTTTCTGTTTCTTGACAGAACGGCTTGGAAATACCTACTTTTGCCATGCCCGACCACTGCAACCAGCCATTTTTGAACAAAATCCTCCCACAAATCATTTCAACACCAAAACGATTGACGGAATGAGTACGACCCTGCACGACGCTATCAAAAAACGTATCCTCATCCTCGATGGGGCGATGGGCACCATGATTCAGCAGTACAAATTGGAGGAGCAGGACTACCGGGGCGAACGCTTCGCCGACTGGCACACGGACGTGAAGGGCAACAACGACCTGCTTGTGCTGACCCAGCCGCAAATCATCGAAAGCATCCACCGGGGGTACCTCGAAGCCGGTGCCGACATTATCGAAACGAACACTTTCAACGCCAACTACTTCTCGCTTGCGGACTACCAGATGCAGGAATTGGCTTACGAAATCAACCTCGCTGCCGCCAAAATCGCCCGAAAGGCAATTAGCAGTTGGCAGTCCGCCCCTTCGGGGTTGGCAGTTGGCACGAAATCCGAAATCCGAAATCCGAAATTCATTGCGGGCGCTTTCGGGCCGCTGAACAAGACCCTGTCGCTCTCGCCCGATGTGAACGACCCCGGCTACCGGGCCGTCACCTTCGACCAGTGCGTGAAAGCCTACTACGACCAGGCACGGGGCCTGCTCGACGGCGGGGTGGATATTTTTTTGGTGGAAACCATTTTTGATACGCTCAACGCCAAGGCGGCGCTGTTCGCCATCGATGTTTTGTTCGAGGAGCGGGGAGTAAAACTGCCCATCATGATTTCCGGCACCATCACCGATGCCAGCGGGCGCACGCTCTCCGGCCAAACCGTCGAGGCGTTTTGGATTTCGGTGAAACACGCCAGGCCGTTCTGCGTCGGGCTGAACTGTGCCCTCGGCGCCAGGGAAATGCGGCCCCACCTCGAAGAATTGGCGACCATCGCCGACTGCTACGTGCATGCCTACCCGAACGCCGGTTTGCCCAACGAATTTGGCGAGTACGACCAGACCCCGCACGAGATGTGCGATTTCATCGAGGATTTTGTCGAAAGCGGTTTCGTGAACATCGTCGGCGGCTGCTGCGGTACCACCCCCGCCCACATCCGGCACATGGCCGAGCATGTGGCTGCCGCCAAACCGAGGCAGTTGGAACCCAAAAAACACTACTCGATGCTCAGTGGCATGGAGCCGCTCATCTTTCGGGAGAACATGAATTTTGTCAATGTCGGCGAACGCACGAACGTGACAGGCAGCCGCAAATTTGCGAAGCTGATAAAAGAAGGCGACTACGCCGCAGCGCTCTCGGTGGCGCAGCAGCAGGTGGAGGGCGGCGCTCAAATCCTCGACGTGAACATGGACGAGGGCCTGCTCGACAGCGAGCGGGCGATGGTCACGTTCCTCAACCTCGTGATGGCCGAGCCGGACATTGCGAAGCTGCCGGTGATGATTGACAGTTCGAAGTTTAGCGTCATCGAGGCTGGGCTGAAATGTGTGCAGGGCAAATGCGTGGTGAACTCCATTTCGATGAAAGAAGGCGAGGCGGAGTTCATCCGCCAGGCGAAACTTGTGAGGCGATACGGGGCCGCTGCCGTCGTCATGGCTTTCGATGAAAAAGGCCAGGCGGACACCGTCGAGCGCAAAGTGGAAATCTGTGCGAGGGCCTTCAAAATCCTGACAGAACAGGTCGGTTTCCCGCCGGAGGACATCATTTTCGACCCTAACATTTTTGCTATCGCAACGGGCATTGAGGAGCACAACGAGTACGCCGTTCACTACATCGAGGCGACCCGCCAAATCAAGCAGCGCTGCCCCGGCGTGAAAATCAGCGGCGGGGTGAGCAACCTCTCGTTCAGCTTCCGTGGCAACGACCGGGTGCGGGAGGCCATGCACTCGGCCTTCCTCTACCACGCTATCTCGGCGGGCATGGACATGGGCATTGTGAACGCCGGGATGATGGAGATTTACGAAGAAATCCCGAAAGATTTGCTGGTGATGGTGGAGGATGTCATTTTCAACCGCAGGCCGGATGCGACGGAGCGGCTGACTGATTTTGCCGAAAAAATAAAAGGAAACGGCGGCGGGGTTCAAATTCTGAAGGACCTCGCCTGGCGGGATGCCTCGGTCGAAAAACGCCTCGAACACGCCCTCGTGAGGGGCATCACCGACTACATCGACGAGGACACGGAGGAGGCCCGGTTGAAATACCCGCAGCCGCTGCACGTCATCGAAGGCCCGCTGATGGACGGGATGAACGTGGTCGGCGACCTGTTCGGCAGCGGCAAAATGTTCCTGCCGCAGGTGGTGAAATCCGCACGGGTGATGAAAAAAGCGGTGGCGCACCTGACCCCGTTCATCGAAGCGGAAAAAGAAAAAAGCGGCGTTTCGACAGCGAAGGGCAAAATCCTGATGGCCACCGTGAAGGGCGACGTTCACGACATCGGCAAAAACATCGTCGGGGTGGTGATCGGATGCAACAATTTTGAAATCATCGACCTCGGCGTTATGGTCGCTGCCGATAAAATTCTGGAAACCGCCCGCCGGGAAGGTGTGGACATGATTGGCCTGAGCGGCCTCATCACGCCCTCGCTGGACGAAATGGTGCATGTGGCGAAGGAGATGAAACGCCAGGGCTTCACGATGCCGCTGCTCATCGGCGGAGCCACTACCTCCCGCACGCACACGGCGGTGAAAATCGAGCCGCAGTACGACGGGCCGGTGGTGCATGTGCTGGATGCCTCCCGTAGCGTGGCGGTGGCTTCCTCACTGACTTCTTCCGATGAAAATTCACGGAGCAATTTCATCCTCGACACCAGAAACGACTACGCCAAAATCAGGGAGCAACGGGCCAACCGCACCTCCTCGAAAAAGTTTCTTTCCATCAAAAATGCCCGTGCGAACAAGTACAAAATTG
>JACRAN010000047.1 GCA_016234735.1 Bacteroidota bacterium | reverse complement strand
AGTTCCACCGGCAACGCCCTGGGCTACCTGTGGACGCCGCCCACCGGACTGAGCGACCCGACCATCCTCAACCCCACAGCCACCGTCTTCGCCACCACCACGTACACGCTGAGTGTTCAGGGCTTCGACCCGACAGCCCCGAACCTCGTCACCAATCCCGGTTTTGAGTTGGGCAATACCGGGTTTACCAGCAACTACACGTACTCCGCCACACCGATTACCCCCGGCACCTACACAATTACAACGTCCCCGTCATTGGTTCTGGCCACCTTCCCACCCTGCGACGACCACACTTACGGCAACGGTACCGGGAACATGATGCTCATCAACGGCAATGCCTCGGCGGGGTCGCAGGTCTGGTGCCAAACCATTCCGGTCGCCCAAAACACCTGGTACGTGATGAGCGCCTGGGCGATGTGCAGCCCGATTTCACCGCCGGAATTGCAGTTTTACGTCAACAGTACGCCAACAGGCTCCCCCTACCCCGTAGCGACCGGCACCTGCAATTGGCAGCAGTTTTCCTCCTCCTGGTACTCCGGTTCTTCCTCCTCCGCCACCCTCTGCATCGTTGACCAAAACGGCAGCGGCAATGGTTTTTTTGGCGACGACTACGCCCTCGACGACATCTTCATGGGGCCTGCCTGCACCGTCAGCGACCAGGTGACCGTCTCCATCGCAGATGTCAATGCAGTCGTTCCGATAACCGCCTTTTTGGCCTGCAACGCCATACCCGCAGGCATACAACTCGATGGCAGTGCCTCCTCATCGGGGCCGGGCATCACCTACTTGTGGAACGGGCCGGGCATCGTCAGCGGCGGCAACACGCCCATTGCCACCGTCAACCAGGTCGGCACCTACACCCTCACCGTCACGCTCGCCAACGGCCCCACCAACTGCATCGTGTCGGCCAGCTTAGACGT
This sequence comes from Bacteroidota bacterium, assembly GCA_016234735.1. GTDB lineage: Bacteria > Bacteroidota > Bacteroidia > Chitinophagales > Saprospiraceae > UBA6168. The sequence continues at coordinate 15,101 of JACRAN010000047.1, read as the reverse complement.
GCTCGACGACCCGAACATCGTCCTCGCCAGCGCCGCCGCCCCCGACGACCTCACCTGCGTCAGCACGACGGTCATGCTCGACGGCACGGGGTCGTCCATTGGCACCACCATCAGCTACGACTGGCAGCCCGGCTTCGGCGTGGTCTCCGGCCAGGGCACCCTGAACCCCGAAGTCAACCAGCAGGGATTGTACACCCTCACCGTTACCAACTCCGTCAGCGGCTGCACGGCCACGGCCACCGCATTCGTCAACCAATTCACCGCGCAGCCTGTGGCGATGGGCAGCGCTCCGGCACCGCTCACCTGCACGGTCAGCACCGTCACCCTGAGCGGCACCGGCAGCACCACCGGCAACAACATCACCTACCTGTGGGACGGCCTCGGCATCGTCAGCGGTGCCACCACCCTCAACAATTGCGTGGTGAACGAGCCGGGCACGTACACCCTCACGGTCACCAACACCGTCAGCGAATGTACGGCCATCGTCATCGTGGTGGTGGGGTACAACGGCACACCGCCCACCGTCGCCATCAATTCGCCGGGCAACCTCGATTGCAGCGCCTCCACCCAAACCCTGACCAGCACCGGCAGCAGCACCGGCAACAATTTCAACTACGCCTGGACCACCCCGGACGGCCATTTCACCGGCCCCGTCAACGGCCAAACAGCAACAGTGGACATGGCAGGCTTGTACACTTTGACCATCACCAACTCGCAAAACGGCTGCACCGCCTCGGCATCGGTGAGCGTGGCCGCCGATTTCACAGCGCCCACCGCTTCGGTGGCCACGCCCGCCCAAATCAACTGCCTCGCCGACTCCGTGATGCTCGACGCTTCAGCCTCATCGGGCGGGGCAGGCTTCAGTTTTGTTTGGGCTTCGCAAAACGGAACTTTCCTCTCCGGCGACACCACCCTCACGCCCTGGGTCGGCAGTGCCGGGAACTACACCCTCACCGTCACCGACACAACCAACAGTTGCACGGCGGCGGCCACAGCGACCGTGAGCAGCAACACCACCCTGCCCGTTGCGCAAGCAGGCCCACCCGCCACGCTCGACTGCGATGGCACTGCCCTCAGCCTCGATGGCAACGGAACCAGCACTGGTGGGGGTTTCAGCTACGAATGGACGACGAGCGGGGGCAACATCCTGAGCGGCGACACCACGCTCACGCCCCAAGTGAACGGCGTGGGCACCTATTTTTTGACCGTGGAAAATGCGGCCAACGGCTGCACGGCCCTCGATTCGGTGGCCGTCGGGCAGGATGCCAACGCACCCGTCGTGTACATCGAAGCGCCCAGCCAACTTGACTGCGGCACCGACGAACTGACGCTCGATGCCTCCGGCTCATCTGCTGGCGCAAACCTCACGCTGACCTGGGTTTTCACGCCCGCAGCAGGCGGCAGCGGGCCGGGGTTCGTGAGCGGCGACACCACGTTGACTCCCGTGGTGAACGCCCCCGGCACCTTCGCCCTCACACTTTTCAACCAAACCAACAATTGCGAAGCGACCGCCAGCGTCACGGTCACGCTGGACACCCTGCCACCCGTCGCCGACGCTGGCCCGGCACCTACGCTCGACTGCACCGCCCAGACCGCCATGCTCGACGGCAGCGGGAGCAGCCAAGGGACGCAGTTTAGTTATTTGTGGTCAACGGGTGACACGACTGACAACATAATTGTCAGTAATTCAGGGACTTACACCCTCACCGTCAGCAACGAAGACAACGGCTGCACTGCTTCCGATGCCGTGACCGTAACACCCTTCGGCAATCTGCCCAATGTGGACATCGTCACGCCCGCTGACCTGAACTGCTCGCTGACACAAATCCAACTTTCCGCCACCGCTTCCACGGGGCAGGAGTTTAGCTACAACTGGACATTTACCGGAACTGGAACTGGCATCGTGTCGGGTGAGGCGACGCTGACACCAACCGTTGGTTCAGCAGGCACATACACGCTCATTGTTACGAACACCCTGACCACCTGCACGGCCTCCGCCTCGGTGCAGGTGGAGCAGTTGGACGACTTTCCGAGCGCTGACCCCCATGATTCACTGCTGACACTGTCCTGTGGCTTGGATACCATTTACCTGCTAGCCAATGCGGGTGCTTGGCACCCAAATTTCACTTGGAGTTGGACAACCCTAGATGGTCATATCATAGACCTTTTGTCACTCATAGCTGTTGTGGATGCCCCCGGCACCTACACTTTTACGGTCACAGACCTTCAAAATGGGTGCACTGCAACCGACGAGGTGCTGGTAGTACAGGACGCCAACGCCCCCACCGCCGATGCGGGCACCCCGATGTCGCTGACCTGCACCGTGCTGTCCGTGCAGCTCGACGGCACGGGCAGCAGCAGTGGCCCCGGCATCAGCTACCTGTGGACGACCAGCGACGGCGTGATTTTTTCCGGGGAAACGACCCTCACACCCGTCGTGACGGCTGTCGGGACGTACCTGCTGACCGTGACGAATTCGGCGAACAATTGCCAGACGTTGGCGAGTGTGCAGGTACTAGATTTGACACAACCGCCAGTGGCAGTGGCGGCTGCTCCGCAAAGTTTGACCTGCACCTTGCAGCAGGTGCCGCTGGACGGCACAGGCAGCAGCGCCGGGGCAAATTTTACCTACTTGTGGACGGGGCCGGGCATCGTCACCGGGGCCACCACGCTCTCGCCCGTCGTGGATGCGCCGGGTGCTTACACGTTGGCTGTCAGCGATTTAACCAACGGCTGCACCGCCCTGGCGAGTGTGAATTTGACCGAAAACATCAGCCCGCCAACCGCAGTTGCCGTCGCTCCGCAAAGCCTGGACTGCACGGCGCAGCAGGTGCCGCTGGACGGCACAGGCAGCAGCGCCGGGGCGAATTTCAGCTACGGCTGGACGGGGCCGGGCATCGGCAGCGGCGGCACCACGCTCTCGCCCATCGTGGATGCGCCGGGTGCTTACACGTTGACTGTCAGCGATTTAACCAACGGCTGCACCGCCCTGGCGAGTGTGAATTTGACCGAAAACATCAACCCGCCAACCGCAGTGGCGGCGGCTCCGCAAAGCCTGGACTGCACGTTGCAGCAGGTGCCGCTCAACGGCACGGGCAGCAGCGCCGGGGCGAATTTCAGCTACTTGTGGACGGGGGCGGGCATCGTCAGCGGGGCCACCACACTCTCGCCCGTCGTGAACTTGCCAGGCACGTACACCCTCACCGTGACCAACCAGACGAACGGCTGCACGGCGACGGCGAGCGCCAATTTGACTGAAAACACCACCCCACCGGATGCGGATGCGGGGCCGCTTTCCACCCTGAGTTGCCAACAGTCGACGGCGACATTGCAGGGCAGCAGCACCACCCCGGGGGCAATTTTCACATGGCAGACGAACGACGGGAACATCGTGTCGGGCGGCAACACGGCCAACCCGGTGGTGGATGCGCCGGGGTTGTACCTGCTCACCGTCACCGACCCGGCGACGGGTTGTGTGGCCGGTGCCTCGGTCGGGGTCAGCCTGCTGTTCGTTGATTTCCCGACGGTTGAAATCACACCCCCAAGCTGCGACGTGCCGACCGGCAGCATCGAAATTACCGGAGGGCTGGGAGGGCAGTGGCCGTACCTGTTTTCTATCGACGGCGGGGCCAGTTTTACGCCAGATAGTTTGTTTGAAAACCTGCAACCGGCTGTGTACGAGATGGTTGTGCAGGATGCGGGCGGCTGCGAGCAGTCGCTGTCGGTCGAGGTGCCGGGCGCTCCGACGCTGGTGGTCACCCTCACGGCCAGCGTGACGCTGGAGGCAGGCGGGACGCTGCAACTCAACCCGCAACTGAACATCCCGGCGAGCGAAGTGGCTTCCGTCGTGTGGTCGCCGGGCGACTGGCTCGACTGCACGGATTGCCTGCGCCCGACGGCCTCGCCGCAGGGCGACATCACGTACAACGTGCTGATTACCAGCGTGGACGGCTGCACGGCGAGCGCCAGCATTTCCATCCAAATCGAACTGGAGGATGCGCAGATTTACGTCCCCAACGCCTTCTCGCCGAACGGCGACGGCATCAACGACGTGCTGGTGGTTTTTGCGAAGGAAAGTTTGGTGACGAAGGTGGTTTCGTTTCAGGTGTTCGACCGTTGGGGCGGGACGGTGTTTTCGGGCTTCGACCTGCTGCCCAACGACTTCGGCACCGGCTGGGACGGCACACACCGGGGCAAGCCGGTGGATGTGGGCGTGTACGCCTGGTTTGCCGAGGTGGAACTGCTGACGGGCGAGCGGCGGGTGTTGAAGGGGGACGTGGTGGTGGTGCGGTGAGACGGTGGACGATGGACGATGGACGGTGGACGGTTCAATGAATTTTTACAACTTAAATTCTACCTGTCTGCCGAAACTTTTCCTCCCGATGCCTACTTTTGCACCCATTTTTAAAAAAGGACAGGAAGTTGGAACACCTTCAATCCTCCTTTCCTTCAATCCATCAATCCTTCACAATGGGAAGAGCATTTGAATATCGCAAGGCAACGAAAATGAAACGCTGGGCAGGCATGGCCAAGGCATTCACACGGGTGGGCAGGCAGATAGCGCTGGCCGTGAAATCGGGCGGCGGCGACCCGAACTACAACCCCCGCCTGCGAATGGCCATCCAGAACGCCAAAGCTGCCAACATGCCCAAGGTCAACGTGGACAACGCCATCAAAAAAGCAACTTCCAAGGAATCGGAAAACTACGAAGAAGTCATCTACGAAGGCTACGCACCGCACGGCATTGCCGTGTTGGTGGAGACAGCCACCGACAACCCCACCCGCACCGTTGCCAACGTGCGCCACGTATTTTCGAAATACGGTGGTTCGCTCGGCACAGCCGGCTCGGTGAGCTACATGTTTGCCCACAAGGCCGTTTTTGTGGTGGGCAAAAATGCCATCGGCGACCGTGACGAGTTTGAGTTGGAGATGATCGACGCCGGCCTGGAAGAAATCAGGGAGGAGGACGACCAGTTGCTGCTCACGGGGGCCTTCAGCGACTTCGGTACGCTGAACAAGGCGTTGGAGGACAAGGGCATCGAAATTCAGGAATCAAGGTTTGAGCGGGTGCCCACCATGTTGAAAAAACTCACCGACGAAGAGGTGGAGGAGGTCATAAAACTCATCGAAAAAATGGAGGAAGATGACGACGTGCAGTTCGTTTACTCCACGATGGATATGACGGAATAATTGAAAATGGAGAATTGAAAATTGAAAACCGGGAAACTCAAATTTTTAATTTTCAATTCTCCATTTTCAATTAGTACCTCACCACCCCCACCGGCAGCCTGTCGTCATATTTTCCAGTCAAAACGGGCGTTTGCGCCCCGGCGGTGTAGCCGCTCACTTTCGTTTTTACGTAGTTGAAAACCTCCGAGATGGTCACGATTTTATCGCCGTCCGAGTCGGCATCGCCCTTCAACCCCCGGATGAGGTAGTGGCTGAACACGCCCGACCGCAGCCCCGTGTCTTCGAGCGACACCTCCTGGCCCTTGGAGGACATGAGCAGTGCCGTGCCGCTCTCGCAATTTTCAAACGCCCGGTAATATTGGTCGAGCATGTCCCGAACGGTCGGTGTTTTCACCGCCAGCATGTCGTTGCCGGATGTGACACCGAACAGCGAACCGGAGTGGCAGGCATCGCCGAGCACGAGTTTCTGCCGGGCCTTGCTCTGCTCCAGAATCTTGCGGATTTCGCTGTGTTCGAGGCGGAAATTGTAGCCGTCGAAATCGACCGGCACGAACGCCCCCTCGATGCCGTGGCCGGAAAAGTAAAACAGCACCACGTCGTTTTCGTCGGCCCGAAGGAACACCTGGCGCATGGCGGCGAGGATGTTGTCGCGGGTGGCGTTGTCGTCCACCAGCACCCTCACCTGCGCATCGGGCAGGGCACCGCCTTCGGGGCTTTTCAGGAAGGCGTAAAACTGGTAGGCATCGTCGTCGGTGTAGTGCAGGGCAGGCATGTGGGCATAGTTGGCCACGCCCACCACCACTGCCCAGACACGCACTCCCGAGTCGGTGGGGTTGGGTGGCAGGGGTTCCTCCGCCTCGTTTTTTGGTGAAACAACTTCATTTTCGACCACCACCGTTTCGTGGTCCGTGCCCGACTGACCGACGCTGTTCCTCGCCTTGCCGTTGGCCCACTCGCCGGGGTTGGCTTTGCCGGAGGGGTCGTAAAAAATGCCCTGGCCATGCTTGCGGTTGTCCCGCCAACTGCCCGTGAACTTCGAGCCGTTTTTGTAAAACATGGTGCCCTCGCCATTGAACAGGCTCTGCCGGAACTGCCCCTCGTAGCGGTCGCCGGTGTGGAACGAGTACACGCCCCGGCCTTCGGGCTTGTTGGCCAGCCAGTCGCCGTCGTACACGTCGCCGTTCGAATAGCGCAGGAGACCCTTGCCGTGAAACTGGCTGCGCCGGAACTGCCCGGTGTACTCATGGCCTTCGCTGAAAATGAATTTGCCCTCGCCCTGCTGCATGTTGTCCTCCCACTGGCCGAGGTACTTGTTGCCGTTGGCACAGTACAGGATGCCACTGCCGTTGGGCTTGCCGTTGAGGAAGTTGCCGAGGTAGCGGTTGCCGTTGGGATAAACGTAGGTGCCGTAGCCATTGGCACAATCGCCATCGATGCAGCCGGGCGGGTCGTCCGTTTCCGCTATTTTTTTGGTGGTGAAATCAGGGCCGCCGATGCTGGCAGCCGCCATTTGAAAAGTAGAAAAGAGGGTGCAGTACACCACTACCAGTTGCGATAACTTCCTCATTGTTCCGGGTTTTGAGTTCAGAAAATATGGATTCAGCGAAAAGGTAACCGTGTTGCATTTTCGAAAGTGGCTGCTCGTGAATTGCATGGAGGCGGGAGTTGTTTTGAGAAAACGGATAATTCAAAATAGGGAAATCCAAGGGTTTAAAATCTCGCCGTCTCACTTCTCACCTCTATAAATTTGGAAAGTCCGTTCTGAAAAGTGGTGTTAAAACGACACGTTCGGGCGGGAATATTTTACGGGCAAAAAATTTAAGGTAAAATTATCAGGCATCCGGTGCCAGGTGGCGGCCAACAGGCTGACATTCCACCGGAATTGGCTAATTTTGCGGCACTGTTTCATCATTCATCAAAATCATATTCCTATGCTCCGCAAATTTTTCTTTTTCGCCATCCTCGCATCTTTTTTCCTGGCCTGTGGCAACGAACAGCCTGCCGACACGACCCAGCAGACCGGCCAGCCGCAGACCTTCGGGGAGGCCATCACCGCTGACGGCGCCGTTTCGCTGGCCGATGTAGCTACTCAATTGCAAAGCGCCGACTCCCTGCAGGTGAAGGTCAAAGGCAAGGTCGAGTCGGTCTGCCAGGTGAAGGGCTGCTGGATGAACCTCTCGGACGAACAGGCGAACAACGTGTTCGTCCAGTTCAAAGACTACGGTTTTTTCATGCCGAAGGACATCGCCGGACGGGAAGTCATCCTGGATGGTTACGCCTTCCGGGAGGTCACTTCCGTGGAAGACCTCAAGCACTTCGCCGAGGACGAAGGCAAATCGAAAGAAGAGATTGCCGCCATCACCGAGCCGAAGGAAGAACTGAAATTCATGGCCAACGGCGTTATCCTGCTGCCGGCGAAGCTGTGACAAGTTATGAGTTATGAGTTAGTGGGTGCAGTTCAACTCACTAACTCATAACTCATAACCAAATCATCCCTCCTGCAATTGAAGAAATCCTGCTTGAACTGCCTCCTCCTCGCAGCCCTCACCGTGCTGCCTGGCTCTGTTTTTTCACAGGAAAACAGCACGGCAGACAGCCTCGCCCACCTGCTGCCGCTCGCCAAACCGGACACCGACAAAGTCAACCTGCTCAACGACCTGGCCTGGGAACTCAAGTTCGACGACCCTGCCCGTGCCATCGCCAGCCTCGACTCGGCACTGTCGCTCTCCCGCCGGTTGCGTTTCAAAAAAGGCGAGGGCAACGCCCTCAACTTCCGGGGCGTGGTGGCCGACCTGCACGGGCAGAGCGAAGTGGCGGTCGATTTTTTCCAAAAATCAATGGCCGTGCGGGAGCAACTCGGCGACCGGAAGGGCGTGGCTTCCCTCCTCAACAACATCGGCAACGTCCGGGAAAACCAGGGCGACTACCTCGGTGCCCTCACCGGCTACCAGAACTCGCTGAAAATCAGGGAGGAACTGCGGGACACCGTGCGCAGCCTGCGGGCGTACTACAACATCGCCAACGTGCTGGAAAAAATGGGCGACTACCCAGAGGCGCTCGACTACGTGTTCCGGTATCTCGAAGGGGCCGACCCAGCCGGGGACGGCGAGGGCGTGGCCAACGCCTGGAACCTCGTGGGCAACATCAAAACCGAAGTGGACCGCTACGACGAAGCCGAACAAGCCTATCAAAAATCGCTCGACCTGCACCGCAAACTCGGCAACGAGTGGCAGCAGGCCACCGTGCTGAACAACCTCGCCAACCTGAACGACACCCGTGCCGAAGCCCTGATGGACAAGGGCATTCTGGCCGACAGCGTCCGACAACTTTTCGAGCGGGCGATTGCGGTTTACCAGGAGGCACTGGCCATCCGGGAGCGGCAGGAAGACCAGAGTGGACAGGCGGAAATCTTCAACAACCTGGGGTATGTTTTGAAAAACCTCGGCAGTTTTTACAAAAAAAAGAGCGACAATTCGCTGGCCGAAAAAACCTGGGCCGACACGGAAGCCTGGTTCGACCGCTCCCTGAAAATCAGGCAGGAATTGGGCGAGAAGGCGGGCATCATGGAAATCTACAACGGCATCGCCGACGTGCGCCGCCGCCAGGGGCGCTTCGCCGAATCGCTCGGTTACACGAAGCGCTACTACGAAATTGCGAAGGAAATCAACGACCGCAAGTTTCAGCAAAGCGCCCTGAAAGACCTGGCACGGGTCCACTACGAACTCGGCAACTACAAACTGGCGTACGACTTCCGCAAGGAGTACGACGAACTGCGCTACTCGACCTTCAACGAGGAGCGCATCCAGGGCGAGGCTCGGCGGGAGGCGGTGTACACCGACCGCAAAAAACAGCAGGAAATCGAGCGGCAGGAGCAGGCGCTCCAGTTGCAGGATGCCCAGCTCCGCAATGTGCGCACCGCCCGAAATTCGTTCATCGGCGGGGCAGTGCTGCTGCTGTTACTGGCGCTGCTGATGCTCAACCGCAACAAAATCATCAAGCGGGAGAAGCAGCGCTCGGAAAGCCTGCTGCTCAACATCCTGCCCGCCCAAACCGCCGAGGAACTCAAGCGGCACGGCAAGGCTGCCGCCCGCCGCTACGAGTCGGTGACGGTGTTGTTTTCCGACTTCAAATCGTTCACGCAGATTGCGGAGCAAATGACGCCAGAATTGCTGGTGGCCGAATTGGACGAGTGTTTCCGGGCTTTCGATGAAATTTCCGAACGCTACGGCATCGAAAAAATCAAGACCATCGGCGATGCCTACCTCAGTGCCGCCGGGCTTCCGCAACCCTCCCCCACCCACGCCGAGGACATGGTGCGGGCGGCGCTCGACATGCAAAATTTCATGGCGGAACTGCGCCAGCGCCAGCGGGCCGCCGGGAAGCCCGAATTTTTCTGCCGCATCGGCATCCACACCGGCCCGGTGGTGGCAGGGGTGGTCGGCCAGAAAAAATTTGCCTACGACATCTGGGGCGACACCGTGAACATGGCCGCCCGCCTCGAACAAAGCGGCGAACCCGACCGGGTGAACATCTCGCAATCGACCTACGACCTGGTGAATGAAAAATTCGCCTGCACCCACCGGGGCAAGGTGGCAGCGAAAAACAAGGGCGAAGTAGATATGTATTTTGTGGAAAGTAATTGACTTTGCAATAACTTGGGCTTTTGCTATTTCTCCCTTAATTTCGTGGTAATTTTAGGAGGTTTAAAATACAAAATCATGACGGTGAAAAACTATCGTTCGTTCATCAGCATCGATACGAATATCCGTTTTGGAAAGCCTTGCGTCAAGGGCACTCGTATCGCTGTGGGTGATATTTTAGGCTGGTTGGCGGCTGGCATGACCAATGAAGAAATCATCGAAGACTTTCCAGAATTGAGCATTGAAGCCATCCGGGCGGCACTCGCCTTCGCCGCCGATAGGGAAGAGAGTACCAAAATACTTGCTGCGGCATGAAGCTGCTACTCGACGCAAATCTTTCGTGGAGACTTGTCAAACGACTTTCTTCTGACTTCCCGCTTGTAGAACATGTAACAAGGACGGCACTAGGTATTCCAGCAAGCGACAAGGAGATTTGGAAATGGGCAAGAACCAATGAATACCATATCGTTACCAATGACGAGGACTTTGCCAATTTGCTGATGTTGCGGGGTTTCCCGCCGAAGATAATTCTCATACGAAGGGGTAACCTGACTACTGAGCAGGTTGCAAAGTTGCTGATTGAAAGCCGCCATGCAATTGAGGCACTTGATGAAAGTGAACATCAGGGCATGATTGAGATTTTTTAAACAGTCTCAACTACACAACCAAAGACAGCTTGAATTGCATCTTACCCACAGCGATTGCAAAGCAAATAACTTCCTCCCTGAAAAATTTATCATGAAAAAATTCGCTACGCTTTTGCTTTTTGGGCTATTGACGATGCCATTTTTGATAGCGCAAACGCCCGTCGAACCGCCTTACCAATCACAAAATCGTACGTGACATTGGCTGCGGGTGCGGGGAAGAAGCCCTTCGTGTTGTAAAAGCCATGCCCAACTGGGAGCCGGGCACCCAACGAGGTAGGCCAGTACGGGTACAATTTAATCTCCCCATTAAATTCAAGATTAACTAACCGCCACAAATTTTTTTAAGAAATTCTAAAGCCCTAAGCAGCGAACCCCAAGCCTCGTGCGTATTCAGGTTGGTTTAAAGAAATAGGCGTTATTTATTCTTTGAAGGCAGTCCCGTTTACTCTCACTAAGTTTAAACGATTTCAGGGGCTGCCTTCAGTTTTTTATGCCCTTCCCATCTCCTTTTTTTCCTTTTTAAAAGTCTGGAAAGCTGATATTTGCTCCATCAAAAGGATTGAAGGTCTCAAGGATTGGAGGATTGAAGCATTGGTTCTTCCTTCAATCCCTGATGCCTTCAATCCTCCAATCCTTCCATTGAAAATCACCTTCCTCGGCACCGGCACCTCACAGGGCGTACCCGTCATCGGGTGCGGGTGCGAGGTCTGCACGTCGGCGGACCCCCGTGACAACCGGCTGCGCACGTCCATCCTGCTGTCGCAGGGTGGGGTGAACATCGCCGTGGATGCCGGGCCGGACTTCCGGCAGCAGATGCTGCGGGCGGGTGTGAAGCACCTGGAGGCCATCCTGCTCACGCACGAGCACAACGACCACATCATGGGGCTGGACGATGTGCGGCCCTTCAACTTCCTGCAAGAGCAGGACATGCCGCTGTACGGCACCCCCGAAGTGCTGGCGGAGGTGCGGCACCGCTTCGCCTACATTTTTGAGGAAAACCCTTACCCCGGTGCGCCGATGATTGCGCTTCGCCCCATTTCAAAAACGCAAAAATTCACGGTGGCGGGCATCGAAATCCAGCCGGTGGAGGTGATGCACGGCGATTGGCCGGTGCTGGGTTTCCGGGTGGCGGACTTCACCTACATCACCGACATGAAGTCCATCAGCGAGGTGGAACTGGCGAAAATATCCGGCACAAAAGTGCTGGTTATCAATGCGTTGCACCATCAGGAACATGCCTCCCACCTGAACCTGCGGGAGGCACTGGACTTCATCGAAACCGTTCGACCGGAGCAGGCGTACCTCACCCACATCGGCCACCGGATGGGGCGGCACGGAGAGGTGGCGGCGCAGTTGTCGCAGGGCGTGGCGCTGGCTCACGACGGGCTGGTGTTGGGATATTGAGAGATCAAGATTTTGGGATATTGATGTTCCAATCCTGTTTTAAATACAAACTCCTGGTGGCGTGTGCGCTGCCGGGAGTTTTTTTTGGCCGAAAATTTTAGGAGGCAATCTTCAACGGAATGTCGTCAACGGAAGGATTTCTAAGAAATCCAACGTTTATGGCAACTTGAAACGCCTACCCCCCTCCCTTCAATTCATTCCTCCGAGTCCGCCAGTCTTTCCAGCTTTTCAAAATAAAATCGTAGGTGAAAATGAAAACCACGGCGCGGTATTTTGATTGGATGCCTCCCGTTTCGCTGAACCCGAAAAGGTTGTCTGGCGTGATGTTCGTCAAATCGACCAAGCGGCCTGTGGTGCGCTTGCGGCCGAAGGAATAGTCGAGACCAACCGATAATTGATTGTTCCTCAATGAAAAAAGACTACCCAAAGAAAGGTGGAAGACCGAGGGTGTGGTGCTCAAGAAACTGAGCGTTTGCAGCTTCTGGTCTATGATGCGCTGATTGAAATCGGTGCGGAACCCCATGATGAGGGACTGTTCATTGCGAAGCCGGGTCTGCAGCCCGATGGCTACGTTGAGCACAGAGCGGTTTTCCAATTGCACCGTGGTTTCCACCACATGATTGCCATTGGCCAGGCCATTGAAGGGGTCGTCCTGGTCGTCAATGACGGTGTAGCGTGGGAGGTCGTCAAAATATTCCGTGGACAAGGAAAACCGGGTACGGCCAATCGCAAAATCGGCGCCCAAGCCGACCGACCAGGGCGTTTTGAAGTCGTGCAAGTCAGCCGAAGCCAGATTGGAAAGCAGCACCGTGCTGTCCCTGCCATACACCCGGAGGTCAGAGTTGTCGTAACCGGCACTTTTGGCGAAGTGGCGGTAGGTAGGAGTGGTGAACGTAGCGCCAAGTTTGACATTTCTCCACTTGGCGGTCAGGCCGAACTTGGTCAACATGCCCCCCTTCGCCGAAAGGGAATATTTGAACCTCGTTGACCAGCCCAGCATCAGGTTGTAGGGGTTGTTTTTTTCAACAATTTCTTTCTGGATGGAGAGGGAGGTGCTTTCCGAGTGGAAGGTGAAGAACTGGGAGGCCCCGATGGAGAGGTTGTCGGTGATGCGGTAGGCCATCCCAGCGCCGAACCAGCGCTCTGAAACAGCCCGCTTGAATTCCAGATTGCCTACAAAAAGCTGGCTTGGCTCGTTCAACACGGCCCCGACTTCCCGTTCCCGCAAGCTCAAACCAGACTTGTACCGGCTGAAGGACGTGATGGCCGCCCGCCACCGATGGCTTCTGAACGGACGGAAACCGACCGCACCCAGGTCGGAGGCTAAGCCCAGGTGACTGTCATTGGCTTGGGTGTTGCGGCCCAGGTATCCATCGGTTTTCAAGACGGCGTAGCTGGGCGTGAGAAAGGAAAACGAGATGCCAAAATCCTCTCCGTTGCCCAAAGCACCGGGGTTGTAAAAAACGGCTGTTTCGTCCTCCGTGGAGGCGATGACGGCACCGTTCAGCAGCAACCCCTTGGCCCCGTACTGGTGCGTCCAGTAGTGGTCGTCGTTTTGGGAATTTGCCGCAGGCAAGGCCAGCAGGACAGCCAGCAATGTCAGGAGGAAGTGCTTCGTCATGTTCGGTGCTGTTGGTTGAGTTATCAGAAAGAGGTGACGCCTTTTGGAAAGCTGTCACCTCTCAGTGTCCTTGTCTGGCAAAATTAAGGAATTGCCGTTCATGCTGCAAAAAAGAGGGGAAATGCAAAACTCCCGGTGGCGGTGGCTGCCGGGAGTTTTTGTTTTGTGAGGTTCAAAGGCTGCTGGCACAGGTGCCAGCAGGTAATAGGTTTAACCAGGTAGCACTTTTCAGGAAGATGGCACCTGTGTTATTTTCAACCGAAAAAGTGGGGTATGCATCACCCAAGTCGTTTGAATAATGAATCCAATGATAGCGCTGATTTTAACCAGCTTCGTTGGAACTGTTTTTATTCATCATTAAAATCTTAAGTTATGAATAATCCATTGAAATCATCCCTGCTGTTCCTTGCAACTGCACTATTGCTCCTTGTTACTGGCTGCCAAAAAGACGCTGGCCCCATTCCTCCTGCGGATGAGGCCACTACTGCAAAAGTCAAGGTGGCGTTGGCCAACCAACAAACCATACTTTCCTCCTTTCACATCGCCCAATGGGGTGCCGAGAATGCGAACGGGCTGGTTGGCGGTGGTGTGGAGGAGCGCTCGGACACCTGCGGCAACGTGACGGTAGTGCCGCCCGACCCATTTGTTTTCCCTAAATTGGTCACCGTTGATTTTGGCAGCGGCTGCACCGATGCCGATGGGAAGTTCAAGGCGGGCAAGGTCATACTGACCGTCGGGGCGATTTGGGAACCCAACGCCACCATCACCGTCGTCTATGACGGCTACTCCGAAAACGGCGTGAAAGTGGAAGGCCAGTTCATTTTCACCAACCTCAGCACCCCCGATGCCGCTATCCTGCGCATCGATGCCCAGAACATCAAGCTGACCGACCCGAACAACTACACGTTTGCCTTCAGCGGCAACCAGACCTACGCCCAAACTGCCGGGCATCCGACCTGGTGGGACTGGCACGACGATGTTTACGAAGTGACAGGCAGCATATACAGCACCCTGACCAATGGCGAAACGGTGGATTGGCTCATCCAAACGCCATTAGTGAAGGCCAATGCCTGCCCCTACGTGAGCCAGGGGACGGGCATACTCGACATCAACGGCCTGCCTATATTGGTTGATTATGGCAATGGTGCCTGCGACAACCAGGGCAATTATACCCTAAACGGACATGTTTACCCGTTCACAATGTAATGCCGCTTGGCCCGGATTTTCCGATGAAAACCTTCCAAGTCTTCGAGTCTTGGGAGGTTTTTTATTTTGTTGTTGCAGGTCTCCGACCTGTGTTTCGCTATGTTCGGGCCTTGTCCGTGGGAAGTGAACAACTGGCAGAGTCCTGTGCTGAACTAAAAATTGATGAGAATCACTCACTCCGTATTTTTTACCTACTTTTCACCGAAATTTTTACAAACAAGTATGGAAATCATTTTCATCTGGTTCAAAAATCTGCATCCTTTTCAATCACTGTGTTCACTTTCGTTGACTGGAAGGTTTTCAATTGGTCATTCTTTCCTTGAGCAACAGAATGAGTTGAAAATAACCATCCAGGAGAATCTCAACTTTCCAACAGCTTTCTTTGGAAAAAGT
>JACRAN010000057.1 GCA_016234735.1 Bacteroidota bacterium | reverse complement strand
TCTTCTTTGCATGGATTTTTTTCTGCAAAACTAATTTAAACCGGCTGGCGCCGTCGAAAAGTGGCGTTTTGGATGGCAAATCCTACATAATTTTTACATTTAGCCTTGATTTCAACCAATCCAATGCCGAACGAACTCAACAACCTGAAACGCAAAGTTCAGCAATACAAAGAAGTGCTTGCCAACACGGAGAACTACCGGCTGGCCTGGAAAGAACATCTGAAAAGCCAGATTATAAATATGTTGGAGGCCCTGGCCAAGGAGGTGGAACTGCCTGCACGGGTGGAGGAACGTTCGACAATGGAAAACATGGAGACCATCATACTGTCACTGGGCGCCGTCAAAAGCGGGATGTTCCATAAAATCGACCAGGGCCTTGAAATGCCGGTGGTGAAGCACAACGGCTCGCTGGTTTACCAGCAACTTTTCAACGGAAAAATCATCGTGTTCGTCCAGTACCCGTTCATCGAAAACTACGGCGAGCCACGTCCGCCGAGAACCATCGCCATCTACCGCCCGGAGGAGTTGCAGGAACCGTTCATCCTCCGCCACTTCGAAGAATTCATCAGCGAAATAACCGCCTGGGAAGACTACGATGACGACGAACCGGCCAAAAAAATTGGGTTTGAGATGAACCTGGGAGGCATCAAACCCGCCTGATTTTTAGAGGCGAGGGCCGAGAAGCGAGAGGTGAGGGGCACAAAAAAAAAACATCCGTTCAAATCCGCTGCATCCGTTTCATCCGCGTTCCCATCCTCCTCGCGCCTCGCTCCGCATTTGCGCTGTTCGGGCTGGGGTTTTGGAGGGGTGAGCGGTGAGAAGCGGGACATCAATCACCGATTTCACCCGTCGCCTCCAGCCGGAGTTGCTGCGAGAGGGTCGCCCCGAGGTATTTATCGATGATGAAATGTACGAGGTAAATCATCGGCGTGAGCAGCACCGCCACCACGAATTTGTAGCAATAATTCACCGTCCCGACGGCCAGGAACAGTTCGGTGGTCCAATGTTCATTGGGGTTCAGCACGAACGCCACGTACAGCACCACGAAGCTGTCGATGAACTGCGACACCAGCGTAGAACCAGTTGCCCGAAGCCATAGTTTCGACTCGCCGGTGACGACCCTCAGTTTGTGGAACACCGCTGCATCCACCACCTGCCCAATCAAAAACGCTATCAATGAACCGCCGATAATCCACAGTCCCTGCCCGAAAATATTGGCGAAAGCCACCTGCCGGTCAGCGAGGCCCCGGTTTTGGGCGGAAGTCACCCACCAGTCCGCTGGCACCAATTTGATGGCCCCAAACACCATCAGGAAGGCGTAGGCAATCAGGCCTGCCGTGAGCCACGAGAGGTGCCGGACGGCCCGTTTGCCGTAGTATTCGTTGATTAAATCCGTCATGATGAACACCACTGGCCAGAGCAGTACGCCCGCCGTCAGCGACAACGAACCGGCCTGGCCGAACAACTTCCACTCTAACGGGCGAAAGCCGAACGTGTCTTCGAGGGCAAAGATTTTCACCCCGATGAACTCCGCCACGAGGGCGTTGGTGACAAAAAAACCGGCCAGCGTGACGAACAGCAGCACCGATTTTTGCGAGAGAAGGTTTTTCATAAAATCTGTTGTTTGGAAAAACGGAAACGGGAATCAGGCGGGAAAGTTGATAAAATAATTTTACTGCGCCACCATTTTCAGCCACCGAACGTTAGCTTTACACGCAACTAAACAAACCCGCCCATGCTGCCAAAAAAACTACCCTGCATCGCAGTTCTCTTGTTTTTTTACTTGCTGGCACCCGCTCAAATTCCAATCACCGGCAACCTACAATTGGGAGACACCACCCAAATCCACATCCTGCACACCGTTGACGGCGACCGCCTCCTGGGCAGGGTAACCGCCATCGACCAGGAGCAAGTGACCTTCCTTTTCAAAAACCGGAACCTACTTGTTTTCAAAACGGCCGAAATCACGGAAATCGAAGTACAGGTGCAGGTAGCCGGGCCATCTGAACCTGTAAGCGACGCCTGGTTCCTCCGAACCAAAAAAGGGGAGGAGTATGTTGGCAGGATTCTTTTCTGCGACCGACTATCGTTGGAAATAGAGGTTGACTCGTTGCAGTCGGAATATTTACCGTGGAGCAAAATCGACTCCTTCGGTTTGACGAGCCCAATTCCTTCCGGCCCGTTTGAAAACCGAAGCGAATTCCATGTTCTAAAAACCAAACGGGGCGACCGCTTCATCGGGCAGTTAATCAGCTACAACGGCTTTGCCCTGCATTTCCTGCTGCGAAACGGCAACGGCCTGTTCATTCCGGTCAGCGACATCAAGAACATCGTTTGGCTAAAAACTGACCAGATAATGGAGTTGGAAGGTCCTCGGCGAACCATACCCGGACCGGATAAATTGTTTTTTACGCCCACTGCCTTTTTGCTGAAAAAAAGAGAAAAGGAGTTTCGCAACTCGCTCATTGGACACAATTCCTTCGACTACGGCCTCTCCGACCATGTAAATATTGGAGTGGGTTTTTCGAGTGTCCTCTTAGCCAGTATGGTCACCGTCAAACTGAAAGCAGGTTACTCGTTGAGCAAATATGTGCATGTAGCAGTAGGTGGGCAGATTGGTGCCAGTTATGCCATCGACGAGCAAACTGTTGGTATCCTGATAGGTTATGGGGCAATTTCTGTCGGTACCCCTGAAACGCATGTTAATTTTGGCATCGGCAAGGGTTCGTTCACGGACAGTTACAGCGCATCAACCACCGGACTGACGGTTGGTACCTCCATCCGGGTCAGCGACTGGGGCAGATTGTTCGTAGAGTACATCCGGTTTTATTCAGATGGGGAGGTTGAGATTCCGTTCCTCCAACTCGGAGCCTCCTGGTTCAAAAAAAGCAACCGGTTTGATTTTGGTTTTGCCATCACCGATTTAGGGGACGACACGGCTGTGCCGTTTCCCATCATCGGCTACACCAAGATGTTTTGACCCGCCCTTTTTTTATGGAAAAAACAACCCACTCCGCTCATAGGCGTTATTGCCTTCAAAACACACACCTGAAATCCGCCCGTCCCGTGTCATTTTCTTCCGTTCACACAAAATTTCTGATTATGCTCAAGCACGATTACAAACCTGTTTTTGCCTTCCTGTTGGCGTTTTTTGCTTCGCAATTCCTGTTTTCCACCCAAGCCAATGCCCAGTTCGGCTGCCCCGGCTGCAACGTCAGCCTGCCGGTGCTGCCCGCCGACACCATCTACATCGGCCCGGCACCCGACGGCGTGGCCGGTGAGTTTTACGACCACGACATCAGCTTTCGGATGCCGAAAACCACCACGCCCGTCAACGCCACCGACCCCTCGACGCCTCCGGGCCTCGACATCAGCGAGATCAGCATCGTGGCGGTGGTGAACGTGCCGCCCGGCCTCAACTGGCAGCCCAGCCAGTTTTCGTTCAACCCGTCGAGCCAGACAGACGGCTGTGTGAAATTTTGCGGAACGCCCCTCCAGCCCGGCTTCTACACCGTGGAGGTGTACGTGACCGCCGTGGTGCTGACCATCGCACAATCGACTTCCTTTTCCTTTCCCATTTACATCGCACCGGCAGTGAGCAACAACGACGGTTTTTCGATGCTCAACAATTCCGGCTGCGGCGAAGTGACGGTCTCGTTCCAGAACAACCTGCCCGCCAACGGCGACCCCGGGTACACCTACTTCTGGGATTTCGGCAACGGCTCCACTTCCACTGCCGAAAATCCAGGCACCCAGACCTACTCCGCTACGGGCGTTTACGAAGTAAATTACACGGCCACCATCGACACGTTCGGCTACCAGGTGACTACCGTGCGAGTGCTCGATGCTGGCTGCAACGACATCCTCATCAACACCGCCCCTGATTTATACGTGAAAATCAAAGACCCGGCGGGCAACTTCGTGGTCATCACCGAAGCACAGGACAATTCCGATTTCCCGGCGGCCTTCAACATCAACCTGCCACTCGGCGACGGCACTTACGAACTCGAAGTGCGGGACGATGACACCTTCGGGTCGGAAAGCTGTGGCTACGTTTATTTCACTAAAACAACCACGGGCATGTTGATGAGCGGCGACCTCAAAGTGCAGGTGGACATCATACACCCGGTGCAGGCACTGCAATCGACCGGCACGGTGACGGTGTACGAACAGCCCGCCCCGCCCATCATCACACCGGATGGGGTGGTCAACCTCTGCGATGGCGAGGAGGTGGAACTCGTGGCGGATTACGACCAAAATATCCAGTGGTACAACGATACGCTGGTGCTTTTCGGTGAGATTTTCCAGCAACTCCACGTCGCCAGCGACGGCCTCTACTGGTTGGAATACACCAGCCCGGTGGGCTGCAAGGCGCAGTCGGCCCAGGTGGAGGTGAACATCCTCGACTTGCCCGCCGTCCCCGTTTTTGTGGTCACCGGCAACGAATACTCGCTGGCCGACCCCTCCCAACTTCCCGCCGACTACAGCCTGCAATGGTACATGGACGGCACCGCCCTGCCCGGCGAAAC
>JACRAN010000037.1 GCA_016234735.1 Bacteroidota bacterium | reverse complement strand
TGGTAGAAAATGGCTTGTTTTGGCTTTTTGGTGCCCTGACCTGCTGTGGGTCGCCACAAACAAGGAATTTGGGCAAGCCAGCACTTGGGTGGCTAAAATGAAAAGAGGCCGTACCTGAAGGTTACTTCTGATACAGCCTCTGGATAATCTTATTTTCAGTGAATTTCTGTCACGCCATTGCATCCAGCATGGCCGCTGCCCTTTTTGAGCCGAGGCCTGCTGCTTCTTTCAAATCATTGACGAAGCCGCTTTCGCCTGCTTTTTGGCGGGCCATGCCCCGGCAGAAGAATTGCTCGGCTTTGGATGGAGCTTCTGCCCGGTGGGCTTCAAAGTCAATCATGTAGTTGTACACTTTCACGGCATCACCGTACTGGCCGATTTCAAAAAGTGCTTTGCCGTAGTTGTAAAACACGTTTTTCTGCCACTTGTAGTTGGGGTCATCTTCGGTGAACTTGCGGTTGGTCACCAGCTTCAACTCTAAAATAGCCTTCTCAAAATCACCCAGTTGCAAGTGCAGTTCGCCTTTCAGACGACGGGCGCTCCAATAAACGGACTGGTGCGGGATGGACCTGGCAATGGCCATCTCCAAATCGGCCAAGGCACCTGCCAAATCGTGTTTTTTCACCTTTGTGTTGGCCCTGCCCCAATAGGCATCGGGCATATTCGGGTTGATGTCGATACTTTTTGTGAAATCGTAGAGGGCATCGTCGAAATTGCGGAGCCGGTAATTCACGTACCCCCGGCGCTCGTAAGCCAGGGCGTGCCGCTCGAATTTTTCAATGGCACGGTTGAGCGACTGCATGGCTTCTTCCTCCATGCCACTTTCTTTCACCATTTCACGGCCCTGCAAAAACGCCTGGATAGCTGCTTTGTCACCCGCAGGTTCGATGGTACGTTGCTCGACAAGTACTCCATCCTGGACCACCCATGCTTTCAGGTTGCCCGCAATAGCATACCCCGCCACATATTCCAGCAGGTTCAGCGTGTTTTTCCAACTTTTTTCAGAACATTCTTTGATGAAACGGGGGACGGTGAGGATGAAGGAACTTTCCTGGAAAATTTCTTCCGCTAGTAGGAGAATATCGTTGCGGTAATAATTTTCCACGCGGTGCTGGTAGAGCTTCAGCACCTGCTCATAGCTTCTTTGATTGCCAAACTCCAGGCAACCGGAGAGGATAGTCTTGTACATGACATTCATTTCGCTGCTTTTTTTTCGCTGTTAAAATTGTTGTTTTCCGACCGTTGTGTAGTTTTCCGTTTGCCGGTTGGCTAATCCTCTTCATAGTCTTGGTTTTATCTTGCTGTAATGCTTTGCACCGGTTAAGCAGATGGCAGTAAAATCTTACAGTCAAGCATTAGTATCAGTTTAACAGTCTTCTCAGGAGTATGTTCAACATCAGGATTCTCCTTTGGGAAAGGAGGTTGTTTAGGTGTGCTTCTCAAAAAAGTCAAGGAATCACAAATGTCTTAAAAGAATCCATCCAGACAAAAAAACCACGCAGATTTTTTCAAAAAAAATCACAAAAAAATTATGATAATATGAAAGAGGTTAGCGGAAGGTTTTTAGAAAGGCTTTTCTTCAGAATCCTGTTTGGCTTTACTACGCAACAGGATTCCATTTGTTTAAAAAAAAGGCCGAAAAGTGAAACAAAATCAAAAAACCGTTTTTCAGAAGGCAGACTGCTATCTTTGTCGCCGCTGAAAATGAAAATTTCTTGACCAAAATGGATAAAACGCAAGAAGGCACGGTCACTCTTGCCACCCAAAACGGGGTTGCCATCATCGAATTCTCCCACCCTGCCCAAAACTCCCTGCCTGGCAGGCTTTTGACTCAACTCGTAGAAACCATCGAACAAGCCGGGATGGACAAGGACTCGCAGGTCATCGTGCTGCGCAGCGGCGGCGACCGAACCTTCTGCGCCGGTGCCAGCTTCGACGAGCTGGCATCCATCCGCGATTTCGAGACCGGTAAAAAGTTTTTCCTCGGCTTCGCCAATGTCATCAACGCCATGCGCCGCTGCCCCAAGCTCATCATCGGGCGGGTGCAGGGCAAGGCCGTCGGCGGGGGCGTGGGCCTCGCCGCAGCCACCGACTACTGCATGGCCACGCAATGGGCCACCGTGCGCCTGAGCGAACTGGCCGTGGGCATCGGCCCCTTCGTGGTGGGGCCAGCCTGCGAGCGCAAGCTCGGCCTCTCGGCTTTCAACCAAATGGCCATCAACGCCACCGAGTGGCAAACGGCCTACTGGGCAAAAGAAAAAGGACTTTTCAACGAAGTCTTCGAAAAGGTGGAGCAGATGGACGACTACCTGGAGCGTTTCACCCAAACCCTCGTCAACTCCAGCCCAGAGGCCATGCGGGAACTCAAGCACATCTTCTGGCAGGGCACTGAGCATTGGGACACCCTCCTCGACGAGCGGGCGGCCATCAGCGGGCGGCTGGTGCTGTCGGGGTTTACGAGGGAGGCGATTGAGGCGTTCAGGGCGAAAGGTTGAAACCAAAGATAGATTTGCTTAGTTTTACCGAACAAAATCAAAGGTTATGAGAGAAATCAAAGCACCGCTGACCAACCTCCAAATGGAATACCTGAAGCTGCTTTCGTTCAACTTGGGAGAAAACGACATGCAGGAACTCCGACGGTTAATCGCCAAATTCCTTAATGAGAAAATGCAAATGGAGATTGACAGGGTTTGGGAGGAAAAAAAATATTCCACGGAAACAATCAATCAATGGCTCAATGAATACTGAGCGAGTCAGGGTGGTGCTGGATACCAATATCATCTTGAGTGTGGTTTCCAGGCATTCTCCTTTCCATGAAGTTTGGCAAGCACTTTTGGTTGGAACATTCGACTTGTTTGTGACGACTGAAATCCTGCTCGAATATGAAGAAAAACTGTCCTTAAACTTCAACTCAACCACTGCGGAGGTTAACATGCAAATCCTGATGATGCTGCCCAATGTCCATCCGCAGGAAGTCTTCTATAGATTCCCCCTTATTGAAAAAGACTCTGACGACAACAAATTTATTGACTGTGCCTTTGCCTGCAATGCCCATTTTCTTGTGTCAAATGACAAACATTACAACATCCTCAAAAAGCTGGATTTTCCGAAAATCAACCTGGTAAAACTCAAGGATTTCATTGATATTTTAAGACTGATAAAACCCGGCACCTTGCCCGGCATAGCCTAACCAAATCATGATTTTGAGCAAAACCAACATCAAGAAAGATACCCTCCAAACCGCCTTCCGCCACATGGCCACCGCCAAGTGCATGACGGAAGTTTACGAAGAAAACTTCAAGTTCGTTGCAAAGTACGTCCACGCCACCAGCCGGGGGCACGAGGCGGCGCAGATAGCCCTCGGCCTCCAACTGCTGCCACAGGACTGGGCAGCGCCCTACTACCGCGACGACGCCATGCTGCTCGCCATCGGCATGAAGCCCTACGACCTCATGCTCCAGCTCATGGCCAAGCGCGACGACCCCTTCTCCGGTGGCCGCAGCTACTACTCCCACCCCAGCCTACGCGACGACGACAAGCCCAAAATCCCGCACCAGTCCTCCGCCACCGGCATGCAGGCCATCCCGGCGACGGGGGTGGCGAGGGGAATTAGGTATTGGGAATTGGGTATTGGGAATTGGATTCCAGACAATGCCAGTCACCCAATTCCCAATACCCAATACCCAATTTCAGTTTGCTCACTGGGCGATGCCTCCGTCACCGAAGGCGAGGTGGCCGAGGCCATGCAAATGGCGGCCCTCAAGCAGTTCCCTATCCTCTACTTCGTGCAGGACAACGGCTGGGACATCTCCGCCAACGCCGCCGAGACCCGTGCGCAGGATGCCGCCGACTACGCCAAGGGCTTCCACGGCATTGAGACCCGGCGCATGGACGGGAGCGACTTTTTCGAGTGCTTCGCAACCTTGCAGGAGGTCATCGCAACGATGCGGCGGGAGCGCAGGCCATTCCTCGTGCAGGTGAAAGTGCCGCTGCTCAACCACCATACCTCCGGCGTGCGGAAGGAGTGGTACCGCGACGATTTGGCCGAGGCGCAAAGCCGTGACCCGTACCCCATTTTCCGAAAACAGCTTTTGGAGGAAGGTTTTTCGGAGAAAATTTTATCAAAAATAGAAGCCGAGGCAAGGCAAACAGTGGAAGCCGATTTTGAAAAAGCCAGGCTTGCCGAAGACCCCCGCCCAGAGGATTTGTACACCCACGACTTCGCCCCGACGCCCATCACCGAGGAATCGGGCGAGCGGGAACCTGCGGACGGCGAGGTGAAGGTGATGGTGGACTGCGGCCTTTTTGCCATCGAAGAATTAATGACGAAGCATCCGGAGTGCCTGCTCTACGGGCAGGACGTGGGCCGAAGGCTTGGCGGCGTGTTCCGGGAAGCAGCGACGCTGGCCGAGAAGTTTGGCGACCACCGGGTGTTCAACACGCCCATCGTCGAGGCGTTCATCATCGGCAGCACGGTGGGCATGAGCGCCGTGGGGCTGCGCCCCATCGTGGAGGTGCAGTTTGCCGACTACATCTGGCCAGGGCTGAACCAGCTCTTCACCGAGGTGAGCCGCTCGTGCTACCTCTCCAATGGAAAATGGCCCGTGAGCTGCATCATCCGGGTGCCCATCGGAGCCTACGGGAGCGGCGGGCCGTACCATTCGAGCAGCGTGGAATCGCTTTTGACCAACATCAAGGGCATCAAAATCGCCTACCCCAGCAACGGCGCTGACCTCAAGGGCCTGCTGAAAGCCGCCTACTACGACCCGAACCCCTGCGTGATTTTGGAGCACAAGGGGCTGTACTGGTCGAAGGTGCGAGGCACGGAGACGGCCAAGTGCGTCATGCCTGCCGAGGACTATGTTTTGCCCTTCGGCAAAGCCCGCACGGTCGTTTTTGCGGAGCAAAACGAAGTGGAAAAAGGCCGCTCGCTGGCCGTGATCACTTACGGCATGGGCGTCCACTGGGCGCTGAATGCTGCCAAAAACTTCGAGGGCCGGGTGGAAGTCGTTGACCTGCGCACCCTGTTCCCGCTCGACGAGGCGGCCATGTTCGAGGCAGCCAAACGACACGGCAAGTGCCTCGTGGTGACGGAAGAGCCGGTGAACTGCACGTTTGCGCAGAGCCTCGCCGCCCGCATTTCCGAGCAATGTTTCCAATGGCTGGATGCGCCCGTGCGCACCATCGGCGCAGCCAATATGCCCGCCGTGCCGCTGAACGAGACGCTGGAACGGGAGATGATTCCTTCGATGGAGAAGGTGGCGGCGGCGATGGAAATGTTGTTCCGGTATTGATTTTTTTTTTTTGAAAACGACCTGCCCAATCCCAAGCAAAACCGTTAGATTTGTATTCGTCAAAATATTTATCAGCCATGTTGATTCCAGTTGCAAAGAAAAAATTTGGGTTTACCCGGAAACCGCCAGCGGCGGCGTTCATTGCAGCGCACCCGGTCGAAAACAAATCAACCGATAAACAAGACAATACTATGGGACTCGTTCATGCTACCATCAACGTCATTAACGGTGAAGATTTAATTCTCTCCAAAAAAGGCTACGTGCCAGAGGATCAGGTCCGCCACATGGAAATTGAATTCCTCGTGGACACTGGCGCATACATGATGGCCATCAACGAAACGATTGTGAAACAACTCGGCCTCCCCGTCATTGAAACCCGCCCTGCCGAATTGGCCAACGGCGAAATCATTGAGTGCGACGTGGTAGGCCCCATCGAGGTGCGCTACGCCAACCGCCGCTCCACCCAATGCGCCATGGTGCTGCCCGGCGACGCAGAACCGCTGCTTGGTGCCATCCCAATGGAGGATATGGATTTGGTCGTAGAACTGCGCACCCAACGCCTGATTGTCAACCCGCAGCATCCGCTTGCGCCGCAGATGTCGTTGAAATAAAAACCCACCCGCTGGAAAAAGTAAATATCGAAGCCCTTTCTGCCGTCATCCGTTCTTTTCTTTCCGCCAATTGAAATTGAAAACCAATTTCCTTTTTTAATTCCCGCCACCGCCTTACATTTTCGCCCGATTATTTCACTAAACGAAAAACAAAAATACATGACAACCTCCCGTAGCAACGAAGCCCCGGACATGAGCCTTTTCTGGGGCTGCTTCATCGCACTCATCGCCACTTCTTTCGGCTTCATCATCCGGGCGCTCATCATCGGCGACTGGGCCACGCAGTTCGACCTGACGGAAACGCAGAAGGGCGAACTGCTCGGCGTGGGCCTGTGGCCGTTCGCCATCAGCATCGTGCTGTTCAGCCTCGTCATCGACCGCATCGGCTACCGCAACGCCATGATTTTCGGGCTGGTTTGCCACATCACGAGCGCCGTCATCACCATCATGGCGAAGGACTACTGGTGGCTGTACGTTGGCACGTTCATCTGCGCCCTCGGCAACGGCACGGTGGAGGCGTACATCAACCCCGTTGTCGCCACGTTGTTCCGCAAGGAAAAAACCAAGTGGTTCAACATCCTGCACGCCGGATGGCCTGGCGGAATGGTGCTGGGCGGCATCCTGCTGCTGCTGCTCGGCGGCAGCGTGGGCTGGGAGGTGAAAGTCGGGCTGATTTTCATCCCCACCACCCTGTACGCTTTTTTGCTTTGGGGCAAAAAATTCCCGGTGCAGGAGCGGGTGGCCGCAGGCGTTTCCTATCAGGACATGCTCAAGGAAGCCGGCATACTCGGTGCCTTCATCATCAGCCTGCTGGTGTTCAAAGAAATCGGGCGGATTTTCGGGTTCTCCGATGTGCTGACCTGGGTCATCATTCTGGCCGCAACGGGCGCTTTCAGTTTTTACACCAAATCGCTCGGCAGGCCGCTGTTCATCATCATGTTGCTCATCATGATCCCGCTGGCCATCACCGAATTGGGGGTGGACAGTTGGATTTCCGACCTCATGGCCGGTGAAATGCAAAACATGGGCATCGCAGGTGGCTGGGTCTTGGTTTATACTTCGTTGATAATGATGGTGTTGCGCTTTTTTGCAGGCCCCATCGTTCAGAAGCTGTCACCACTCGGCCTGCTGGCCACCTGTGCGGCCATTGCGGCCCTGGGGCTGTTTGCACTTTCCTCCGCAACGGGTGCAATGGTGCTGCTGGCGGCTACGCTGTACGGGGTGGGCAAGACGTTCTTCTGGCCAACGACGCTGGGCGTGGTGGCCGAGCAGTTCCCCCGTGGCGGTGCGCTGACGCTGAACGGCGTGGCGGCAGTCGGCATGTTGGCGGCAGGCATCGTGGGCGGGCCGTTCCTCGGCAACATCCAGGACAAGCAGGTGGACAAGGAAATAACGGCCTACGATGCCACCAACAGTACGCAATTGCACAGCACGTATGTGACGACGGAAAAAACCGGCATCTTCGGCAAGTACATGGCCGTTGACCACGACAAAGTGGCGGCTGCGCCGGACACCGACAAGCAGCCCATCCAGACCATTCAGGCGGGTGCCAAAAAAGGCGCTTTGAAAACCGTGGCCTTGTTCCCGGTCTTCATGCTGCTCTGCTACCTCGGCCTCATCTTCTACTTCCGAAGCCGGGGCGGCTACAAGCCGGTACTCATCGGCGACCACTGAGGCCGCCGTCCGGGCAGGATTTTTTGAAATAAAACCGGGGAATGGATGCGTCCGCTCCCCGGTTTTTTGTTTCAAACAACCTCCTGGAAAACCGGCAGATGCACCTCGTTGAACTCCGTCAAATGTAGGTTCAAGTCGAAACAATCCACTTCGATGGCGGTCAAAAAAGCCGACTTGAAGTGTCGGTACACCTGCCCGGCCACATCAGGCGGGTAGATTTCAAGGCAGATGGCGAGGGCGAGTTGGGCAGCGCCTTTTTCGTCCTTGCCCCAGCCGAACCCGTTGATGGAGTGGGCCTTGACCTTCAGGCTTTTCCCCAATTTCAGGCGTTTGTGGTCGAGCCAGACTTTGTTGTCGGAAAATGCGGTGACGGAGCGGATGCCACGCAGACGGATGGTGGCCGGAGGGACAGGGTTTCTCATAGGTTTTAGTTTTTGTGTTGTGGGGTGAAAGATAGGGAAAAATCGATGTGGAGGTGCGGTGGTGGTGAGTTTTTTAAAATTTTTTCAGCAAAGCGGCTTCCCTCAATCCCTCCAACAACACTGCGGCGGCATCAAACTCCCATTCTCTCAAGAGTACGGAAAATTGTTCCCACTTCCTGGCTGCTCGAAGTAAAACTTCGTGTATTTCACAAACTCCGAGTTGCCCGTCCATGCCCAATGAAACAGTACCTTTGAGGGTGCCTTGAGCTTCATTTCACTTGATTCTGAAGGGGTGAAGATAGAGAGAAATTGATAGCTTTGCTTTACCATATTGGCCGAAAAAATCCATTGCTATCGACAAAATGAATCCCGGACACGAGAATCTGCACCGCTTTATGAACAAGACCGTGCGCTTCACGGAAGCCGATACAGGGCATTTGATGGCGTTGGCGAAGGTGGTGCAGTTGAAGAAAAAGGAGTACCTGTTCCGGGAAGGGGAGTATGCCCGCTACGTCGGGTACGTCAACAAGGGCTGCCTGCGCTACTTCCATACCGACCCCAAAGGAGAGGAGCACATCATTTATTTTGCCCAGGAAAACTGGTGGATTGGCGACCTGGACAGTTTTTATTCCCGCAAGCCCACGCCCTACAACCTGCAAGCGCTCGAACCCTGCGAGCTTTTCGCTTTTTCGGTGGAAACCTTCGACCGGCTCCGCTCGGAAGTACCTGCGTACGAAGAATTCCGAAAACTGGCCCATGCCAGGGCCACCGCCGCCCGCCTCGAAACGATGTTGAGCCAGCGACGCCAGACCGCCGAGGAGCGCTACTTAGCCTTGCTCAAAAAATTCCCCGACATCTTCCAGCGGGTGCCACAGCACTACATCGCCTCCTATCTCGGCATCAAGCCGCAGTCACTCAGCCGCATACGCAAGCAGCTTTCGGATGGTAGCCGATAGACGGTGCTGAATTCCGTAAACCGCCCACCGTCCACCGGAAATTAGTTAACCCATGTGAATGATTCGGGGCTGCCCAGGCCATCATCTTTGTCCCATCAATCTTTATTATTCATTCTTAAAATCTTAGAAAATGAAAACAGTAAATTCAATCGCAACCGTCGTTGCCCCGGGACAGGGCAAACCGCTGAACGTGCTGGGGCATGACATTTCCGTCAAAGTCGCCAGGCAGGAAACCGAAGGCAACTACTACGTTTTTGAAGTGAGGACACCGGCCGGGCACGGCATTCCGCCGCACGTGCATGACCGGGAGGACGAATTGATTTACGTACTCGAAGGTGAGTTCGAAATCATGCTGGGCGGCGAACTGTTCACTGCCAAAACCGGTGCCCAGATTTTCTTCCCCCGCCACATCCCCCACGCTTTTAAAAACGTTGGGGCCTCGATGGGAAAAACGCTCTGGACGGTGGTGCCGGGCGGCAATTTCGAGGACTTTTTCGAAGAGTTGAATGCCCTGCCTGCTGGCCCACCGGATATGGGAGAGGTTGTCCGCATCTTCGGGAAGTACGGCATGGAAGTCCTGATGGGGAATTAGAAATTGGGAAATCGAAGATTCACGCAGTAATTGGCTGGCTGAAAGAGGACCACGACAACCGGCTCTGCGAATAAACAAAGAGGTTTATTGTTTTCAAAAGCCTTTCACGGTGGATCCTGTGGAGGGCTTTTTTATTGAGAAGAGAAGTAGCTGTGGCAAGTTTGATGTTTTGGTTTGGATGGGTGAAGGCAGGAGACCCAACATCCCGCCAGTGCTGTCCATTCCCCTCAAGGAAACCTCACCGCCAGCGAAGCCATCAAAATCCCCAACGAATTCCCAAGCCCATGCTCCATTTCAAAGACGGGATTTTCGCTGTTCAGCCAGCGGCCCTCCATGCGGAGCAGCACGTTTTTGTAGGGCGAAAAATCAACGTTCAGCGAAGCGCCGACCGTTTTGAAAGCCACGCCGCCTGGCGTAGGGATGACCACGTTGTGTTCGTCAGCGTAATACTCCAGGCGCAGGGCGGCGGCCCACCGCTCGCCGATGGCCTGGCGCTGCACGAGCACCGGGGTGTACCAGACGCGGTAGGTTCCGCTACCCTTCGACACCTGCTGCAACCCGACATCGAAGCCCACAATGACCCCGAAGGTTTCCGTCACCTGGAATTTGCCGAAAAAATCGTTGAAAATGCGCAGCCGCCGCAGGCTGTCGGGGTCGTCGGAACTGACGAAGGCGCTCCAGTTCAGGGTGGTGCCACTGGCACTGTACGTCACCTGCGAGCCGAATGCCGGGAAGGAATTCCCCTCCGCCCGGTAAATGCGTTGCCAGCCGTTGGAGACGAGGCCCATCAGCGTCCACGCATCGGAGGGCTGCCAGGTCAGCTTTGCCCCGGCTAAGTAAGCCGGGGTGTTTTCAAACAAGATGGAATGGGTGAGCGTCCAGTTGTCGTGGGCGATGAGGCTCTCGAAACAGACGTGCGAGCCGAAAATGCCTGCGTCCAACCAGAGCTTGTTTTGCTGGCCGAGCGACAGGCCTGCGTTTGCTTCGTAAACATGCCGCAAGGAAGCTGGCTCACCGGAGAGGTTGTACTCGGGGTAATTCCCTGCCGCCAGCCCCAGGTTCGCCCGGTAGCGCCCGCCGTCGAAGGCTAATTTCACCAATCCCAGGTTCAGGTTGACTTCGTTGTGCCTGCGGTAGCTGAATAAAAACCATGGCAATTCGTGGTTGGCGGGCTTGTTGAAATCATAGCCGTAGTAAACATCGAGGATGCCGGAGATGTCCAGCGACGGTTTGTGGCTGGCCGAATCCTGCTGCCCGTACATTGCCTGGAAGCCTATTTGAAATATTACCAGCAACAATCCTTTTTTCATGTCCATCTTTCTTTTGGTAAAAACATGCCGTAGCGCATTGCACGGTTCAATGGTTTGAACCAGCAATGGAGCCTTATCGCAGCATGTGCGCCAGGGGGTGTTCGGGAAAAAAGAGTGAAGTACCAGTTTGTATCTTGGAAAAACATGCCCGGGAGTGGGGCGGGAAATCAGGGCTGCAAGGTAGGTAAATTTTCCCCCGGAACGGCGGCAAATTGATTTACGAGACCTCCATCCGGTACCCTACCCCGTGTACGTTTGCGATGTTCAACGCCGGGTCTTTTTGCAGGATTTTGCGAAGACGGGACACGAACACGTCCAAGCTGCGCCCGACGATGATGCCCTCGTCTTCCCAGACGGCGGCGAGGATGGCGTCCCGTTCCAGCAGTTGGTTGGGGTTTTGGATAAAAAAATGGAGCAACTTGGCCTCCCGGAAGGTGAGCGGCTGGCGGAGTGTGCCGATTAGCAGGTATTGGTTCGTCAAATCAAAGCTGGAATTTCCGAAGCGCACGAGCGAAGAACCAGTCGCTTCGGCAATTGGCGCACCAATCGGCAACGGTTTGTTTTTCAATGCTTTATAAAAATATGGAGCCGCAAAAACAAGCCCACCAAGCATCAAAAGTCCTGTCCAAACCCAGCCTTTCCCCGCCACTGTTTTTGCCCTGCCGGGAAATGTCACCGACAGGTTGTAGCAGCCCGCCTTTTGCTCCCGCCCAGTGCAAGGTTGCT
>JACRAN010000044.1 GCA_016234735.1 Bacteroidota bacterium | reverse complement strand
GTTGTTTGCTCTGGCAATGTAGCAGCTTTTTTGGATTTTCAAAAGCCACGTTGCCTTTTTTTTCTTCAACAAGAAAAATTCTTTTGTCATCGCCACCGATTCGCAAACGACGGCTCCATGCCAAAGCAGCGCAATCGTAAATCGACATTCGTAAATCGTAAATGGGTTAAATCCCCAGCCGCTTCCTGATGGCTTCCGGCACGGCATCCTTGTGAACCATGATGCCCACCGTTTTCAGCCTGAAATAAGGCTCCGACATGTAGATGTACCCCTGGTACGGGCTGATTTCTCCCCAGGAATTTTTTACGTAAAAATACCTCGTCCCGGCCTGGTCTTTCGCCAGGCCGGTGATGTGCATCAGGTGGTCGTCGGTGGTGGAGTAGTCTGTGAAGGTGGACTGCCGAAGCTCCTGTGTCACGGCAACTTCCTCCCCCGGCTGCGTGAACAGGTCTTCCCGCTTTTCGGACACGGGCAGCAGGGCGATGCCCTTCCCGCCGGAGAAACCTTTCTCACTGACATCGCCGTCCCAGGCTACGCCGTAACCTTTTTCGATGGCATTTTTAGTGATGGAAACGAGGTCGGCGAAAGGCACGTTGTAGTAGTAGCCGTTCGCCCAGTTGTCAGGTATTTCGAGCACCATTTTCTGGTCGAAAGGGTGGTGGGTGTACGAGGTGAAACTCACGTAATCGGCAGGGTTGATGCCGAGCGTGGCAGCAAAGGTTTTTGGCGTAAATTCCTTGCCGTTGTAGGTGAATTTTTCCGGCACATCGCCCATGTAGGCATCCATGATGCCCGATACGCTGGCTGCCCATCGGGTGCTGATTTTCTTCTGTTTTGTGAGTGCATCGAGCATTCCCTTCAACGCATTTTCCATCTCGGTGTGGTCGTGCGTGTACTCGCCCGGCAGCTTGCCACTGTACACCGACTCCGGCACGGCACCTGCTTCCGTGAAGGCCGTGATGACATCGTGCGAGAGGCCACCCTGCCCGAACTGCGCCTTGCCCTGCCGGTACATGTAGTTCTGCGCCTTGTCGAGGAAAATCTGTCGCACGAAGTACATCTCGGAAAGGTCATACTCCGTTTTGCCCAACCGAATCAACTCGGATTCCAGGAAGGACGACGTTGCAAAGCTCCAGCAGGTGCCCGTGTTTTGCTGGTTTTTGATGGAAGTGCAGTTGCAGTCGCTGGTCATCGTGAACTGGTACTGGGCAAATGCGCCCTGAGCAACGAGCAATGCGAGAAGGAGAAAACTTGTTTTTTTCATTTTTGAAAGATTGAACTTATTTTATAAATCACTGTAAATCAATTGCTTGTCAACTTTGGCGAGCAGCAGGATGTCTAAAATGTGGAATCAGTGCTCACCATAAAGTTACAGCAGGCGTAATATGATTGGTAGTATCTTGCCGCCGAATGCGTCATCGACCTACCTTGAAGGCCGAAAAATAGTCAAAAACTGATGAGCACTCAAAGACAAGATTTGCAGAAACGGTTAAAAACCGTCAGTTTCGACCTGCTGGTCATCGGCGGCGGCATCACGGGTGCCGGTATCGCCCTCGATGCCGCTGCCCGGGGGCTGAAGGTGGCACTGGTCGAGAAGGGCGACTTCGCATCGGGCACCAGCAGCAAATCCACCAAACTGATTCACGGCGGCTTGCGGTATTTGAAGCAATTAGAACTGTGGCTGGTGCGGGAAGTCGGTAGGGAGCGGGCCATCGTTCACCGGCTGGCACCGCATCTGGTCAAGTCCGAAAAAATGCTGCTGCCCATCGTCCAGGGCGGCACCTACGGCAAGGTGGGCACTTCGTTCGGGTTGTGGTTGTACGATTTTCTGGCGAACGTGACCGGCACCGACCGCCGCCGGATGCTCTCCAAACAAAAAACGCTGAACGAGGAGCCGTTGCTCCGCAACGACGGCATGCTCGGCAGCGGCCTCTACGCCGAGTACCGCACCGACGATGCCCGCCTGACCATCGAAGTTGTGAAAACGTCCATCCGGCACGGCGCTGTCTGTCTGAACTACGTGGAGGTGGAAAATTTTACCGAAAACAAAGGCAAAATCAGTGGTGCCAATTGCCTCGACCATGCCAACGGCGAGCGGTTCGACATCGCTGCCAACCTCACCGTGAGCGCTGCCGGGCCATGGGTCGATGTTTTGCGAAAAAAGGATAACTCCCTGACAGGCAAGCGGTTATTCCTCTCCAAAGGCGCTCATATCGTGGTGCCGTGGGAGCGGTTGCCGTTGAAACACGCCACGTATTTCGACGTGCCGGACGGCAGGATGATTTTCGCCATCCCACGCCAGCGGGCCGTGTACATCGGCACCACGGAGACACCGTTTGAGGGCGAGACCAACCATGTTTTTGCCATTTTGCCCGAAGTCGAATACCTGCTGAACGGTGCCAACCGCATGTTCCCAACTGCAAAACTGACGTTATCCGATGTTGAAAGTACCTGGGCCGGGCTGCGCCCTTTGATTTACGAAGAAGGCAAATCGGCGGGGGAAATGAGCCGGAAAGACGAGGTGTTCGTGTCACCGTCCGGCCTGATTTCCATTGCCGGTGGCAAGCTGACCGGCTACCGGAAAATGGCAGGCAGGGTGGTGGATTTGGTGGTGAAAAAATTGGCTTCGGGGCATTCCAGACAGTTCAGCGCTTGCCAAACGCACCAGGTTTCATTGAGTGAAAACCCTTTTGAAAATGCCGCAGAAGTCGTTGGTTTTCAAAAAGTTATCGAAGAAAAACTGAAAAAGTTCGGCCTCCCCGGTTTTTATGCAACTTATCTGGTCGAGAATTACGGGAGGTCTGCACTTGCCATCATCTATCAGGCATTGGCCATCAGCGCAACCGGCGAGGAGGCCATCCTGAAAAGCGAACTCCGGCACTGCTTTGAGCATGAACTGGTGCTGAAACCCGCCGATTTTTTCGAGCGCCGAACGGGAAGGCTGTACTTCAACATCCGTAGCGTGGAGCAGCATCTGGAGGCTGTGCTTGGGGCGTTTCAGGTGCAATTTCAATGGCCGGAAAGTACGCTCCAACAAGAACGGGAAGAGATGCTCCGGCTGTTGAAAAACACTTGCCCGATGAAAAGCTGAAACATTTACTTTTGTCGCCACAAACGATTTTTATGGAATACCGACCGCTGATTTTTATTACAAATGACGATGGAATCAACGCCCCCGGCCTTCGGGCGCTGGTAGATGTCGCACGGGAACTGGGTGATGTCATCGTCGTGGCACCCGACACGCCGCAGTCGGGGCAGGGGCACGCCATCACGCTGCGTGACCCGCTCCGCCTGAAAAAAGTCGATATTTTCGAGGGCCTCGATGCCTACGAGTGCAGCGGTACGCCGGTGGACTGCGTGAAACTTGGAAAGCACATCCTGCTACACCAGCGGGAAGCGGATTTGTGCGTGTCGGGCATCAACCACGGCTCCAATGCCTCGCTCAACATCATTTACTCCGGCACCATGTCAGCGGCGATGGAAGCCTCGCTGGAAGGCATCAACTCCATCGGTTTTTCGCTGCTTGATTATGAATGGGACGCTGATTTTGAACCCTGCAAAACCCACATCCGGGAACTCATGGCGTACGTGCTGGAAAACGGCATGGAAAATTGTAAGTTGTTGAATGTCAACATCCCCGCTGTGCCTGCGACCGTGCTGAAGGGTTTCAAAATCTGCCGCCAGGCGGAAGCCCGTTGGATTGAACGGTACGTGGAAGGCGAAGACCCACGTGGCCAAAAATACTACTGGCTCACCGGTGATTTTGTCAACCAGGACGAGGGCGACGACACCGACGTGTGGGCGCTGGAAAACAACTACATCTCCGTCGTGCCCTCCGGCCATGACCTGACGAGGTACAACGCCATTTCGGCACTGAAAAAGCTGGAAGCAGAAGTGGAGGTGTGAGAGGTGAGACGCGAGAGGTAAACTGGGCTTTGGGCAAATCATTTTCTATAAAATCAAGACACCGTGCTGAAAGAAAAAAACTCCCTGCCGCTTGGAATTACCCTCGGCATCATCGTCCCGGCAGTCGGCTTCGGCATTTTTTACGGTATGTACGAGTTGATGGAATCGGCAGGCTGGGTCAATTCGAGTGGCTTCCGGCCTATGTTCCGGGAGCGCACCTGTGCGATACTCGCCATTGCTTTGAACGCCGTGCTGTTGAATTTTTACCAAAAAAGGTACTTGCAAAATACGGTGCGGGGACTGGTCATCACCATCACGCTGCTGGTGGTGGCGTGGTTGATTGTGTTCGGGAAGTATGTTTTTTAGAGCGGTTTCAGAAGTTTTAAAAGGTTGATAAGAAGTTGATTATCAACTTCTTATCAACCTTCATAAAACTGTTATCAACCCTCCCACATCACCGAAACCCCAGCTTCGCTTCCAGCACCGGGCTGAGTTCCGGCAGGTTTTGCCGCTCAATCAGGAAGCTCGTCAGTCCGGCCAACTCCTTAAAAATATAGTGTTTGTCAAGCGCTCCTTTCAGGTATTCCTTGCCGGACGAGCCGCCGGTGCCGGTGCGGGTGCCGATCATCCGATGCACCATGTTCATGTGGCGGTAGCGCCAGGTGGAGAGTTGCTCGTCGATTTCGAGGAGTAGGTTGAACAGTTGAAATGGGGCCTGCAACATCGGGTAGCCCCGGTACAGCAGGATGAAAAGTGCCGCCCGGCAAGCCTTGGGGCTGAGGCGGCGGTCGGTGGCCTCGTCGTTTTCCCCGAAAAAAACCTCGTTGAAAAAGCGCAGGTTGTGCCGCTCGTTTTCCATCAGGCTGCTGCCGTACCTCGCTGTGTAGTCTGCCCAAAACGGGTGCGTTTCCGGTTGGTCCGAGGTGTGGTCGGGCCAGTTTTCTGCGTCCTCGAAAAACGGCATCCGCTCCAGCCATTCGTTCACGAGGTCGAGCAGCGAGGGTTTGCCCTCCGCATTTTTGATGAGGACGATGTGCTCCTGCCGCAGTTGCGAAACGTAGTATTCACGTGCGTGCCGCTCGGTGAAACGCAGGCCCAGCCTCGCTTCCGCCAGCTTGAACTGCCAGCTTTGGAACCCCGAAGCCGGGCGCAGGAAATTGCGGAAATCGAGGAAATCCATCGGCGTCATCGTCTCCATGATGTCGATTTGATGCACCGCCACCCGCAGGATGACGGCGATGCGGCTCATGCGATGAACGATGGTCTGGAGGTCGGGCGAGTTGTCGTTGATGGCCTGTTGGCCCATGATGTCGGCGATGGATTCGATTTCAAACAGGATTTGTTTGAACCACAGTTCGTATGCCTGATGGATGACGATGAACAACATTTCGTCGTGCGCATGGGCGTTGTTCAGGTCGCTTTCGAGTTGCTGTGCGTACAGTATTTTTTCTAATTGAAGGTAGTCTGAGTAATGGACATCCCGTGTCGGCATGGTGCTTCCGGTTTTAGACGTGAGAAGTGAGACGGTGAGAAGTGAGACGGTGAGAAAATGAGGTTCAATCCCGATAGCTATCGGGATGAATTTCAGTCTTTTAAAATTAAATCACTTTCTCAAAACAACCCACGGCTCAATATGTTAGTTGAAAAATCTTGTGGCTGCAAGGTACGTTTTTGTTTTTCAAGAGCAATTTGCCGTGCGAAATGTCACCGTTCATTGCGTTCTTCGCCCTTCGGATGGGTGTTTCACGCAAAGGCACAAAGTGAGCAAAAACGCAATCGACCCTTTGCGTCTTTGCGTGAAAAACCTTAGCGCCTTTGCGTGAAATAATCTTTCCAATGAAATACTACCTCCTTGCTGGCGAAGCCTCCGGCGACCTGCATGGCGCAGCGCTCGTGCGGGCGCTCCGGCAGGCCGACCCCGTCGCCCAAATACGTGGCTGGGGCGGCGACCTCATGGCCGCAGTGGGTGCCGAGGTGGTGAAACACTACCGGGAACTGGCGTTCATGGGCTTCGTGGAGGTGGTGCGAAACCTGCCCGCCATCCTTCGGAATTTCCGCTCCGCAAAAACCGACATCGGACAGTTCCTGCCCGACTGCCTCATCCTC
>JACRAN010000039.1 GCA_016234735.1 Bacteroidota bacterium | reverse complement strand
CGGCAGGCACTGTGTAGGCAGTAGTTGTGTTCTGGCAAACAGGGGTTGGGCCAGTGATGGTGCCTGGATTGGCTGGCGGCTGTCCTACGGTGGAGCCGGAGGTTACGTCAACGGAATAATCGCAGACGTTGCCTGCGCACCCATCCAGCACAATCCAATAAATCTGGCCAATCACAAAGTTGCTGGATTCCAGAACAAAGGGAGCAGTGGTACAAGGACACTGCAAGTCCATGGACACCCAAGGAGGCCCGCAGCCCTGGTAGATGGCCCCTTGCAATCCCTGGTTGCCGCCAGATTGGCAGTTGCTGGGCGTAATCTGAATCGAAATCTGGGTAGTACCTGCGTAAAATGCAAACCACTCATCGTTGTTCAAAACATTCTGCGGGCAGCCTGGAAATGGCTGCTGTTGATTGTTGTTGTTGATGGTGTTGCAGTAGCCATCGAGGTTCTCGCACAAAATGGGTGCAAGGGGACAGGTGTTGCCGGATTGCGGGAAGCCGGGAGGCGGGCATTGCGCAAGGGCTAAATGGCTGATAGTGAGGCAAAAGAACACTAAAAACGGGTAGGATTTTTTCATACTCGAAGGCTAAGTTAGGTGTCCAAAAGAAATGATTTTCAGAGGATTGTATGCAGCAGGAATCTTGGGGCAACGCAAAATTTGGATTCTACCAAAATATATTTTGGTAGAATGCAAATTAAAGGAAAAGTGACAGTGCTTGCACTGACGGTGACAAAATTTTCACCTGAAATCCTTAACAACAGTTTTCAATCGGCCCGGAACAGGTGCGAGCGTCCGGCAAAAGCTGTTTTCAAATGGCATTTGATGTGATGGTGAGCAGATCGCAGATAATGTTGGTCGGACAGCTGTCATGGATATTTTTGAAAATCAAGGCTGGGGAGGGAAAACAAAATTGACTGATTATTTGCGCCGACACAAGCCTCTCAACTGCAATTTTAAGGCTAAAAAGTCACTTTCCAACAAGAACTTCTCTCCAACGGGAAAAAAGAATGCCCAAACGCAGACATTTCACTTCAAAAACTTCCTCATGTTCTCCATGTCAGCGGAAATCTGAGCTACCAAAGCCTGGTACGAGGCCACAAAATCATTTTTCGTCATCTCCACTTTTGTGGTCGCCTCTTTGATTTCTATCTCCAATTTCTCCATTTCGGCCCGGTGCTGCTCCATTTCCTGCGTCAATTTTTTGATTTGTTCGGCTTTCTGGCGGATGGTGGTGTCAAGGTTTTTTATCATTTCCTGCCGGTTGCCGATGCGCTCGGTGGTTTGCGACCGCAGCGCCTCCTGGAACTTGGCTTCCTCCTCCTTCAGGACATTGACGTAGTGGCCCGCCGATTCAACCAACTTCTGCGGGGTAGCACCCATAGCCTGTGCCATTGCAAACGCCGACTGGTAGCGCACCTGCTCGTCCATCGGCATTTTTTCCAACGATTTCAGCGATTGACGGTATTCGAGGTAGTCCAATCCTGGCAGGTTGGACTTTTCCATGGCCCCAAAAAGTACCTCCATGAATTTGGCGTTCGCCTCGCCGGGCCTCGCCGGGGGCGCATCAAAGTTGATTTTCGCCGAAGAAGAATCGACGGGCGAACCGGGTGCCGGTTGTTCGTTTTTCGTTGCCGCATTTTCATCTTCCACGATGAACAGCGATTTTATGCTTTTGAAATCAATGGGCATGGTCGGTTACTTTTTCAGGTTTGGTGAAACTAAAATTCTTTTTCTACGCAAATAACGCGAATGCCGCCGTTTCCACCAAAACCGATTCGATTTCGGGTTTCGGATTTGGGATTTCGGCAAGTCCCGAAGTACGCAGAACCTGTCCATGTTCAAGGTCGGGCATTCCAAATTCGGCCAGCTTCCTTTTCTTTGCAGAAATTTCCAAACACCCGGTTTCGCAGTGCCCCTCCGAAATCCGAAATCCGAAATCCGAAATGACTTTCGACGTCACCATCCCCGTCCTCAACGAAGAAGCCACGCTGGAGCAGCAGGTGCTCATTTTGCACGCATTTTTGAAAAAAAACTATCCGCCAGGGGCGGACCAGTGGCGCATCGTCATCGCCGACAACGGCTCAAAAGACCGCACCTTTGAAATCGCCCGCTCGCTGCAAGCCCGCCACCCCGAAATCGTGCCGCTCACCGTGCCCCGCCGGGGCGTCGGGCTGGCGCTGAAAACCTCGTGGAGCCAGTCGCAGGCGGACATCGTCGGGTACATGGACCTCGATTTGGCCACCGACCTGCCGCATTTCCCCGAAGCCTACGATGCCATTGCCAATCACGGTTACGACCTCGTGTACGGCACCCGCCTGCACCCGAAATCGAAGGTCATCGGGCGCACGTTGAAGCGGGAAATCACTTCCCGGATGTTCAATTTTATCTTAAAAACCTACCTGAACGTGAGCTTCTCCGATGGGATGTGCGGGTTCAAGTGGCTGCGCCGGGAAGTTTACCCGCCGCTGCACGAAGCTGGGGCGGTGAGCGACGGCTGGTTTTTCTCGACTGAACTGCTCACCATCGCCGAGTGGAAACACCTGAAAATACTGGAGTTGCCTGTGAAATGGACGGACGACGTGACGAGCAGCCGGGTGAAAATCGGGCCACTGGCGAAGCAGTATTTGCAGGCGATGCGGGTTTTGAAAGAAAAAAAGAAATAGCAGGTTGTTAATTGTTGGTTGTTATCGTCTCGAACAACCAGCAACCAGCAACCAGCAACAATCGACAACCATCAACAATCAGCAATCAACATACGATTTCCTCATCATCGGCGGCGGCATTTTCGGCTGCTATGCGGCGCTGTACCTGGCCCGCAAGGGTGCCCGCATTTGCCTCGTGGAGAAGGAGCGGGAGCTGTTCAAAAAAGCCAGCATCGTCAACCAGGCGAGGCTGCACGGCGGCTACCACTACCCCCGCAGCGTGGCCACGGCGCTGATGAGCGACGACAACAAGCAGCGGTTCACGGAGGAACACAAGCCGTTCATCCGGTTCGATTTTGAAAAATACTACGCCATCGACAAGTACGGGAGCCTCACGGATGCGGCGCAGTTCGAGCGGTTTTGCCGCTTCATCGACATCCGCTGCGAGCGGGTGGAGGGCCATCCGCTGTTCAACTACGAACGGCTGGAGGCGCTCTACCTGACCACCGAGTACACCTTCGACCCGCTGCTCATCGGGGAGTTCTACAAGGAAAAAATCGAGGCCGAACCCAACGTGGAGGTGCGCCTTTTCACCGAAATAAAAAAGGCGGAGGCGGCAGACGGTGCCTGGCGGGTTGTTTTGCAAAACCTTGAAAATGAGGCCGTTGAAACCATCGAAGCGCAAAAAACCATCAATGCAACCTATGCCGCCAGCAATGCGTTAAACCGGTTGTTCGGCCTCGCCGACATCGACCTGATGCACGAGATTTCGGAGATTGCGTTCGTCACTTCGCCGCAGTTGCAGGACATCGGGCTGACGGTGATGGACGGGCAGTTCGGCTCGCTGATGCCCTACGGGAAGTCGGGGCTGCTGTCACTCAGCTCGGAGGCCTACACGCACCACAAGGAGAGCTACGACAACCTGCCCCGGTTCGACTGTCAGCAGCGCAACCCGCTGTGCCGACCGGACTTCACGGCGGATTGCAACACTTGCGAAGCGAAGCCCCCAAGCAACTTTCGGAAGATGCTCGGCCAAATCGGCCAGTATTTTTCGCCGCAGGTGGAGATGCACTACCTGCACTCTTTTTTTACGATAAAATCGAAGCTGAAAGCCAATTTTATCGATGACGGCAGGCCCACGGAAATCTCCTGCCTCCATCGGAATCCTGACTTTTATTGCATCTTTGCCGGAAAAATCAACTCGATTTACGAGATAGAAAAAATGCTCTGATAGTTATGAGTTATGAGCGATGCCACCACTCAAAACTCATAACTCATAACTCATAACTTTTTTATGCCCGCCATCCAGGTATCAAACGAAATCGGCCCGTTGCGACGGGTCATCGTACACCGCCCCGACGAGGGCATCGCCCGTATTTCACCAAAAAGGGCCAGCGAACTGCTCTTCGACGACATCGTCCACCTGCCCCAGATGCAGGAAGAGCACGACGTGTTCACCGACATCCTGCGGGCCTTCCTCGGCAACGATAACGTGCTGGAAACCAAGGACTTGCTCGCCGGGGCCATCGCTGCCGACAAGGCCACCAAGGAGTGGGTCATCAACGAAATCGTGGACTACGAGGAGCTTCCGAAGGACTTGAAAAAAATGCTGATGGACCTGCCCGACGACCGGCTCGCCGATGTGCTCATCACCGGCTACCTGGCGGAGGAGGACTACATCCTGTTCGACCCTATCCCCAATTTCATCTTCACACGGGACATA
Source organism: Bacteroidota bacterium (assembly GCA_016234735.1). Lineage (GTDB taxonomy): Bacteria > Bacteroidota > Bacteroidia > Chitinophagales > Saprospiraceae > UBA6168. Next base: position 16,707 of record JACRAN010000039.1, on the reverse strand, counting down.
TCGGTGACGGTGAACGACCACGTCATCATCACCAAACCGGGCAAGGAGGCCCGCTTCCGGGAGAATTATTTGTCGCGGTTCATTTTTTGGTCAAACCCGATTTTTGCGCACCTGAAACAAGAGGGGCGGCTCATCAACATGAACAATTACGAAGAGTTTGCGCCGAGCCGCCGGGGCGAAGTGGTGAGCCTCGAAGGCGGCGACATGATGATGCTCAACAAAAATTACCTGCTCATCGGGCGGAGCGAACGCACGAGCGCCCACGCCATCCACACGCTGCGTGACAAACTTTTTGAGCGGAAAGTGGTGCAAAACGTGGTGCAAATCAACATCCCGCAGGAGCGCAGCTTCATGCACATCGACACGGTGTTCACGCAGATAAACAACAACCACATCGTGGCCTTCAAGCCCATCGTGCTCGACGGCCTGAGCAGCAACGTGGAGGTACACAAAATCAACGGCACCAGCGTTTTTTACCACTCCATCCGGGATTTCATCGTGAATGAAATCAACCCGAACATGCAGTTCATCCTCAGCGGCAACGGGGAATCGCCCTACCAGGAGCGGGAGCAATGGACGGACGGCTGCAACCTCGTGGCAGTGAAACCAGGCGTGGCTTTCACCTACGACCGCAACCCGCACACGGAGAAGGCTTTCAAAAAAGCAGGGTACAAAATCGTGCATGCCCGCAAGCTGTTGAAAGACTTGCAAGTCGGAAAAGTGAAGCCGGATGACATCGAAAATACCATCATCAACCTGCCGTCGAACGAGCTTTCACGGGCACGGGGTGGCTCGCACTGCATGACTTGTCCGATAGAAAGAGATTGAGGGTTTGAGAGTTTGAGGGTTTGAGAAGGCCCCCAAACTCAAACCCTCAAACTCTTGGTAGTGCCTGCGGGGAAGCCTTTGTTGTAAACGTTCGAGAAGGCCCCCAAACTCAAACCCTCAAACTCTCAAACCCTCAATCTCTTCACCTTGCATCTCGAAAATCAGCACAGCCTGAAAGATGTTTTGAACGACATGGTGGACGCCATGAAGTGGAAGGAGCGCCTGAACGAGACCAAAGTCCGGCAGTTGTGGCATGAAAAAATGGGGGCCACCATCAACTCGTACACCAAAGAAATGAACCTTCGGAAGGGCAAACTTTTCATCACCATCACCTCCTCCTCCCTCAAGCAGGAACTCAGCTACGACCGGGAAAAAATCAAGGCCCTGATGAATGCCGAGTTGGGCGGGGAGTTCATCAACGATGTGATTATCAGGTAGTTGCCAGGGATGAGGGATGAGGGATGAGGGATTGTTTTCCAAGCCTTCCTACTGCAAACTTTCCAGCAATTCGATGAGGACTTCGTTCAAATTTTCGATGGCCAACGGCAGATTCCAGCCTGCCCGGTTCCTCGGTTCCACGTAATTGGAGATGGAGCGGATTTCCAAAAACGGCTGGTCCGCCAGCAGGCAGGCGAGGAAGAATGCGGCTCCCTCCATACTTTCCACATCGGCTTCGTACTTCCCACGTACAGCTTCGATGTTTGGCTGAAAGCCGTGTACCTTGTTGACAGTCAATCCTTTGCATGTTTTCAAAAAATCGAAGCCGACGGAAGGATTGAGCAACCAGCCGTTTTGGAACGGCGGTTCGTTGGCAGCTATCAAGTCAAGTTCTTGCACATCGGTGAAGGTACCGTCCGATTCCTCCACGCCCAGGTCGGCGAACCGCTCGGCAGTGACGTTGACCACGTCTCCGAGATTCAACTCACGATTGAATGCTCCGGCAATGCCTGCGTTGATGGCCAGGTCGAAGGGTTGGCGGGCCAGCAGGTTGCCCAAGTGGAAAGCCGTGAGCGTCATGCCCACCCCCGTCACCAGCAGGTTGACTTCGAGGTTTTCCTTTTGAAAATAAACTTCGGAATGTGGCCAGAAATGGCCGTTGAGGTGCTGTTGCAATGGTGCAATTTCAAATGGCGTAGCGGAGGTGATAAGTATTTTCAAGAATGAAATATTCGTTCCGGGCTATTGGATAATCAGGTATTCGACGGCTTTGGGTGAAAAAACTGCCGAATGCACCCACTTCGGCTGGCGGGCCAGCGACAGCGAAATGGTGTGCTGGCCACCTGTGTTCAAGGTCTCCGAAAAATCCGCTTCGACCCGAAAATCGGCAGCGGAAACCGCCTTGAACCGGCTGAGGCCGACCACGCACTTGAGTTGAACGACGGCAGGCACGAGCCGGATGCTGTCAGTGGAATTGACGACCCGGACGGGCACGGCGACGGTTTTTTCGCTGTACTGCTCCACCGGGATGAAAACCTCGGTTTCCGTTGTGGAAATTTCAAACAAATCGGGTTGTGGATTATTGATTTTCAGTGTTTTACGAAAATTTTTCTCCGGGCAGCTCATCGCCAGTTTTTCCGTTTTCAACTCAAAAATCCCCTCCAGCAATTTTGCCGGTCCAAAAATCACGATGCTGTCAGGCGTCAGCGAAATGGAGTCACGGATGAAGTAACCATTTTGAAAAGAAATGGCCGAGTCAAGTACCACTTTTACCTTCCGTGAAAACACGGAGTCGAACGCCACGGAAATATGATCCTGGCTCAGGTCAGTTACGTTCAACGCTATTTTCTCCTCGATTTTACGGATGATTTCGTTCCGCTCAATTTCCGCTTTGGGGCTGCCGGACAATGAGAATGCTACTTTTGGCCGGTGCCGGAAAATGGCGTTGGTGAGCAGCTCCCAGCCGGTACCCGAAAGACTGACTTCTAATGATTTTGAAGGCACGTCAGAAAACCTGTACCCCATCGGCAGTTGGTACTCCAGCAAAACCTGCGTCCTTGTTTCGTAGCTTTTGGAAAGTTTGACAAACAGCCACACCACCAGCGAGATGACCAGGCAAAGCAACAGCACCCGTCGTTCAGGTACCATTGTGGAGTGCCGTTTTTTCAGGTAGCCCTCCACAAATTCCAGGAATTTTGAAAACATAAAATTACAAGGAGCAGGTGGCAGCGAAATGCCAACCACAGTCATTATTGGGCAGTATTCTCCTGACCATCAATGCTTTAAGAAGCCTGTCCCGACTATCTCAGTCGTTCGATTCCACCGGCCCTTTTTTCTTTTCCTTCCCGTACACCTGCTCGGTGAGTTCTTTGGAAACTGCCGCTTTTGTGATGCGGATGAAGGATTTCGTACCCACTTCGAGGGAAATAATTTCACCTTCGATTTTGTTGATACGGCCCAACATACCACTGGCGGTCACAACTTCCTGGCCTTTTTCGAGGCTGTTGGCGAACAGGTTTTGCTCCTTTTGGCGCTTGGACTGCGGGCGGATGATGAAGAGCCAAAAAATCAGGATGATGGCTGCAAAAAACAGCATTTGAATCATGCCGGCGTTGCCGCTCTGTAGGAAAATAAGTGTCTGCATTTTTGATTGTTATTTGTTGACGGCCAGCTTAAACCATTGACAATCAACTTTTTAGTGATTATTGGACTTATTGAAAACGTTGCCTCTCAAATAAACTTTAGTGACCGACGGATAGGTATTTGCTGTGATAATGACAGGTTTTTCCTGAAAATCCGCCTTCGATTTGGTGTTGAATTCGACCTTGATTTCACCTGCCTGGCCCGGCGCAATTGGGTCTTTTGGCCAGACGGGAATGGTACAGCCACAGGTGGAATGTGCGTTGTTGATGAGCAGGGGTACTTTGCCTGTGTTCCTGAATTTGAACGCATGCCTCACGACCGCACCTTCATCCACTTCGCCGAAGTCAAAAATGGCTTCTTCAAATTCCATCTTCGCCACATTGGTGGTGTCTGTCGGTCCTTCAGCAGTGATGGGGCTGCGGATGATGTCGCTGATTTTGCCCTCGGTTTTGATTTCCTGCACCGATTTTTCAGCGTTGGGTGCGTCTTTCTGACAGGCTGTAAAAACCATCAAAATAGTAGAGACTCCAATGCCAAAACAATAAAATCCAACTTTCTTCATAGCCATCTTTTATTTCTAAGGACGGCAAATGTACACTTTCGGCCCGCAAACCGCCAACTCAAAACTTCAAACTTGGGCGTAGTTGTTAAATTTGTGGTGGCAAGCATAATTTTCAAACAGTACGATGCGCATTTTCCTGACAGGGTTCATGGGGGCCGGGAAAAGCTATCTCGGCCAGGAGTTGGCACGGTTGCTCGGCTTCGGGTTTATCGACCTCGATACGCTCATCGAAGCGGAAGAGGGCAAGCCCATTTCGGCCATCTTTGCCGAAAAAGGGGAAGCAAAATTCCGGGAAATCGAAAGGGAAAACCTGATTTCGCTGGCTGGTTTCTCAAAAGTTGTAGTGGCCACCGGCGGTGGTGCTCCCTGCTATTCCAACAACATGGCCTGGATGAATGGGCACGGTGTAACGGTTTACCTGCATGCCCCGGTGGCCATACTTGCCAGTCGTTTGAAGAATGAAAAAGAAAAACGCCCGCTTCTCAGCAGCCTGACGGATGAAGCACTTCACAATTTTATTGAAGGAAAAATAAACGAGAGGAAGCAATTTTATGAGCAATCCCACCTGTCTTTTGAAGTACCCGAAAACGGGTTGGAAGGTCTCGAAATGCTGGCCAATTACCTGAGGAGGTTTCTCCAAAAGTGATAATTCATTTTTTTCGGCTCTATGGAATATCACAGAATTGAAGTATTATTTAAAATACATTTTAATTCCTTTTACATTAAGTTGATTTTTTATGTGGGTGAATTGGCGGAATGTCTTTCACAGGTTCAAATGAAAAAAGTGTTTATTTCTATAAAATTTAATTCTAAAAAAAATCATTTTTTACCTGTCACACAAATAAGCGCTTACACTTGCGTATTTTAATAAAGTTAGAACATATTGCAGCCGTATTTTAGCTGCGGGTAGAAAATCCCCGCAAATCCTGTATCCTCTGAACATAACCTTTCACAAGAAAATGACGGGCTGAAAAATTTGCCTGGAAAATCTCCAACTTCTATTCCACACATTTTAGGCTGACAAATTATTCCAACTTCTTCACTTGGGTTAAATGGCTTGGGTCGCACATTGGAACTTATGTTTTCAAAAGCAATCCAGGAAAACGCAAGGCATCTGAAAAGATGCTCTAACATAGGACTTGAAAGTCATCTGACCGATGGTTCCAGCGAAGATGCATAACCCGGAAGTTGTTCGTTGCGAGTTGCGTCTGGCCGTTTTGCTGCCCCCCGTTCCCCCCGGCAGCTACCCCCAGTTGTCGAAGTTTCCCCCAACTGGCAAACGGCCTGCACCTTTCAACAACAACTTTCTTTTTTATGCAAAAAGGAGGGAAAAAGATGGAAACTCAACTACATCCCTGACCGGCGGAAGGTCTGCCAATGGCCTCCGAAAGATCTTACCTTAAGCCTTTTTTCATTTTTCAGCAAGGTGCTCGCACCTTGCTTTTTTTTATGCCCAAAACCCTGGCCGCTCATTTTACCACAGGTTCGATTGCCCTGATTTTCCAGTTCCGCATTTCAGTTTTCGTGAAGGCTTTGCTGTCCAACCAGCTTTCCATCTGGCTGCTCGCTTCATCCGCTGAGTTGAAAATAAGGCCAACATACACGAGGTAGCCTTTGCCGTCTTCCGTAAAGCAGGTCTTGAGCAGGGCCGCCGATTCGATTCCTTTGCCCCGAATAGATTCGACCTGGTTTCGGGCCACATCCCAAACGGTGAACTCGCCTACTTCGACGATGAATTTTTTACCATCAAAATTGTAAAAACGGGAGCAGTCGTAAATGAGGTAGCTCTCCCCTCCCCTGCTGGTGGATTCTTCCTGTCGGGCAGGTGCATCGTAGTCGGCCAACGGAGCCGTCTCCTGGTTCTGGTTGGATGATGCCGGTTCCTGCGCTTTGTTCAAGTCCCAGTATCCGCCGTCCGCCGTGCCTTTTTTGGGCTTCGGCATGGAGGAAGAATCGCCAAGATAAGATGCAGGCTCTTCGAGGTTGTTCGATTTCGATTTTGCGATATTGGTCGTAAACTCTTGTTTATCAACCGTTTGAAACTCAGGGTTGTCCATCTCCCTGATAAAAATGAGTGCCAACATCACCACGCAGCCCGCAGTGATGGCCATCTGGGCATGGAAACTTTTACGGTAGCGGAGTACGGATTTGTCCCGTTTCAAAAAGCCGGGCAACTGGTTGCCGAACAAGCCGTATGCCAGGTCGAAACGGCCTTTTTGTTCGATTTCCTGCATCTTTTTTTGCGCCAAAAAATCGACGTGCTTCCTTTTCCCAGCAAAAATATCGTGACGGGACGGGGTGATGACGATTTTCGGGTCAAGGTTTGGGTCGATGGTCATCAGGCCGAAGCCGTTGTACACGCACTGGCTTTTCAACTCCCGCAAGTACTTGTCGTTTTTGTCTTCGAAAACATCGGTGCCGAGCGCAATCCACTGCTCGTCCGCGTGATATTTTTTGAACTGCTCTACGGCGTAGATGTAGCGGTAGCGCCGAAAAATTTTGGCAATGAGGTTAAACACCCCGTAGGTTAGGCCCGCCAAAATCAACAGGATGCCGAGGCGCTCCAGGTACTTCGTGTTGTCGAGTTGGTGAAACCCGCTTCGGAGGTTGATACTGGCCAGCAGCACCAGCAAAATACTGGTAACAGCCAGCCCATCCCAGAACAAAACCCGCTGTTCAGGCTTGAAAACCACCTCGTCCTTCGATTCGATGGAAGTAGCCTCGAAGGTGGCCGTGAACGGCCTGCCGTCCGGCTTTTTGAAGGAATAAAACCCGTCGGCTATGATGCCGCCCACCCCTTCCAGGTCGTATTTGGCCGTCACCGGCTGGTCTTCAAACCGGAGCCGGAATTTGTAGTAGTGCCTGAAAAAACGCAGGGCTACTTTCTTGATGATGGTCTCGGTGAGCGGCTGCTCTGCCGGGCCGGGCAGTTGTGGAATGGGTTGAAGCATGTTGCAAGTTTCGGGGGCGAAGTTCAGGAATTCACAGATGATTTTGAAAAATTATGTGTTTTAGTTTGCCGCTTCCAATTGTTGCCACAGCCGAATGACCTCCATCGCTTCCCCCACGTCGTGCGCCCGGAGGATTCTCGCCCCCTGCTGCAAGGCCACCATGTGGAGCGCCGTCGTGCCGTTCAGCGCCTTGTCGGGGTTGACACCTAACACCTTGCAAATCATGGATTTACGTGAAATTCCCGCCACGATGGGCAACTCCGTCATGCGGAAAACGTGCAGGTTTTTCAACAGTTGGAAGTTGTGCCCGACCGACTTGCCGAAGCCAAAACCGGGGTCGAGCAGTACGTCCTTCACACCCAACGCCCGAAGTTTGCCGAGTTCCCCGATGAAAAAATCCAGGACTTCCTGCACCACGTTTTCGTAAAACGGCGCTTTTTGCATCGTGCCGGGTTCGCCCTGCATGTGCATCAGCACGTAGGGCACACCGAGCGAGGCCACTGTTTCGTACATTTTTTCGTCGAAACGCCCGGCGGAAATGTCATTGACGATGCTGGCCCCGGCGGCCACGCCTTGCTCCGCTACCGTCGCCCGGAACGTGTCGATGGAGACCGGCACCTCCGGGAAATTTCGGGAAACCAACTCCACCACCGGGAGTACCCGCTGTAACTCCTCCGCCTCCGAAATCAGCGCTGCGCCCGGCCTGCTCGACATGCCGCCCACGTCGATGATGGCAGCGCCCTCGGAGCACATTTTTTCCACCTGTTTCAAAACTGCGTCTGCCGTCGTGTGCCTGCCGCCGTCGAAAAACGAGTCGGGCGTCACGTTCAGGATGCCCATGACGATGGGCCGGGAGAGGTCGAGCAGGCGGCCCTGGCAGTTGATGGTTTGTTTTTCAAAAATCATGTTGAAAGGGTCGGGAGCGGGCAGTTTTCGCCCCCCGAAACCGCTGCAAGTTCTTACCTTCGTCCCATATTTCACAACACAAGTTTTTGAAAATGAAAGAAATATACACCCAGTTCACCCGCTTCAACCTCTGGGCCAACTGCCGCATGGCCGAGACGTTTTCCGGCCTGCCAGACGAGGTGGCGGAGCAGCACATCGAAAGCAGTTTCCCGTCGGCCCGGCTCACGTTCCTGCATATCTGGGATGCCGAGCTGCTCTGGCTGAAACGGTTGCAGGGCATTTCGCTCCCCACTTTTCCGAGCAAAAACTTCCAGGGGAACATGGCCGACGTTTACCGGGAGGTGCTGAAAACCTCGCAGGACTTCATCGATTTTGTCGATGCCCGGAAGGATAGTTTTTTTGGTGAGATGCTGTTTTTCAAAACGATTTCCTACGGCGAGCAAAGCCAACTGGCCTTCCAGATGGTACACCACTGCATGAACCACTCGACCTACCACCGGGGGCAGTTGGTGACCATCGGCAGGCAATTGGGCTTGCAGAAAATGCCGCCGACCGACTATATTTACTACCTGCGGGAACTTGGGATGGCGGGTTGAGTATTCGCAAAAAAAAAACAGCCACGCCCTCCGACGTGGCTGTCAACTAACCTTCATTCTTGTTAAGTCAACAAAGAATCAGCATTGAGAAACAATACGACCGGAAAACGAACCGGGCCTTCTTTTTGCTGCTTTCCCTACAAAAAGACGTGAGGAGTGAGAGGTGAGACGTGAGAATCCCTCGCCCCTCGCCTCTCACCTCTCACGCTCTCACCTCTAAAAGCACAGCGCATGTCCAACAGGAATTTTCAAACCAATGCCCCCGGCCAGCCGGGCGACAGTTTCAGCCCGGCACGGATGGCCATTTTCCTGATTGCCATCGGGGTGCTCGGCTTCATTGTTTACAAATATTACTTCGGCAACGGCAACTACACCAACATTCCGAAGGAGGTACAAATCAAGTACGTTCCGTCGGATTTCAAAGCCGACATCGACTACGACAATGCGCTGCCCATCCTCTCGAACCCGGTGCGGTACAGCCGGGAGTTCGACCAACTCATCCACGACTTTAACCTCTCGCTGCTCAGTCACGTCGCCAACCGGATGAACCTCTCCGACAGCCTGAAAATCAGGGTGCGGCAGGAGTACGAGAAGCACCACCCGTACCTCCAGAAACTGATGTTCAACGATTTCGTGTCGTTGCAGGATTCGACCTCCACGCTCTACGACACCTGGTACCAAAACAAAATGACCGGAGCCGTCGAGATACTGAACGAAGTGGCCTCGAAGTACACCTGTTTTTTAATCAACCAAATCTTCGCCACGCTGCTGCCCACGCAGGAAGGAAAAATTTACGTGAAGGGCGAAAGCGTGAACACGCCCTGCGGAGTGGCGCTCACGGAGGGGCTGCAACCGATGATTGCCCGGCTGAAGGAACGGGCCACCGTGCAGGATTTCACGCTGGCCAAAGGCGTGCTGCAAGAGCGGGTGGAGAAGGCCATCGCCGAACTCGGCACCATGGAAATACGGGACCGCAAGGGCATCGGCACCTCCAAACAAACCAAAGTGCTGGGCGTGGACGTGTCCTCCACGGAAATGGAAATGTCGGCCATCAGCATCCTCAAGGTGGGCTTCAAATTGGACAAGTTTTTCGAGGTGAGCCTGAGTTCCAAGTCCGGCATCGTGACCGTGACGCTGCCGGAGCCGGAAATCCTGAGCCACGAGGTGTACCCCCGCATCGACAAGCTCGACATCGGCTGGATGCGGGAAATCGACCAGGCGGATTTCAACAAAAACATGGACCTGCTGCGAAAGGAATTCCGGCGGGAGGCGCTCGAAAGCGACGTGATGGCCAAGGCCAAACAGCGGGCCATCGAACTGATGGACACCATGATGACCCCCATCGTGAAAGGACTGAACGGGCGCTACCAACTCAAAGTCCGTTTCAAAGGCGTGGTGAACGAAGTGCCTGATGCACCGGAACAATCGAGCGAAAAACAACAGAACAAGGGCTGATTTTCCAAAACCAGACGGATACTTTTCGCAGTTGCTTGGAAAAATCCTGACTGCAAGCTACCTTTATTGCGCTTTCTGGAAAAAGGCTGAACCGCAGATTTTTTTGCTGCCACCTTCCCTACCCATTCTGGTCACACTTGCATACCATTTGTTAATGGGCACCCGTTCGTTTTTTGATGAATAAACAAAGACTGGCAAACACTGATTATGATTCCATTTCCCCAACTTAAGGCTACATTTTTTTGCACCCTCCTGGCGCTGGGCCTGGTTTTTCCGCCCCAAGTCGCTTTTTCGCAACTCACCATCGAATGGGACAAGACCTACGGCGGCACCGGCTGGGAAGAAATGGCCGCCGCCTTGTCCACCAACGATGGCGGTTACATCTACGGCGGCATCACCACCACCCGCCAACCTTCCTCCGAAATCACCCAGCCCACCAAGGACACCGTCGTCTGGCCGGAGTTGGAAGGCGATTTCTGGATTGTAAAAACCGACGGAAACGGCAACCCCGTTTGGGACAAAATCATCGGTGGGTTTGCGGTGGACCGCCTCTGGTCAATACTGCCCACGCCCGATGGCGGCTACCTGCTGGGCGGCGAGTCCCACTCCGGCATCGGGGCCGACCGCAGCTACCCCTGCCGGGGAGAACTCGATTTCTGGGTGGTGAAAATAGATGCCAACGGCAACAAGCAATGGGACCGGGCATACGGCGGCACCGGCACCGATATTTTGAGAAAAATCCTTCCGATGTCCGACGGCGGTTTCTGGCTGGCGGGGTACTCCAATTCCCCGGCGAGTTTTGAAAAATCAACGGCCTCCATCAACGGAACTTTCGATTTCTGGTCGGTAAAAATCGGTGCTGACGGCACCCCGCTCGGCGACTACACCATTGGCGGTAGCGGCCAGGACTGGCTGTTCGATGCCGAAACCTCCCACGACGGCAACGTACTGCTGGCAGGCTGGTCGGACTCCCCGCCCGGCTTCGGCAAGTCGGCCCCGAACTTCGGCTACAACGACTACTGGGTGGTGAAATCCAACCTCTCCGGCAACAAAATCTGGGACGAAACTTTTGGGGGAAACGAGCGGGACGCCTGCCTCGACCTCTACCCCACCAACGACGGGAAATACATCGCCTCCGGCCATTCCTGGTCGGCCAGAAACACTGGAAATAAAACCTCAGACCATTACGGCCTCGAGGATGCGTGGTTCGTGAAATTCGCCGACCTCGGCGACAACACGGCCATCGAATGGCAATCTTCGTTCGGCGGCCAGTCGGCTGACTACGGCTACGCCGTCGCCGAAAACGGTGCCGGGTTCTACATGCTGCTCGGCTCTTCATCTTCCGCCGCCGACTCCGTCGCTGCCAACCCCGGCAACAAGGGCGCACAACTCATCGGCGGCAGCGACTACTGGGCCATCTTCCTGAACCCACAGGGTCAAAAATTCTGGGACGAAACGCTCGGCGGCATCTTCAGCGAGGTGGGTGTCCAGATTTTCCCGGCGCACGACTACGGCTTCATCCTGGCCGGGCACTCTGCCTCGGAGGTCAGCCCGCCGTACAAATCCGAGCCGTCACGGGGGCTGAACGACATCTGGGTCGTGCGCACCGGCTGTGCCTTCCCCGGCCCCGAACTGGAAGATTTGGCCAAAGTCTGCCGGGACGACCAGGTGCTGGTGGATGCTACCATCTCCGTCCCCTGCCCACTTTGCCTGTATTTTTGGGACGACGGCGGCACGGGTGCGCTGCGCAATTTTGCCCCGGACACCACCGTGCAGGTGAAAGTCACGGTCGTGCATCCCGACGGCTGCGACCGCAGCGATTCGCTCACCATCGAAATCGTGCCCGGCCCCGATGCCTTCGCCGCCGACCTGCAACCCATCCGCTGTTTTGGGGAAACCGATGCCCAATTCCTCGTCGAGTCGGTGGAGGGCGGCACCCCGCCCTACCAGTTCTCGCTCGATGGTGCCGAGTGGGAAGCATTTGCGAACTACGTCAACCTGTCGCCCGGTGACTACGACCTCAGCATCCTCGACTCGAACGGCTGTACCCTCGACACTTCGTTTTTCATCGAACAACCACAGCAGGTGCTGGTGGAACTCGGCCCCGATATTTTCCTCGAACTGGGCGACAGCGTACAACTCCAGGCGCTCACCAACCTGCCCGATTCCTTCACCTTCGAGTGGGGCCAGCCCGCCCTGCTCTCCTGCGCCGACTGCCTCGAACCCTGGGTGCTGCCATTTTACACTACCACCGTCAGCATTGTTTTGAAGGATAAAAACGGCTGCCAGGCCGAAGATTTCCTGCGGGTGGTGGTGCAGCAGAGCGATGCCGTGTACCTCCCCAATGTCTTCTCGCCCAACGGCGACAATATCAACGACTTCTTCACCCTCTACGCCGACCGCTCCGTTCGGCAGGTCAAATCGCTCCTGATTTTTGACCGCTGGGGCGAAAAAATGTTCGAGACCTACGACTTCCCGCCCAACGTCGAACAACTCGGTTGGGACGGCCACCTGAACGGCCATCCGATGAAGCCCGCCGTGTTCGTCTGGTCCGCCGAGGTGGAGTACGTGGATGGGCGCACGGGATTTTTTGAAGGCGATTTGACTTTGATGAGGTGAGATTTTTACCTTCGCCTCAAATCAAAGTTGCATGTTTGAACTCAGAGGCAAGCTCACCCGTTCGCAAAGCATCGTACTCGGCATCGTCGGCATCGCCATCATCCTGGCGGTGTGGTGGCTGCTGGCCGAGGCGCTTTCGAGAAAAATCCCCGTCGTGGAAGGCTTCAACGAGGAACTGCCGTCCACGCTGACGGCTGATTCCCTCCAAAATTCCGCCCTGCGGGACTCCATCCTGCGAGCGGATTCCATCAAATTTGCCAACGCCACCGAATTCAAAAAAGTCTATCCCGTGGTGCCGCTGCCGACGGAGGTGGCCGCCAGTTACCGGCGGTTGCTGAAAAATGATAACCTTCTCGGCAACGCCCTCCGCTCCACCTGGCTCAACTTTCAGGGGTATTTCTGGGCAGTGCTGCTCTGCATTCCGATTGGGTTCGTGGTCGGGTTGTTCCCGCTGTTCCGGGGCATGTTCAGCAAGCCGGTGGATGCACTGCGCTACCTGCCGCTCACGGCGCTCATCGGTGTTTTCATCATCTGGTTCGGCATTTACGATGAAATGAAGGTGGCGTTCCTTGCCTTCGGCATCATCGTTTTCCTGCTGCCCATCGTCATTTCCCGCATCGACGACGTGGAGGACGTGTACCTCTCCACCGTGTTCACGCTCGGTGCCAGCAAGTGGCAGACCATCAAAACCGTCTATTTCCCCGCCGTGATGAGCCGCCTGCTCGACGACATTCGGGTGCTCACGGCGGTGTCGTGGACGTACATCATCGTCGCCGAGTACATCAACAAGGACGGCGGCGGCCTCGGTGCGCTTATTTACATCAAGCGCCGCTTGCAGCAGGTGCCCGACATGTTCGCACTCATCCTTGTCATCATCCTGATTGGCTTTTTGCAGGACCGCATTTTCGTCTATCTGAGCAAACGGCTGTACCCCCACCGATTTTACAAAACCACGCTCGAAGGCAACCGGGAGGTGCGCCTCGGCATTTACCTGCTGCTGGCCATTTTTGCCTTCGCCGTCTTTTTTGCCAAACTCCCGATGGTGGGCACCATTGCGCTCATCGGCGCTTTGGCCGGGCTGGTTTTTATTCTTTTTGGTGAAATAAAAGTGCAGGCTGCTTTACAAAAACAGAAGTGAGGAGTGAGGAGTGAGGAGTGAGACGGGCCCAAGGTCAAAATCTCACTCCTCACCCCTCGCCTCTCACCTCTCACCTCTAAACATGAGCGAGAACTTATCACCAATCATCGAACTCCGCAACGTCGGCCAGACCTACGACGGGGGCGAAAACTGGGTGCTGAAAAACGTGGACCTCGTCATCCCCGACAAGCCCGCCCAGGGCGAGTTCGTGGTGCTGCTCGGCATGTCGGGCTGCGGCAAATCGACCCTGCTGCGCTACGTGGCCGGGCTGCAAAAACCGACCGAGGGGCAGGTGCTCATCCACGGCAAAACCATCGACCAGGCACCGAGGGTGGGCATGGTTTTCCAGCAATATTCATCGCTGCCCTGGCTCTCCGTGCTCGACAACGTGGCGCTCTCGCTCTCGTACAAAGGCGTGGCGGAAAAAGAGCGGCAGGAACGGGCGATGGACATCATCAAAAAAGTAGGGCTGGAAGGGCACGAGCAGAAATTTGCGCAGTACCCCACCCTCTCCGGCGGGCAGTTGCAGCGGGTGGCCATCGCCCGCAGCATGGTCGCCAACCCGGAGATTTTGCTCATGGACGAGCCGTTCGGGGCGCTCGACATCAACACCCGCCTGCAAATGCAGGAACTGCTCGCCACGCTCTGGCTGGAATTCCACCCAACCGTCATTTTCGTCACCCACGACATTTCGGAGGCCGTCTATCTCGGCGACGATGTCTATTTTATGAAATCGAACCCCGGTGAGATTGTCCAGCACATTGCGGTGGATTTGCCGTTCCAGCGCACCCGTGAGTTGAAGCGCAACCCCCATTTCATCGAACTGGTACACCAGGTGGAGGACAAAATGGTGGCTGTGGGGAAGTTGAAATGATGTTCCCCTCGAACCGGCATTTTTCAAGGAAAAAAAGTATTTTTGAAGAAAAATAAGACATGGAGGTAGCTGTAAAATTTCCAACCACCCTGGCCGAACGCTTCGAATACGAAGAAGTGTTGCGGGTTCCAGCCTCCTTCGAGGAGTTCCTCGACCTGCTGTTGACCTGCGAATACCGTATCGAATACGATAATGGCGAAATCATTTCATTTATGGGATTTGGCACCGAAGCACACGAAAAACTGACCATGCAAATCGGGCATTTGCTGATTCAGCTTTTAAACCAAGATTTATTTTCCGTTTACGGAAGCAACCTCGCCCTGCACATCCCCGGCTTCAAGTACCGGTACTACAACGCCGACTGTGCCGTGGTGAAAGGCGCTTCCGAAAAAGTGACCCTCCGGGGCAGCATGGCCTCCACCGCCAACCCGGTTCTGCTGGTGGAAGTGCTGTCGCCATCCACGGAGAACTTCGACCTCGGCAGAAAACTGAACAACTACTTCAAGATACCGTCCCTCCAACAAGTGCTGATTTTGGAGACAGAAGGCGAGGCCGCCGTGCAGAGCTACACCCGCCACAATGGCGGTGACGAATGGCTCCGACGCAATTTCACTTCACCAACGGACGAGATTCCCGTGCTGAACGAAGGCAAATTGCTCCTCTCCAACATTTACAAAAACGTGAACCTGCTCCCGGCATCATAGCCAGTACGCTTAACCATGCAAACCACCACCGAAGAAAAACCCTTTCGTTTCAAGCAATTTTCAATTGGACAGGCTCGCTGTGCCATGAAAGTGGGCACGGACGGTGTGTTGCTCGGAGCCTGGGCCGACGTGGCCGCAGCCAGCAGCATCCTCGACATCGGCACCGGCACTGGCGTGATTGCCATCATGCTGGCGCAACGCACCGATGCCGCCACCATCCACGCCGTTGAAATCGACGGGGACTCCTCCTCGCAGGCGCTCGAAAACATGCAGCGCTCGCCCTGGGCCGGGCAGCTCGATTGTTTCCACACGTCCATCCAGGATTTTGCGAAGCAAACCACGCACCGCTACGACCTCATCGTGAGCAACCCGCCGTTTTTCAGCGGTGGCACTTTTTCCAACAGCCAGGACAAAAACTCGGTGCGGCATACCGTGAAGCTGCCGCACGGCGACCTGATTTCCGCCGTGCGGACGCTGCTGGCACCGGAGGGCCGGTTTTGCCTCATTTTGCCGCATATCGAAGGGTTGCGTTTCAAGGAGATGGCCGGGAACTACGGCCTGCATTGCTCGAAAATAACGGAAGTGCTGCCCAAACCCTACAAGCCGGTCGAGCGGTTGCTGCTGCAATTTGAACGGAAGGTGAAACCGCTGGTGAAAGGAACGCTCGTTATCCTCGAAAATGGAGACGATGCAAACAACTATTCGGAAGGATACCTGGCGCTGACGGGGGCGTTTTATTTGTAATGTTCCCCGGCTAAAATGCAACAGGGGTGGAAGTTGACTTCCACCCCTGTTTTTTTCATTATTTTATGCAGGACAGATTTAGTTGGAACTTGGTTGATGTTGATGTGCTTCCTCAATGATGTGTCTTGCCATCTCAATAATCCTCGTGTCCTCGATGTGGACAATTCCGCCGTCCGGCCCGGGCTGCACTTGAAGGCCTGCGATTTCCCCGTCTTTGTATTTCTGTGCCCCGAAGTAGTTCCGTACGGTCTGCTCTTCGACGTTCAGTTCGTGGGCGATGCGGGAAACGCTGCCGGTCGGCAATGCGTGCTTAATGTCTCTCAACTCTTTGAAGGTAATGTACATAACGAAATGGTTTTGAAATGTGAACGCCCGATTGACTGTCGGCCTGGCAAGGTGTTTTCAACGAAAAAAAAATTCAAAGTGTGAGGTTGCATTGAAAAAACCGGAGCCACCGTCGATACCCGATCGGCGTGTGTAGTTGAAAGTGAATCAGTAAGAAAAGAACTTTTTCAGCGAAAGCCGGGCAAAAAAACGACCTGTCCGCCTGTCCCTGAATGATACGGGAAAGGTATGCCTTTTTGTCAAAAAAGCAAACCGTGAATTAACATTTTTTTCAAATGTGGTCCATAATTTTTGGAGCCATGCAGTGCCCAAGTGAAAACCTGTGTTTGATTGCCGAACTGAAGGGTCAATCATTCTGCTCTTGCTCCAGAAAAGCCCGGATGACCGCATCCTTGAACTCCCCGT
>JACRAN010000038.1 GCA_016234735.1 Bacteroidota bacterium | reverse complement strand
GGAAAACATTTGAAGATGCCCTCGAAAATTTGGATGGGAAGTTCCAGGAAGACATTTCAAAAATAAAAAACCAGATCGCTTCGGACGAAGAAATTGCGAAGCTGCAAGCAGAGATTTTGAAGCAACTTTCCTCGCAGTTGGAAAACGGCGTCATCACGGCGACGGACTATCTGTTGCAAAGCAATGCCGAGTTGCAGGCACGGCTGGCGGCGCAGACGAGGCGGGTGCAGTTGGCGCAGGTGGAGGCGGCGTGGCGGACGCATTTTGGGATTGACGATTGACGAATTACGAATTACGATTGGCACAACCAACAGACATGAATACCTTTTATAAAATACTCATTATCAACTCATTACTTCTTCTTTTTTCTTGCACCAAGGAAGAAAAACGGGCCGATGCCTACGGCAATTTCGAGGCTGTCGAAACCATCGTCAGCGCCGAAGGGGGCGGCAAGCTGCTCTTTTTGAAAGCCGAGGAAGGCCAACCCCTAAAAGCCGGAGACCTCGTGGCCCTGGTGGACACGACGCTGCTGCATTTGCAAAAAAAGCAACTCCAGGCCACGCTCGGCACCATCGGCAAAAAAACGCAAAACCCCAACCCGCAGATTTCCGTGCTGGAAAGCCAGAAGGCCAACCTCGTGCGGGAACGGGAGCGGGTGAAAAAACTGCTGGCCGACAAGGCCGCCACGCCCAAACAACTCGACGACCTCAACGGCCAAATCGAAGTGGTGGAGCGGCAAATCGGGGCGGCGAGGCAACAGGCAGGCACCGCCAACACAGGCATTTTGGGTGAAAAAGACCCTGTGCTGGCCCAGGTCAGAGTCCTCGAAGAGCAAATCCGCCGCTGCTACGTCCGCAACCCGCTCGCCGGCGTGGTGCTGACCAAAATCGCCGAACCCTCGGAGATGGTGGCCCTCGGCTCGCCGCTCTACAAAATCGCCGCTCTCGACACGCTCGAACTGCGGGCCTACCTGAGCGGCGGGCAATTGTCGGGCATCAAAATCGGGCAGCCGGTGACGGTGCAGATTGACCAGGAAGGTGGAAGGCTGCGCCCGCTTCCGGGCATGGTGAGTTGGATTTCCAGCAAGGCGGAATTCACTCCGAAAACCATCCAGACGAAGGAGGAGCGGGTGAACTTGGTGTACGCTTTCAAGGTGCGGGTGGCGAACGTCGACGGGGTGCTGAAAATCGGGATGCCGGGGGAGGTGATGCTTATAAAAGGCGGAAAATAGTTTCAGGCAATCGGGATGCCAGTGCGCTTGATTTCATCCACAAACGGGTTGCCCTCTTCAAAATCGGAGGTTTTGAACGTGTGGAACTCGAACATGAAATAGGGTTTTTTGATGGAAACGTCAATGAATTTTTTGACATCTTCGAAGCTGACACCCGTGAAATCATCGGCTACGAGTGCAACGTCAATGTCTGACCATTCCTTCTGTTCGCCCCGTGCGTAGGAGCCAAAAAGGAAGACTTTGCGTAGTTGGACACCTTGGTTTCGCACTTCCGCCGCAAACTTCCGCACCGAGTTGATTACAGGTTGTTTTCTAACCATTGTTTGACGTTTTCTTTGACAAAAATAACAGGTTCAATTGACTTTTTCTGATGCAAGCCATTGCTGTTCAAAACATCCACAAGTCCTACGGCAAGGTGCAGGCCGTGGACAACGTCTCGCTGGAGGTGCGCCCCGGCGAACTCTTCGGCCTCATCGGACCCGACGGGGCGGGCAAGACGACGCTGTTCCGCATCATCGCCACGCTGCTACTGCCCGACCAGGGCAGCGCCACCGTCCTCGGTTTTGATGCTGTGAAGGACTATGCCCAAATCCGCCGCCGCATCGGCTACATGCCGGGGCGCTTTTCGCTCTACCAGGACCTGACGGTGCAGGAGAACCTGGAGTTTTTCGCCGCCATCTTCGGCACGACCATCCGGGAGAACTACCACCTCGTGAAGGAAATTTATTCGCAACTCGAACCCTTCAAAAACCGCCGGGCCGGGGCACTTTCGGGCGGCATGAAACAGAAACTGGCGCTCAGTTGCGCCCTCATCCACCAGCCCGAACTACTGCTGCTGGATGAGCCGACGACGGGCGTGGACGCCGTTTCCAGAAAAGAATTCTGGGACATGCTCTCCCGGCTTAAAGCATTGGGAATCAGCATTTTAGTTTCCACGGCGTACATGGACGAGGCAGACCTTTGCGACCGCATCGCCCTGATGCAACACGGCAAAATCCTGTCCGTCAATACGCCCCGGGGCCTGGTGGAAAGTTATGAAAAACCACTGCTGGCCGTGCGCACGGCGGGGATGTACCGGCTCATCCAGGACTTGCGGGAGTTTAGCTTGACGGACACGGCATTCCCCTTCGGCGAGTACCTGCACCTGACCACCAGGCGCAGGGTGGGGGAGGAGGAGGTGGTGGATTTTTTGACCCGAAAAGGGCATGAAAACATAGAGGTGAAACGGGCGGAGGCGACAGTGGAGGATTGTTTTATGGCGCTGATGCAGGAGTGAAGTCAATCTTTCAGAACGCCCAAATCGAACTCAAAACCAGGCAGCACATCTTCACCGGAAAGCACCTTGTCGAAACCTTTGATTTCGACAGGCTCGCTGCCGGGGCGAAAAACAAAGGTCGTTTCGCTTTCAGGGTCAATCAGCCAGGCAAGGCGGACGCCGTTGGCGCACCAAACATCCTTGATTTTGGATTTCAAGGCACGGAGGCTGTCGGAGGGGCTGCGAATTTCAACGATGAAATCGGGAACGATGCGGGCAAATTTTTTCCGTTCCCAATTGGCAAGGTTGCGGTGTTTTTCGAGGGTAATCCACGCAGCATCCGGCATTCGTTTCTCGCCGTCAGGCAGGATGAACATAGTGGAAGAACTGAAGGTTTTTCCAAGTTTTGTTTTGCGGTTCCACAAGCCGAGGTCGGTCAAAACCTCGCTTTCATGGTGGCCGGAGTCGTAGGAGACGGGGGACATGATAATGATATTTCCGTGTTTGTCTTGCTCGATTTGCAGGTTGGGGTTTTGGTAGCAAAATTCCTCGAACTCCTCGTCGGTCATGGGCAACCGAAGGCAATTGACCTCCAAATCGTAAAATTGGAGGTTGATTTTGCCCGTAATCGTGGGCGTTTTTTTGGATAAAACAAGTGTTTCTACCATGACAAGCAAAAAATTTGAGCTAAGTTAGAAGAATTGAGAACAAAATCAAAAAGTCAATGCAAGCAAGCGCTGTGATACAATCTGAAAACCTCACCAAAAAATTCGGCGCATTCACCGCCGTCGATGCCATCACCTTCGAGGTGCAGGCAGGCGAGATTTTCGGCTTCCTCGGAGCGAACGGCGCAGGCAAAACCACCGCCATGAAGATGCTCACCGGGCTGCTGTCGCCCACCTCCGGGCAGGGCAGGGTGGCTGGCTTCGATGTGTTCCGGGAGGCGGAAAAAATCAAGCGGAATATCGGCTACATGAGCCAGCGGTTTTCGCTCTACGAAGACCTGACGGTGCGGGAGAACATCCGTTTTTTTGGCGGCATCTACGGCCTGAAACGGGCAGAAATCAAGGAAAAAACGGAACGCCTGCTGAAAGAACTGGAATTGGAAAGCGTTGAAAAACAATTGGTCAAGTCGCTTCCGCTCGGCTGGAAGCAACGGCTGGCATTTTCCATTGCCCTGCTGCACGAGCCGCGCATCGTGTTCCTCGACGAACCGACGGGCGGCGTGGACCCCATCACCCGGCGGCAGTTTTGGGAGATGATTTACAAGGCCGCCAGCGACGGCGTGACGGTGTTCGTGACCACCCACTACATGGACGAGGCGGAATACTGCGACCGGGTGAGCATCATGGTGGACGGTAAAATCCAGGCGCTGGACACGCCCGGTATTTTGAAAAAAACGTACTCGGCGGAGAGCATGGACGAGGTGTTTTTGAAGTTGGCGAGGGGGTAGAGATTTACGATTTTGGGAATGACGATTTACGATTGGGCAGTTATAATTCAAAGGGATTGATGAAGTTCAACCCTGGCAGATTTTTGAAATCCTTTTCATTCCTCGAAATAAGTGTCATGCTTTTCAAAATAGCGGTTGCGGCGATAATTGCGTCAGCGATTTTTGTTTTACGGGCTTTCCTGATTTCGATGGATTTTTCAACCACATCTTCCGTCAACTGGAAAATAGGCAGGCTGTGGACGAATTTTCCCGCTTTTTGTTCTTGTGAAACGTCGGGGAACGGGAAACCAAGCACTTCGATTTTTGAAATGACAGAAAGAGCGCACTCCTCGTTTTCGAGTGCATTCAGCACAAACTCAAACCCTTTGGGCGTGAGCGTTCCGTCCATGAAGTAAATCAAAGTGTTGGTGTCCAGGATGTACCGCATGATTTTATTCTTCCCGCATTTCAGCAATCAGGCGGTCAATGGTTGAGATGCCCATTTGCGGTTGGATGCAGCCCCAGAATTCACGGTAGTCGAGGTGGGATTTGTCCGGTTGGGCGGGAGCATTGAGGTCAAAAACCAACTCGCTTTTGGCTTGTTCGCCCGCTTTTTTCCAGACACGAACCCCATTGAGCCACTCGGTTCGGCGAATCAATTCGAGCAGGCGGTTGAACATGCTCGAGTTTTTGACTTCGATAATGATTTGCATGAGTTGGATTTTTTTGCAAAACAAACTTACACAAAATGCCTCAAAAAGGCTTGGCACGATGAAAAAATTCCTCGCCTTCGTCAAAAAAGAATTCCGCCACATCCTGCGCGACCGGCGGACGCTGTTCATCCTGCTGGGGATGCCGGTGGCGCAGGTCGTCATTTTCGGCTATGCGGTGACGAACGAGTTCCGCAACGCCAACATCATCGTCTTCGACCAGGCGAAGGACGAACTGAGCCTCGAACTCACCCACAAACTCACCGCTTCCGGGCACCTGCGCATCGTTGGCGAGGCGGGGAACTACGAAGACATCAACGCTTTTTTCAAACAAGGCAAAGTGAAAATGGCGGTGGTCATCCCCTCCGGTTTTTCAAAAAACTTCCTCCACGGGGGCAGTGCCCAAATCCAGTTCATCGCCGACGGCAGCGAACCGAACTACGCCAGTACACTGGTGGCTTACGCCAATTCGATGGTCGCTGATTTTCAACGGGAGCAATCCCCGCCTCAAACCCTCAAACTCTCAAACCCTCAAATCCTCGTCCAAACCCGGATGCTTTTCAACCCCCAACTAAAAAGCGCTTTTCTCTTCGTGCCGGGCGTGATGGCGCTCATCCTGATGCTCATTTCCGCCATGATGACCTCGCTGACCATTGCCCGGGAAAAAGAACTCGGCACGATGGAACTGCTGCTCGTGTCGCCGTTGCACCCGCTGATGATCGTGGTCGGGAAGGTCGTGCCGTACATCGTGCTGGCCTTCGTGATCGGGATGCTGATACTCACGCTGGGCGTGTTCCTGTTCGGCGTGCCCATCGCCGGGAGCTTGCTGCTGTTGCTGGCCATGAGCATGTTGTACGTGCTGGCGGCGCTGTCGCTGGGGGTGTTGATTTCCGCACGGGCCAGCACGCAGCAAGCCGCCCTGATGGGGTCGCTGATGGGGCTGATGTTGCCCACGGTGCTGCTGTCGGATTTCATTTTCCCGCTGAAATCAATGCCCTGGCTGCTCCAGGTGATCGGCAACGCCATCCCCGCCCGCTGGTTCATCGCCATCCTGCGGGACGTGATGCTGAAAGGTGTGGGCTGGCATTTCATCTGGCAAAAAGCAGCCATCCTCGGCGGCATGTCGCTGGTGTTTTTGCTGCTGGCCATGAAGAATTTTAAAATCAGGTTGGCTTAAAAGAAATGAGACGTGAGGGGTGAGAGGCGAGGGTTCCCTCACGTCTCACCCCTCGCTTCTCACTTCTAAAACTACAAGCATGAAAATATCCGCCATACTCGAAACCATCCTCTACGCCGAAGACCTCGATGCCGCCGAGCGGTTTTACTCGGGAATCCTGGGCCTCGATGTGTACGCCCGGCAGCCCGGCAGGCATGTGTTTTTCCGCTGCGGGCAAAGCATGTTTCTGGTGTTCAACCCTGCCGTGACTTCCGTGCAACAGTTGCAAGTCAATGGCAGCCCGGTACCCCCGCACGGGGCGAGGGGCAATGGCCATGTCGCTTTCCGGATGGATGACAACTACCTGCCCTCCTGGCGGGAGCGGCTGGAAAGCAACGGCGTGGAAATCGAGTCGGTAGTGGATTGGCCGGGCGGCGGCAAGTCGCTTTATTTCCGTGACCCCGCCGGCAACAGCGTTGAACTGGCTTCACCAAAACTCTGGGGCCTGGCAAATGACGAATGGATTTTCGACTGAGGGCTACACCCGTAAATCATATTGAGCGTGAGTTATTTTGAGAAAGTGATTTGAATTTAAAATGCTGAAGAATCTCACTTTCTCACCGTCTCACTTCTCACATCTATAAAAAAATGCGCATCGTCCTCCTTCTCCTTCAAAAAGAACTCCTGCAAATCGTCCGCAACAAGTCGATGCTGCCCATCCTGCTGGTGGTGCCCATCCTGCAACTCATCATCCTCTCCTTTGCCGCCACGCACGACATCAAAAACATTGCCCTGGCCGTCACCGATTACGACCGTTCCGGCACCAGCCGGTTGCTCGTGAGCAAACTGACGGCCTCCGGTTATTTCGTTTTGGCGGCAATGCCGATGAGCGACGGGGCGGCCTTCGATTTGATTCAAAACGACAAAGCCGACCTGGTGCTCACCATCCCCGCCCACTTCGAGCGGGACGTGCTTCGTCGGCAGCCCGTCAGCCTCCAGATGCAGGTGAACGCCATCAACGGCCAAAAAGCAGGCCTGGCAGCGAGTTACGCAGGGCAGACTATTTCGGATTTCGGATTTCGGATTTCGGAATCACAGCATTTCAAATCCGAAATCCGAAATCTGAAATCCGAAATCCGTTACTGGTACAACCCCACGCTCGACTACAAAACCTTCATGGTGCCCGGCATCCTCGGCGAGTTGGTGGCCATGCTGGTGCTCATCCTCTCCGCCATGAACGTGGTGCGGGAAAAGGAAATCGGCACCATTGAGCAAATCAACGTGACGCCCATCCGCAAGTGGCAGTTCATTTTGGGGAAACTGCTGCCTTTCCTGTTCATCGGGCTGTTCGACCTGGCACTGGGGCTGACGGTGGGCAAACTGCTGTTCGACATCCCCATCGAGGGCAGCCTGTGGCTGGTGTTCATCTTCTGCATCGCCAATATTTTCTGCGTGTTGGGCATCGGCTTTTTCATCTCCAACTTCGCCGACACCCAGCAGCAGGCGATGTTCATAGCCTGGTTTTTCATGGTCATTTTCATCCTGATGAGCGGGCTGTTCACCCCCATCGAAAGCATGCCCGAATGGGCGCAGGCGATGACCGTCCCGAATCCCATCGCCCACTTCGTGGAAGTGATGCGGTTAGTGCTTTTGAAAGGCAGCGGGTGGGCGAACATTCGTTACAACGTGGCCGTCATGCTGGCGTTGGGCGTTTTTTTCAATACGCTGGCGGTGATTACCTACCGGAAAAGGGCGTAATCCCGTCATGCTTTCAGCAGCTTGAAAGCGTGTGACCACTGGTTGCGCAGGAAGCCGGGGATGCACCACAGGATGCACAGCGGCTCGATGGCCCTGGCCGCTTCGGCAGCGCCCATGTCTTCCACCTCCCATCCCAATTCCTGCAAAATGGCGGTGGCCTCCTGCTTCGCCCTGTCGTGGTTGCCGCAAATGAACATGGTCGGCTGGCCGCCAGCGAACTGCGGGTCCACCATGAACGCACTGCCCACCGAATTGAACGCCTTGACGAAATGCGCTTCCGGGACGGCGCTTTGCAATTGTTCCATGAGCGAAGTGCGCAGGTCGGTGAAAAAGTGCAGCACACCCTTCTCCGGTGCCGATTTTTCGTCGATGGGGTTGGTGGCGTCGAGGATGGTTTTTCCGGTGAGGTTGTGCAGCCCGGCCAATTGCAGGGCGCTTTGGGCGTATGCACCCTTCACCGCCAGCACGAGGACTTCGCCGAAAGCTGCCACCTCCGCAAACGAGCCTGTTTTCCCGCCGCTTTGGGTTTGCCAGTCCGCCAGTTTCTCCGGGTTGCCGGTGCCGAGCATCACCTCGTAGCCGTGTTTGATGAAACCGCTGCCGAGCGTTTTTGCAACGACGCCGGAGCCGAGTATCCCGATTTTCTTCATGGCAAAATGATTGGATTTTGACATTGAGATATTGGGTGATTGAGATATTGGGTGGTTAGAAAAAATGATGTCGCCCGTTAATGCCCCAATATCGAGGCTGACAGGTAAGAAACCACTGTCGAAGCTGACAGTTCAAAACGGGAGGGGAAAGGAGGTGGTTTTTTTTGCAATTAACATAAGGTTCATTACGAGGATAAAAATGTAGCGGCGAAAACCCTGAAAGTGACGCACACCTACGAACAGCGTGGCAGCTATCAGTTGGTGGTGAAGGTGATTGACATTTTGGGGAACGACACGACGAAATTGCTCACCGTTGAAATCTGAATCCGCAACTATCCGGGAATTCCGGTTAGTTCATTTCCGGTGGTTGTTCCTTACAAGCGTCGAGCTATTCGATGTTTGTGCGCGACTGCCACTGCGTTGACGGGAGTGCGTGGAACTACCTGAAAGTGCTCCAAAAGGATTTTGAATCTTTACACCCGGAAAACTTTGAGGAGTTGACGGTGGGGTCAGGCGTTTGTTTGATGATTGAAAAAAATTTACCGATACCAAAACGTTTTACCTTCGCACCTTCCGGCCATTCCAGCCGGAAGAAAACTAACCTGTTTCACTAAAAACACACCAAATGGCAAAGCTATCTGTTGCTTCCCTGTTTCTCGCTTCCACCCTCCTGCTGGCCATCGGCTGCGGCAAAGACGACACCAACCCGGACTACGCTGCCAATGCCGACTGCTCGGCGATTGTTACCGCCGACAACACCTACACCAACAGCATCAAGACCATCTTGGACACCAACTGCGCCCTCTCCGGCTGCCACAATGCCGCCACGGCCACCAACGGCGTCAACCTCTCGGACTACGCCAGTGCGAAGCAGACCTTCGAGACGAAGGACGTTCTCTGCGCCGTCCATCACGGCAGCGGCTGTCCGCCCATGCCGAAGGGTGGCGCACAATTGGCGAACAACCTCATCAACCAGATTGATTGCTGGGTAAAAAACGGGTATGCGGAATGAGGTATGAGGTCAGAGGTATGAGGTCAGAGGTATGAGGTCAGAGGTATGAGGTTGCTAATGCCCAACTATTATCAACAACATGAAAAACCGCTTCCTTTCGCTGGATGCCTTTCGGGGCGTCACCATGTTCTTGCTGGCCGGGGAGGCTGCGCTGATGTACGATTCCTTGGCGCAGGCGTTCCCGGCAGGGCATTGGTTGCATGGGCTGGTGGAGCAGTTTCACCACCATCCGTGGGCGGGGCTGCGGTTTTGGGACCTGATACAGCCGTTTTTCATGTTCATCGTGGGGGTGGCCATGCCGTTCTCGCTGCAAAGCCGCCTTAGCCGGGGCGACTCCTGGCGGCAGTGCCTGCGGCATATCCTGGGGCGCAGCTTGCTGCTGTTCCTGTTCGGCACCGGGCTGCACTGCGTGTACAGCGGCAAGCTCGTTTTTGAGCTTTGGAATGTGCTGACGCAACTCTCCTTCACCATTCCCGTCACGTTTTTGCTCATGCGCACCCCGTGGAGAGTGCAACTTGGCGTTTCCCTGTTGTTGCTCGCCATCTCGGAAGCCTGCTACCGGGCATACGCCCCGGCGGCCCCGTTCGTCATGGACCAGAATTTCGGCAGTTGGGTGGACATGCTGCTGATGGGCAAACTCAACAATGGCGGCGGCTGGGTCGCTTTCAATTGTGTGCCTACGGCAGCCCATACCATTTGGGGGGCGTTGTGCGGCAAACTTTTGCTCTCCGGCCTGCCACATTCCCGAAAGGTAAAAACCTTTGTCGTGGCGGGCATCGTCGGGCTGGCCATTGGCTACGGCCTGCACTGGGCGGGCATCACGCCCATCGTCAAGCGCATTTCGACCTCGGCCTTCGCTTTTGCTGCGGGTGGCTGGGCCTTGCTGGTGCTGGCGTTTTTCTATTGGTTGATTGACATCCGGGGGCGGCAGCGCTGGGCGTTCCCGTTCGTCGTGGTGGGCATGAACTCGATTTTCATTTATCTTTTCTTTGAAACAATCGGGGTGCAATGGCTGGTGCCCACCGTCCGTATTTTCAACGATGGTTCCCTTGGCGCACTTGGGCTTGGCACGGCAGCATTGGCCATCACCAACTCCCTGCTGGTCTGGGCCATTTACTGGGGCCTGTGCAAGTTTTTGCACAAGCACCGCATCTTTTTCCGCATCTGACGGCGTTAAAGTCTGTTAAATGATTGCGCCCCTGCCTTTTTTCACGGATTCTTGTCCCGCCCAATCAAACCATTTCAAACCACTCAAACCACCTGTGCGCCACATCGCCTTCATATTGGCCATCCACGTCGCTGTTTGCAGCACGCAACCCGCGTGGCAGCCGCTGAAGCAGGCAATGTTCGGCAGTTGCGGCGGCTCTTCGTGCAGCGTGGTGGCCATGACCTGTGTGGCCTCCCCCACCCTGCCCGGCAGCCCGGCGAGCGGCGAGGACGCCCAACCGACCGGCTGCTGCGTACCGTTCCAGTGTTGTTTCCCCTGCTGCTGTTTTTGCGTAAAACCCGAACCGCTCACCCTCTCCCACCCCGCTACCGAAAAAATGATCCGCCCCTCCGAACAAACCGAGACCCTCCGTTCCCAATGCTCCACCGAGCATTTCCAGCCACCAGAAATGGCCTGATGCCGTGTCCGGCAACGATGGGACATCGGGTGCCGGTCGAATCCTTTTTTTTTAAAAGATTCAAAATCAGACGATTATGAAACGAGTAATTTTGATTGGCCTCGGCATTTCCGCCGTTTTGGGCATTGCCTACGCTTGCCTCAGCGGTTGCTGCGACGGCATCTGCGAGCCGGGCTGCTGCCCTTTCTGCTAAATAAGTAGGCAGGTACACCGGAAATCCTTTCCGGTGCTTGCCCGTCACCGGAAAAGATTTCCGGCGTACATTCTCGAAACCCCTTGCACCTGCGAGGGGTTTCGTTATTTTTGGCGCTAAACAAAACCACTTCCACCATGCCAACCCGCAGAAATTTCATCCAGAAAGCCGCCATCGCCACCCTCGGCGGTGCGCTCTTCCCGCAAATCACCGAAGCAGCCAACCCGCAGTTGGCAACCACCGCCGCCGGCCCGACCATCCTGTTCCAGGGCGACAGCATCACCGACGCTGGCCGCGACAAGGCCAGCTACTACCCCAACGATGCCTCCGGCATGGACACCGGCTACGTCCACCACATCGTCACGCACCTGCTCGGCTCCATGCCGGAGCAGGGCCTGCGCTGCTACAACCGGGGCATCAGCGGCCACAAGGTTTTTCAACTCGCCGACCGCTGGGACGACGACTGCCTGCAACTCAAGCCCGACGTGTTGAGCATCCTCATCGGCGTGAACGACTACTGGCACTCGCTCGGCGGCGGCTACAAGGGCACGGTGGAAACTTATGAAACGGATTTTCGGAAACTGATGGAGCGCACCAAAAAAGCGCTGCCGGAAACGAAGCTCATCGTCTGCGAGCCGTTCGCTGTGGCCGGTGGCACCGCCATCGACGACCGCTGGAAGGATTTCACCGCCTACCGAATGGCGGCAAAAAGCATTGCCAAAGACTTCGGCGCGGTGTTCGTGCCCTTCCAATCGATGTTCGAAGAGGCGCTGAAGGTAGCGCCCGCCGCCTACTGGTGCCCCGACGGGGTCCACCCCTCGCTCGCCGGGGCGTACCTGATGAAAGAAGCGTGGCTGCGAGCGTTCTCTAAACTATGAACGATAAACGATGAACGGTGAACCAGAATTACCTGAGTCCACCGTTCATCGTTCATCGTTCAAAATTCATCGTTCAAACACCATCTTCCGCCGCTCGGTGCCCCTCGGTGTGATGAGTTGGTAAATGTACACGCCGGAGTTGCCCATCCATTCGCTGCCAAGCCGTTTTTCATGCCATCCGGCCTCCAGCGTTTCGTCGAGCAGCACCTGCTTTTTCCCTGCAATGTCCACGATTTCCAGCCGCACCGGCATCCGTTCTTTCAGCCAAAAACCGATGCTGGTCTCGTGGCTGAACGGGTTGGGCCGGTTTTGTTCCAGCGTGAAAAATGAGGCGGCATCCACGGGCACGGGTGGTGCGTCGTGGATGCGCCAACGGACGTTCAAGGGAATACCGCCATTCTTGTACGCAATGGCCGACGTAAACTGGGAATTCAATGTCATGGCCTCCGCAACGGAGGTGTTTTCAAGTAGCTGGAATTGCAGGTAAAACAAGGTGGTGCCCGCTTCGAGCGGTTGCCCGTCGGCCTGGTGCCAACTGAAAGTCAGGTGTCCACTGGCCGGTTCGCCGAAGTTGTCGGCCCCAAGCCTCTCCAACCCGGCGGCAGTTGCACCCAGGAAGTCCATTTTTTCCGGGTCAAACCGGAAGGTCGCTTGCAGGGCGGCGAGGTCAACCGCTCCTCCACAGGCCACCGGGATTTGCACCTCCCCGCCTTTTTTCAACCGCCAGTCGGGGGCCGTCAGGTCGAAGTCGCCCTCGAAGTTCCGTTCCGAGGTTTCACCGTCATCATGCAAGCTGGCGCTGCCGTTCAGGTCGCCGATTTTCACCGCCACGAAATTGTGCCCTACGCCATCCTGCCCCATGTCGGTCAGCCAGGTGCTTTCCGGGAAGTCTTCGGCGAATGGGTTGGTCGGGTCCGGGAAATCGTAGTCCGCCTCGATGAAGCGCCACGAGGTGTTGTTCGGGAACTCGTCGGCAATGTGCAGGATGACTTTGCGGAGCGCCACGATGTCGAACGTGGTGATGCTGCCGGAGTTGTTCACGTCTGCCGCTATCAATTCGTAAGGCGACTGAAGCTGCTGCGACCCCAGGATGTGCTGGCTCAACAGCACCAGGTCGAACGTGGTGACGCCGTTGAGCAGGCCGTCGTCCTTCACCGGCTGCAACATGCAGCTCGTGCCGGGCATCGCATTTTGTTGGAACAAAAACAAGCCGAGGTCAGTCGTGAAGGCGTAACTCATGCCGTTGTTGTCCGACAGATGCACCTCCACGTCGGGCATGGGCACATGGTTTTCGTTAAAAACCAGCCCGCTCACCACCAGCGTATCGTCCACAAAACAAACATCGAACGGGTCGTGCAGCACCAACTGGTTCATGCAGATGGAAGAATTGCCGAAGGCATCCGTCACCGTCAAAGTGTACGGGATGGCCATCGGGTCAACGGTCAGGTCATCGCAGGTGAGCGTGTCCGGGTCAATCGAAAATGTCACGTCGGTACACAAATCGGAGCCGCCGAGGAAGCCGTCGGCAATCAGGCTGTCTAACGGAACGACCACCACACCGTTGGTGTCCAGCGACAGGTTGAACGGCATACAGAAATTCGACGGCGGTATCAGTTCAACCACGATGACCGCTGTTTGCACCGTCACCGCATTGCCGCAGGCATCTTCAATTTCAAACGTCACGAGCGTGGTGCCCACCGGGTAGATGCCGCTGGCGTTGCCGCCACCGCCGTTGAAATCGTTGGTGATGGTGACCGGGTTGCCGGGGCAGTTGTCCACCGCCGAAGCCGTCACGCTGACGAACAACTGGCAGGCGATGCCCACCACCGTGTCCCTGACCTCCGGCGACCACGTTGCCGTCGGCGGCACGTTGTCGTTGATGAGGATTTGCTGCGCAATGAGCGTGTCGTTGCCGCAGGCATCCGTCAGGCGGTACGTTCTCGTCACTGTGCCCTGGCAGATGGGATTGCCGCTGTCGGCATTGAAGGCGACCGTGACCGGGCCGACGCAGTTGTCCGTTTCGCCGGTGACGACCGCCACGTTGGGCAGCGGTATCTGATTTACACAGGCAAACGGGCCGAGCGCAGGCAAGGGGTTTGCCACCGGCGCTGTGTTGTCATTGATGAGAATATTTTGGGTAATCAGCGTGTCGTTGCCGCACACATCCGTCAGGCGGTACGTGCGCACGATGGTTCCCTGGCAAACGGGGGCTGGGCTGTCGGAGACAAACTCCACCGTCACGCCCCCGAAACAATTGTCCGATTCGCCGGTCACATCGTTCACGTTGGGCGGCGGCACCTGGCCGATGCAACTGAACGGGCCGAGGCCCTGCAGCGCATCGGCGTAGGGCGGCACCGTGTCGAATACCGTGACATTGATGACGAACGGCACGGCCACGTTGCCGCACGTATCCTGCGCACCGTACACCAGCACCCTCATGAAGTGGTGGGGGCAGTCGCCCGGTGTCATCACATCCGAAATGATGTCAACGGTGGCCGGGGTGCAGTAGTCGGTGGCGGTGGGGGGTGGTGGTTTCACCAAATCGGCGTCACAGAGGAAATAACGGTCGAGCGAACCCAGCGGCTGGTCCCACACGGGCGGGTCGTTGTCCTCCAGCTTGATGAATTGCGTGTAGGACGTGTCCTGCCCGCTGCACCAGTCGAGGTAGGTGTAGGTTCGGTAAATTTTCAGCCCGCAGGGCACTGGGAAAATATCGTCGGAGATGTTCAGCCCAAACAGTTCGCAGTCGGAAATCACTTCGGGTTCGCCCACCAGGAGGCTGTCCAGCGGTCGGTCGCAACCCACCACCGTGTCGGGCGGGAAGAAAAACTGGGAGGTCGTGTTGTCCACTGTGGTGATGATTTGGATGCAAGTTGCCTCGAATCCTGTCACGTCGATTACGGTGAAAGTGCGGGTGATGGTGCCGGTGTTGCACATGCTCAGGTTCTCCACGTCGCTGAAAAACAGCGTGTCGATGCCGCAGTTGTCCGTGACAATCGGCGACCCGGTCAACGAGGTGTCCGGCGGCAGGAACTCCGAGCAGGCGATGGTCACGTTGGGCGGGCAGGTGATGGCTGGCGGCGTTTTGTCCTGCACGGTCACTTCCACCATGCAGGTGTTGCTGTTTCCGTGGCAGTCCGTCACTTTTAAAATCACCATGACCGGGCCGCCGAGGTCGGCGCAGGTAAACTGTACGGACGGACCAAATGGGGCCGCCGGTTGGTCCATGCGTTTCACAGAAAAAGTGACGATGGCGCAGCAGGCATCGTAGCTGCCATCGTCCAGTACCGCCGCAGGCAGCGTGGCCAAGCCGAAAGAACTCAGCGCCACCACGGTATTTTCGTCGCAAATGGCAACGGGTGCCACGTTGTCGGTGATGATGACCACCACCTGGCAGGTGGAAATGTTGCCGCAGCCGTCCGTTGCTTCGTAGGTGACGATGTAGCTGCCCAGCGGTCGATTGATGACTAAGCCGCCGTTGCTGTTGAGGATGCCCCAGGGCGTGAGGGTTCGGAAAGTGATAGACGGAGCGCAATTGTCTGTGGCAGTTATCGCAGGCAGGAAAAAAGTACCCGCGCATCCCGGCCCATTTGCCCCGAAAATGAGGGTGTCGGGACAGGCCAGCACCGGCCCCTGGTCGTCCACTACTTTTATGATTTGGTTGTGTTCCAGTATTTCATTGGTGCAGCAATTCAGCACGAGCCAGGAGCGGAGGACGCTCTGTTCGTTTTCGCAGCCGCCCAGCACGAGGTCGGTGTACGTCACGCTCATTTTACACAAGGCAATGACCGGATTGCCACCGATGGTCGGGTAGCCGGTGTTGTCGGGGCTGGTGTCAGGATTTTCGCAGGACAGCGGCGGTGACTGGAATCCGTCGAGGTTTAGCGGAAAAACCACATCTGCCAGCGATGGCCGGGTGACATAAATTTTCTGCACACAGGGGGCTGCCATGTTGTTGCTCTGGTCGGAAGCCTGCCAGATTCGGGTCAGGATGGCGCTGTACGGGCTGGTGCAGGGCTGCATCACGGGTTGCCCGGAGTACGTGAGCGTGGGGTTGGGGTCGCAATTGTCGGTCACGAGTGCGAAGCCGAGCGAGTCTGGCGAAAGGTCGGCAGTGCAGTCCACCGTCAGGTCGGCGCAGGTGAGGATGGGGGGCAGTTTGTCCTCCACGAGGATGGTTCCCCAGCAGTAGTTGCCGGAGTTGTCATCGTAAACATGCACGTTCAAGACTAAATTCAGGTAATCGCATGTCACGGTATCCTCCAGGGACACTCCCTCCGGGGTGAACACGCTGACCGTCTTCGGGCCGGGGCACGAAGTATCCTCGCCATCGAGAATCATGTCCGGTAAAATGATGGCAATTCCGTCGGGCGGCAAAGAAACTTGCACCAGGTCGTTGCAAGCCATCGTACACTGGGCATAGCTGCCCGTTTGGAACAAAAGGCCGACAAAAACGGCCCAAAAAATGTGGATCAGTTTCATAGGAAATGGATTAAAATTGTCAATAGCCTCGTCGGGCCAGGTCAGTGCCTGACGTTTTTATTTCAGGATAAATCATTGTAAATCAATGATTTATCCATCACCAGGATTAGGTGTGGAATTGCCCCGCAAGCTCAAAATCGGATCGGTTGGTGGGAAAAGAGAAATTTATTCCGGGTGAAAAAAGCCACCCGTTGCGGGTTCCCCTGTCAAATTCTTCGGATTAAGAATTTCAATCATCCAGGGTTCAAAAACCTTGCCTATTTTATTACAATTTTTTTTAATGTGAAAAAATCGGTCGGGTTTTTGCAAACGGGTAAAAGCGATGGAGAAAAAAGGCAAAAAAACGGACTCCCTGAGTTCACAGCCCGACCATCATCCATCGACCAACTCCCCCCAGCTTTTTAATTCCCCCGTCAGGCATTAGCTGCCCACTATTTTCCCTACACGATTCGACCGCCGTCGAGACAAGATTGAGTACATAAATCAAAATTTTCGCTGTAAAAACAAGCCTCCCCGCCCGACAACAGCCGTTGGTTTCCTGTTGCCGGAAGTGAAAAAACAAAACATTGGATAGTTACTGGACCACTCCCCCTATGATTTTCCTGCAAACCATGCCCACCTGGTTGGCCTGCCAATTTTCTTGACAGGGCACGTCTGGAATCTCCGGTCCAAATTTCTGAACAAGGCAATTCTTTCCTCCTCATGCGGCATGTGCCGACATGGGCTGGAAGCTTATCGCTAACGCCACCACCCGGCACGGGATGGCCCGGTCCGGGGGTGCATTTTTTAATCATTCCCGCAGGCGCGCCCTGTGGGGCAAATCACGTATGTACCATGAAAAACAACAATTTCAAGAAGACGCTCGCCGCTTTCGAAGCTCAACAAATCAGCGCTGCACAGCAGGTGAAACTGAAAGGTGGGACAGATGGGGACGGTGGAGGTGGGGTTATTGGTAACGAAGAAATAATCCTTGGCTGATGCTCAATCGCTGGAAGAGCAAAGGAGCCAACTTGTTGGTTGGCTCCTTTGCTTTTTATTACAAACGGGCAGGAACGGCACGAAAAAGCCGACCAGGTCCGACATCTGAAATGTTTTGCACAGTTCTCCGGTGCGATGCTCTTGGGCAAATCGGTTTGGTTATCCATGACTTCGCCGTGCATTTATCTCCATTCCATCACTTTTCAAAAATTATCATTATGAAAAAGGTTTTCCTGCTTCCATTGCTATTGCTGGTGTTCGCCTTTTCCGAACCGGAAAAAGCAAGCCCGCTGACCTGTCCTTCCCCGGCCAATGTCCACATCGCTTTCCAGTCTTCCGATGCCATTGCCTTCGACTGGGACGACTGTGGCTGCACCGCGCCGGTGTACAAGGTTTATTACGTCAGGCACAGCGACAACTACCAAAGCCCGGCGTACACTGCCACTGCTTCCGGATACACGTTCACCAATCTTCCCGCCGATACGTATGATTTCTATTTTTACACCACCTGCGGAGATACGACCAGTGGGGTTATTGGTAACGAGGAAATAATTCTTGGCTAATCCCCACCGCTGCGAAAAGAAAGGAGCTAATCGACGATTAGCTCCTTTGCTTTTTCCAACAACCAACTCTTCAAAATACAATTTGCTGTTTCCTCAATGGATTTCAGTAATTTTCGTGTAGCGGTTAGGTCAATTACAGGTTCGTTTTTCAGACGTGCCAATGTTTTAACCTTGTGGGCAAAATTCAAGTTTGATTTTTTTACATTCTCAGTATAGTCTGCATTACCCTGCAAGTGACGTTCAAAATTCCTGATGTGGGAAATGAATTCATCTAATGTTTCCCTGTCACGCGCAAATAACTCGAATTTCACCCTGACTAACAATGGCCGCAATCGTAGTTCAAATTTTGCACCGGCACGGATGGGCACTAAGTTCAGGGCTTGTATCGCATTGTAAAAATCTTCCACTTTCCCGGTTGCCAAGCCATTGTGATAACACCATAACCCTTCACAGTATTGGAGCGTCATTTCCCGTTCAGACTCATGCATCAAGTCTCCATACTTTGCCATAAAATGCTGTGTCCATGCCAATTCTTTCACCAATAATCCGATAGCTACAATATTCATAAATACCCCGGCACTCAGTGCGTTCTTGCCATGCAGCAACAGTTCATTTTCAATGGTAATTTTATAAATCTCAAAAATAAACCGGGTATGTGCTTTTGACCCTTCATTGGATTTTGGAGCTGCATAGTTTACAAGCAGATTCACAGCCAAACTTTGTTCGTCTCGACTCATTTGATACAAGCAACGGGTACAAAGTTCCTGTAGCAATAGCAGGTCGTCTTCCACAGGCAGGTTGTTGAAAAGCCTGAATAAGTGATGGAAAAAATAGACAACCGGAAATCCAATCAAAACCGAGTCACTGGCCACCTCATCAATTGTTGCTAAATATAACAGGTTGCTATCGGTTTGCAATAGTCTCTTCCTCACTAAATTATCACATGCCCTTTGAAGCGACCCGAGTGTGAAATAATATTCAAAATCAGAGATGTAGTGCTGAAAATAATCGTGATTTTTGGACAATTTCGCAGTCTCAGGGTGATAAAACAGCATCTCAAAAAGCCGGTAGCGCTCCCTGAAATATCCCTTGCCTCGTTCCGGCAGGGCCTCCAGGACACCTATCCGGCCTTCCGCAGCCTCTTTGAAAAGGTCGTAGTCACTCCGGTCGCCCAGCGAACGGACCAGCAGGTGGGCAAAGCTGTCGTTTGATTTTTCCAACTCCTTCAAAACCATGTACTGCTCCAGCAACTGGGTCAGCCGGGTCATCAGCTTCCGCATTTTGAGGTCGTTGTACTCGGTCTTTCCGTAGAGTTTTGAAAAAAGCCGCTGCTTGGTGAGGCCGGGGTCGTCCATGCCCGGATAGTATTTGCACAGTTGTTGGAAGAGTTTGCGGCAATCCTTGTTGG
>JACRAN010000359.1 GCA_016234735.1 Bacteroidota bacterium | reverse complement strand
TTCGGGATGAAGCAGCAGCGAGTCCTGCTGCGCCCGGGCAGTCAGCAAGGCCAGCAGGCATAAAATCGACAGGGTAATTTTTTTCAAAACCATGGGCATGGAAATTTAGCCGAAGGTAGGAAAGTGACCGTTCCGCTGTATTCCATGACCCAAAAAAAAACATCCTGGCGGCCAGGCCGGTACTCCGAAATTTAGCGCTCCGGTTTGGCAAATTTTAAGATTTTTGTCGAACCAACTTCCGGCAACCATTTTTACGCCCCCATTTCAGCGAACATACATGAGTTATCTCGAAAAAAACTTCCCGCCCGACCAACCGGAGACCGTCCTGCTTTTTGAGGAACTGTCCCTGTGGTCTTCCTATTTCGGCAAAATCCTGCTCGAAAATGTGCCGCTGCGCAAGGGGATGCGGGTGCTCGATTTGGGATGCGGCAGCGGTTTCCCGCTCTTCGAGTTGGCCCAGCGCCTCGACACGGCCAGCAAACTCACCGGCCTCGACCCCTGGGCCGCCGCCGTGCAGCGCGCCAACTGGAAAAAAGAACAACTCCACCTCCCCAACATCGAAATCATCTGCGGCGACGGTGCCCAAATCCCGTTCCCCGACAAGGAGTTCGACCTCATCACCTGCAACCTCGGCATCAACAATTTTGACGACCCGCCCGCCGTGCTGCGGGAGTGCTACCGGGTGCTCAAACGCCCTGGCCGCATCTGCCTCACCACCAATCTGGAAGGGCATTTCAGGGAATTTTACGCGGTCTTCGAGGCCGTGCTGAAGGAGTTGGGCATGGAGGAAACGCTGCCCCTGCTCAAAGCGCAGGAGCAGCACCGGGGCACCGACGAATCCGTTCGGGACCTGCTCGAAAAGGCCCGTTTTTCGGTACTGAAAATCATCCGGGACAAGTTCCACTGGCGCTACGTGAGCGGCACCGCCCTGCTCCACCACCCGCTGACGGTGATTGGTTTCCTGCCTTCGTGGCGCGCCGTGCTGCCGCCGGGCACCGAAGCGAAAGTTTTTGCCCACCTTGAAAAAAAGCTGAACGAACAGGCCGACTGGGAGGGGGAATTGAAGATGACGGTGCCTGTTTTGTACGTGGAAGCGGGGAAATGATTTCGGATTTCGGATTTCGGATTTCGG
Source organism: Bacteroidota bacterium (assembly GCA_016234735.1). Taxonomy (GTDB): domain Bacteria; phylum Bacteroidota; class Bacteroidia; order Chitinophagales; family Saprospiraceae; genus UBA6168. The sequence goes on along the minus strand of JACRAN010000359.1, from coordinate 20,092 downwards.
ATGCGACGTTGCCGAAATCGCAAATCCGAAATCCGAAATTGAATCATTTTTCCCAAACCACTTCCCAACTGCCAGTGTAGTCCTCCAGGCAGGCGGGCAGTTGACACTCTCCGCAGAAGTAACACACCGTGTCGCAAGTTTCGTTGAGGATGTATTCAACGCCGTCCCAGGCTGTGGAGCCATCGTTGAACCAGTAGTGGTTCTCCCCGTTCACTTCTTGTTTTCGGATGGAGATGGCATTGGTGGAGGCTTTGAATTCTTCAAATTTGGCCTCAAGGCAAGGCTCGATTTCGCCACACGCTGTTTCTTTTTTGCAGGCGGCAAAGGCAAGGATGGCAGAGGTCAGGAAAACAAGTTTTTTCATGGTTTTAGATTTTTTTTTTTAGATAGACAGTCGGAAACCGCTCAGGCGTTGGCATCGGCCTCCGGCATTTCAAAAAAGCTGAAAACCGTGCCGCCGTAGTTCCGTTGCTGCAAAAACCGGGGGTGCTGCCCGAAGTCGTGGTGGGCGTTGTGTTCCAGCACGAACCAGCCGCCGGGGGCGAGCATTTTTTTTCCAAAAATCAAATCCGGGAGGGTGTCGATGGTGGGCAGCGGGTACGGCGGCCCTGCGAAAATGTAACCGTACTGCGCCACTGACCGCTCGATGAACCGGAATACGTCGGCACTCACGATTTTTATAAACGGTTGAATATCAAGTGTTTTGGCCGTTTGCTCCACGAACTTCAAACAGCCGGGGAACTTGTCCACGTAGGTCACGTCGGCGCAGCCCCGTGAGATGAACTCGTAGCTGTGGTTGCCGGTGCCGCCGAAGAGGTCGAGCACTTTCAGTTCCTCGAAGTCGAAGGTGTTTTGCAGGATGTTGAACAGGCCCTCCTTCGCAAAATCGGTGGTGGGCCGGGTGGGCCACTTGTCGGCGGGCGGGTTGAACCGTCTGCCTTTGAATTTGCCGGAAATGATGCGCATCGGGAGGGGATATTGGGAATTAGAAATTGGATATTGTTGAGGCGTGAGTTGTTTTGAGAAAGTAATTTGGATTTAAAAATACTGAAATTCATCCCATAGCATCGGGATTGAACCTCATTTTCTCACCCTCTCACGTCTCACCCTCTCACCCTCTCACCCTCTCACCCTCTCACGTCTATAAAAGTTACTTGCAGAGGGCGAGGGAGTAGAGGTCGAAGTAAAAATGCGATGGCACTTCGTTGAATTTCCGGCTGAAATGCAGGAAACCTGGGAACGGCACGAACCGCAACTCGCTGATGTAGCGGTACAGCATTTTGTAAATCTCGGCGTTGTCGAGAATCTGGCCGGAGAGGTGCAGCGGTTGCAGGGCCGGGTCGAGGTTGTACTGGTTGTAGGCCAGCAGGATGTAGTAGAGCACATCGCCCGCCGAAGTGTACCCGAAGCTGTTGGAGAACACCAGGTTTTTCTTTTCAAAAAGCGCCAGGCAAACGTTTTTGCGGGTGAAATGGGCGAACAGATTGTGCGTTTTGTTTTCGTTCAACGATTTGCGGCAGCCCAGCAGGAAGGGCGTGGTGTTGTTGTAGATTTTGGCGGTCGGGAATTGTTTTTTCAGCACCGCCGTGAGTGCCGTGTCGGACGGATAGACCAATTGCACGCCCAACTCTTCGATTTCGTCGTTCTGGATGGCAGGCGGCCTGTCGTCCGACATGAGTTCGTGGAAGTAGGTCGTTTTTTCGTACTCGTTGTAGAGGCGGGCGGGCACGAGTACCGGCGTGATGTCGGGCATCGTGATTTTCACCCTTCGGAACAGGTGGGCCAACAGTTCCTCCCTCGCAAAAATGTTCTTCAATTCGTTGGCAAGGCTGAAAGACTCGGTGCCGGGCAGGTTGGTGTAGGGAATGGAACGCAGCAGCAGGGCATTGTTGGAGCCGTTGTCGAACGCAAAATAAACCAAACTGTCCACCCCGACGAGGATGGACAGTTGGTAGGAAGAAGATAATTTCTTATTCAGGTCCGGTTCTAAGATGTCGTAATTCACTCCCAACTTCCGGTTAGAATAGGTTTCCCAAGGTCGCCAAATTTAATCATTTTCTTCGGGTCGTACCGCTCGTTGTACTTTTTGAACTTGGCGTCCTTGAATTCGCCCATGAATGTTTCCCAGGTTGTGCCCACTTGCACCACATCCACCAACGCGGACTGGTAAGTGACCGTATCGGCCTTGATTTCAAACTTTGCACCTTCGCCATACGGGACGAGTGCAATATCCCCTAATTCGATGCCGAGCGCCTTTATCGAATCCATGGCAGGCATGTAAGTCGTGTCGTAACGAACGGCTTTTTGATTAACATCGTCAACGTCACCGTACACCTGTATCCGCATGAACCTGCCGTTTTTCAGCGTATCGGCGAGCGCCTCGAACGTATCGGCAAATTTGCCGGTAACCCCCCGGTAAGCCTCCTGGGCTTTGCGGATTTTGATGAGTTGGTCAATGACCGCTTTTTCCCGATCTTTATAAGTCTGCTGGAAAGCGATTGGCTCCTGGATTTGCCGGTACAGCACGTACCCCAGGAAAAGGATGAGGAGGCCCATCAAGGCGTTGAAAATTATTCTCTTTTTCATTCCGGTTTGTTTTGATGCAATGTTAGAAGTTTTTTTTTGTCGGTCATCATTTCAGGCTGCAATTTTAATAATCCGTCCGGTTTTGTGAAGCGGAAGAAGTTCGATTAGTAAAAAAATTACTTCCTCATCTTCTTTTTTGCCAAAAAAAAAACCAGACAGCCCAAATGTTGCAGATGCGGCTGCGGAAGTTTTGGTTGGGTCGAAAACAGGTTTTTCCAAAAAAAATGACTCCCTTGAATTTACGCCCCGATTTTGCACTCTCCCACGTAGCGGGCACCCTCATCAACTATCATAAATTTTGCCGTGATGGTACCTTTGATGAGTGCCGTCCCCTTGAGGTGGAGCGTGCCTTCCACGACCACTTCCCCCTCGATTTTCCCCATGACGATGGCATCTTTCGTGTGGACTTTCCCTTCAATCCGGCCTGTTTCGCCCATGACCAAGCGCTGGGAACATTTGACGTCGCCCTTCATGAAGCCGTCCACCCGAACGTTCTCGGCAGCGTTGAATTTGCCTTCGATGTTCGTACCGGAAGCTATCACACAGGTGTCCGAGGAATCTTTTGCGGCGTTCGCCACTACCGTGAGGGTTTTGTCTGAATTGGGTTTTGTTTTACTAAGCATGCTCGTTTTGGATAAAAGATTTGAATGGTTCACCTTGCTTGCCGACCGGCCTTGTTTTACCAAAAAAGACGTTTGTTTTTTGTGGTAAAACCGGCATCAGGGCTTGCAGGCATTGAAATTGAACGGACCGAGAGCAGAATCTTGAACGGGGCAGAAAATGGTCCATTTTCATGTTTCCACACACCCGGTTTACACCCCTCTCAGGTCTTTATTTTTGTTCCTGTCTGTGGTTAGGTAATTTTGCAGCCGGTTGCCCGGCTGCCGATGTGAGTGAAACCCGGGGCTAATGTAGATATATTCAAATAATAAATTTTACCGAGTGGGCATAATTATTTTAGGAATCGAATCTTCCTGCGACGACACGGCAGCGGCAGTGCTGCGGGACGGCAAGATTTTGAGCAATGTGGTTGCCAGTCAGGACGTGCATCGCCAGTACGGAGGCGTGGTGCCGGAAGTGGCGTCCCGGGCACACCACGAGAACATCGTGCCGGTGGTTGATCTGGCCCTGAAAAATGCGGGGGTAAAAAAACAGGACCTCAGCGCCGTCGCCTTCACCCGCGGGCCGGGGCTGATTGGTTCGCTGATTGTCGGTACCTCGTTCGCCAAGGCCCTCGCCCTCGCCCTCGGCATCCCGCTGCTCGACGTCCACCACATGCAGGCGCACGTGCTGGCGCATTTTGCCGAAGCACCAGTGCCCAATTTTCCCTTCCTCTGCCTCACCGTTTCCGGCGGGCACACGCAGATTGTGTTGGTGAAAAACCACCTCGACATGGAGGTGCTGGGCACCACGATCGACGATGCCGCCGGGGAAGCCTTCGACAAAACCGGCAAGCTCCTCGGCCTCGACTACCCCGCCGGGCCGCTCATCGACCAACTGGCACAGACCGGCCAGCCGGTTTTCGACTTCCCGGAGCCGCAGGTGCCCGGCCTGAATTTCAGCTTCAGCGGCCTGAAAACGTCCATCCTTTATTTTTTAAGGGAAAAAAGCAAGGCGCAACCGGGCTTCGTCGAAGCCAATCTCGCCGACATTTGCGCCTCTGTTCAAGACCGGATTGTGAGCATTTTGCTGAAAAAACTGCGGAAAGCGGCCCGGCAGACCGGCATCAAGGAAATCGCCATCGCAGGCGGCGTCTCCGCCAATTCGGGCCTGCGGGCCGGCCTCGAAAAAATGGGGGAAGCCGAAGGTTGGAGCACCTACATCCCCGCCTTCGAGTTCTGCACCGACAACGCTGCCATGATTGCCGTCACCGGCTACTTCAAGTTCCTCAACGGGGATTTTGCCGGGCAGGATGTGGCACCGACGGCGAGGATGGAGTTTTGAGGGTTTTGAGTTTTGAGTTATGAGTTAGTGAGTTTTTAAAACTACTCACTAACTCATCACTCTTAACTCATAACTACTCCAGAATCCGCTTTTTCATTTTCTCAAACTCCTCTTCCGTGATGATGCCAGCGGCTTTCAGTTCGCCCAGTTCTTTCAGGCGGGTAATCACGTCGGCATCGGAGGTGGGCTTGTCGGCAGTGGTGTCCGGCACGTACTCGGAGGGGGCTGCTTCGGCGGGAGCGTTGGCTTCTTCCGCTTTTTTCTTAGCGGCTTGCTGCTTGCGCAATTCTTCCGCCACTTTTTTGCCCTTCTCAAACTGTTCTTTGTAGAGCTTCTTCAGCCGGTCGGCATCGAAATCGAGGATGGTGCCGCCGGTGTCGAAATGAATCTTGAACACCTGCCCCAGTGCGTAGGTCGAAGCGCCTGCCATGACGGCATTGGCCACGCTGCCCACAATGCTGCCGACAATCGGAATCATTTTCGCCAGGCTGCCAGCGCCTAATCGGGCCAGCGTCGCCGTCGTCAGCGAACTCACGATGGCCTTGCCCTGCGTTTCGCTGAAATCCATGTCGTACACTTTGCACAACTGCCGGATCATGTCCAACTGCGAGGCGCTGACGGCCAGCACGTCGGCCACTGGCACGGGGATGGCACCTGCGCCCATGCTGAACAGCACGTGGTTTCGGACGATGGTTTCGGCGTGTTTTTCACGCTCTTTTTTCACGTCTTTGAAATCGCTCATGACTTTGTTTTTCAGCCCTTCGGCTGCTGATTTAAGGATGTCTTCCATGTTTCAAAAGTTAAATTTCAGAAAAAGTCCCCAAGTCTAACCAGCAATTTTTTTCGGGCCGGGTTTTCTTCGACCGGAACGGGCGTTTCAACGACTTTTAAACGAAAAAAAACAGGACCGTCGGCTCGTGCATCGCTAAAATGGTTGATTGGCCAGTGGTTTTCAATGGAAAAAAAAACCTGAAAACATTGGTTAGAAGTGCGAAGTGGTTACGTCTTTTTTCGAGGCTTTTTCTTCAAAAAAGCGATTGCCGCAAGCTCCACCTCCGTCACCGGCGCAAACCGCTCCATCGCCAGCGTGGCCACCACTGCCCCAAGCATGGTGGCGATGACCGCCCCCACCAACGGCACGTACATGAAACAAAAAGCCACCATGCCCGCCGCCACCGATACGCCCGTTGCCAACCGGAAGGTGCGTTGCTGGCTCTCCGCCACCTTCAATTCAAAACATTCGTGGTAGTTGTCGATGAGCGCAAACCCCAAAAAGTAGCTTTGGATGAAAAAGCCCGCTGGTTTTGCCAGAAAGTCGAGGTGGAGCATGCCCATTGCAATTTGCACCACCAGCAACCGTACTACCGACTCCATTGCCCAGGCCAGGATGGTCACTTTGAAAATACGCACCTCCGCATCGATGAAGGCCCGACGGGAGAAGTCAGGCTTCTTGCCGATGGTGATTTGGAGGGTCTTCTGGATGGAATAAAAAACCAGCAGTTCGAGCACGATCATCACCAGGTACTTGCGGCTGCCCTGCACCATCCATCCGATTTTTTCAAGTGAAAAAACGCTGGCGAGGCCCGCCGAAAACGAGGTCTGGTCGGTGCGCAACTGGCCGATTGCATTGAAAACCTCTTGAAAAAACTGGTAGCTCAACAGTGCCCCTGCTGCCACGATGGCCCAGAGTATCCAGCCGAAACTCCGCAGCCCCCGCCAGGGCCGATGTTCGCGGATAAACTCGAATGCCGTTTTGTGCAGCACGAGGGTGATTGCCCACTGTCGCAGGAAAACAACGATTTTTTCAGAAAATGGCGGGTCGTTTTTTACGGGTTGGCCTGGCATGATGGATAGGTTTTACTTCGAATTGTGGCGAGTTATTGCGCCCAACCTTCGTCCGTTTCGGCGATGGCTTCCACCATTTTTTCGAGGTTTTTGAGCGCTTCCGGGGCACCGTAGTAGTCCTTGACGGTTTTGTTGAGGGTGCCGTTGCTGAACGTGACCCAGGTGGTTGGCAGGTCGGTGACCTGTGCGGTGTACTCGTCCTGGAATTGCCCGAAATTGCTTTTTTCAAAAGCGTCGAACAGCGCATTGGTGGCTTCGGGCGAGAGGGTGCGGGTCCAGTCGCCGGTTTTCGACACGTTGCGGTCGCCGTGGAAGGTGGCGCTGCCCTTGCCGTTGACTTTAAAATTGTAAACGGGGCAAGCCCCGAAGCAGGGGTCTTTTTTGAATTCGATGAAAGAAGTTTCGTCAAATTGATACGGGTCGCAAGCCGTAAACAGCAGGAGGATGGTGAAAAAAAGGAGGAAGTTTTTCATGACATTTTGTTTGATTGATTAAAAATCAAGTGTTTGCAGGCAGGGCGTGGGCGATGTGGCGAAAGGTAAAACAAACTGCCAGATTTGTGGGGATGGTTGCCTTGCTTTTTTCGACCTTTGGCCATTCTTCATCCAAAAAAACACCACCACATGCCCGAATTCAGAGACCTGCTCGTTCAGGAAGTCCGCCGCCGCCTGATGGACGAGAGCGTGCCCCGCATCAAAAAATGCCTCGCCGAACTGACGGAAGCCGAAATCTGGTACCGCCCCAACGAGAACAGCAACAGCGTGGGCAACCTCGTGCTGCACCTCTGCGGCAACGTGCGGCAGTGGCTCCTCAGCGGCATGGGCGGCTACCCCGACCACCGCGTCAGGCAGGCCGAATTCGACGAACGGGGGCCGTTCCCGACATCGGCACTGCTCCGTCACTTGGACGAATTGATGGTGGAAGTGGACCAGGTGTTGAACAAACTGACGGCAGCGCAAATCCTGCAACCCGTTGATGTTCAGGGTTTTGAAGAAAACGGCGTGAGCGTACTCGTGCATATCGTCGAGCATTTTTCCTACCACACCGGGCAGATTACCTACTTCGTAAAATGGCGGAAAAACATCAACACAGGCTACTACGACGGGCTGAACCTGGATGTGACGGGGAAGAACGGAGCGGATTAGTTTTGGCGCTCTTTGGGGATGGTGAAAACGAAAGCGGTGCCGTGATTTTCGCCCGGCTCCACCCAGATGGTGCCGCCCAAGCTGTTGACGATTTTTTTGCAGGTGGCCAGGCCGATGCCGCTGCCTTCGTATTTCTGGTTGGAGTGCAGGCGTTCAAAAATGTTGAAAACGGACTGCCTGTGTTCGTCGGGGATGCCGATTCCGTTGTCCATGAACCTGAACCGATGGGCCTCTCCGTCGGTCTGGCAGGTGATGTCAATCACCGGCGTCCGGTCGCCGTTCCTGAATTTGATGGAGTTGGCGATGAGGTTTTGGAACAGCCGCATCATCTCTGTGGCAGATGATTTCAACATCGGGAGGCCATTTGCGAAGATGGCGGTATCGGTATCCCGCATGGCAGCCATCAGGTTTTTCATCACCGTCAACAAGGTTTCGTTCAAATCCACTTCTTTCATTTGCTCGCTGTTGCGGCCCAGGCGGGAGTATTCCAGCAGGTCGTTCAGCATTTTTTCCATCCGGGCAACGCCGTCCGTCACGAAACCCATGTATTCTTCGGTGGAGCCTTCGATGTGCGGGGCCAATTTGCGCTTGATGAGTTGCGTGTAGCTGCCGATCATGCGGAGCGGCTCTTTGAGGTCGTGCGAAGCGGAGTAGGCAAACTGTTCCAGTTCAATGTTGATGGCTTTCAGCTTTTCCTCCGCTTCCAGAAGTGCCTGGGTTTGCCGTGCCAGTTCTGCTTTTTGGCGGGTAAGTTCTTTCTGTTTTTCATCAAGCGCTTTGATGATCATCGATTGCCCGGTGGCAAAAATGAGGACGATGCCAACGACCATGATGAAAAGGCCGGTGTAGGTGATGAAATAATAAGCTGCATCGAGGCTGGTCGTCTGGTTCCTGTAAAAACCGGGGTTCTGCACATCCAGCACGAAAAAGAAAATCGTTACGCCAATCAATGTGCCCAACCATATCATCCCGGATTGGGTGTTGGCAAAAAGCAGCGCAATCAGCGGGGTGGCCATCATCCAGAGCAGGTTGTCAGAATACAGGCCGCCCGTCTTAAACACAGATTCCAGGAAAATCAGGAAAAGGCAAAAACCGAGCAGGTTGCCCGATATGTTGAAGTTTCCATACCGTTTGAAAATGAAAACCAGCGTCAAACCAACCACGATGGCGATTTTAGTGGCGGGGCTTTCCACACCGGGATACATGGAGTTGGCCACCTCGAACAGCACCGAAATGATGACCAGAAAAAGGTGGATAAAAACAAGCACACGAGCTTTGCGAAGGCTCAGTGGCGACTCCCGCAAATGAACCGGAATGAACAGGTCATCGTACCGTTTTCCGAAATGAGAGAAGAACTTGATTTTAGGCATCCGTGTAGTTTTGGGAGCGAACGTGCGTGCCCCTAACTATCAATATTGCTGCCAATTCAACCGGCACGGGCTTAACAACAAAACGGCAGGCGGAAAATCCGTCTGCCGTTTTGAATCGGAATGCCGCCGCTTTTTTTGTTACACCACGACAAATTTACTGCCACGAGCATCCACCGTTACTTTGTTGTCGGACAGGTATGCTCTTGAGTTCTTGAATTCAAATTTATCGCCGGGCGACAGGGCATTCAGCTTTGTAAGCATTTCCTGGGTCAATACGTTCGACTCCGCTTGCAGGGAAGTGGTCTTGCCGCCTTTGGTGACTTCGAGGGTGAACTTCACGATTTTGGAGTCTTTGTGGCACCCTTCCACTCTTAATTCCCGCTGCCCGGTCATCTCTTTTTTGGTGATTTCGCCACCGTATTTACCGGCGAAAACGACATAGACCCCACCGACAGGCATTTCGCTCCGTGCGGATTTTCCCGTCGTGGCAGCATCGTAAGCAGCGGGGCTTTCCGCAAAAGAACAGGTCAGAAACAAGGCGGTGGCGGAAAGCAGGAAATTTTTGATTGTGTTTTTCATGACTTTTAATTTTTGGTGAATAAAATTTAGGCAAACTTAACCCCATTTTCAAAGTGAAACTCCGCAAATAGACCAACGGCCTGCCAACGGATAGCAACGACACCACAGCCGCTCGTTCCGGCAGGCAACCGCTATTTCCCGTAGTTGCGCTACGGAAAACGGTCGTTGCTATACTTTGGCCTCCCGCTCTGCACAGATTGGCGTTCTTTTGCAGGGTCAAATATGAAGTCGAATAGTATGGAATCGTATTTTCGGAACATCAGCATCAAAGAAATTTCCACCCACGCCCTGCTCTGGATGCTGTACGTAGCATCGGAATATTTCGCCAACCTGATGCACATGCAGCCGGGCGAAAACCTGCGTTTTTTCCGTGCCACCTTCCTGTCGCTGCCCATGTTGATGTTGCCGACCTATTTTATTGCATGGTACGTGGTGCCGCGTTTTTTAAAAACAAACAAGTGGCACTTGTTCCTCTTTTGGATAGTGCTGGCTGGGGTATTTGTTTTCTTTGCCAGGATAAAATGGATGGAATTGGTGAATTATTTGGAGAGCGAGCGGTATTTCAAAATGCCCGCTACCAAGATGATGAAAAACATCATCCGGGATTACTCCATCATCGCCCTCGCTGTTTGCATCCACATCATCGGCGACTACCGAAAAAAGCAAAAACTCAACGAGCAATTAGTAAAAGCCAAAGCCGAGGCAGAAATCAAACTGCTCAAAGGACAGCTTCACCCGCATTTTTTGTTCAATTCGCTCAACAACATCTACAGCCTGGCATTGATGAAATCCGACCTGACAGCCGACAGCATCCTGAAACTCACGGAGTTGCTGGATTACCTGGTGTATCGGGCAAATATGGACAAGGTGGCCCTGACGAAAGAGGTGCAGTTACTTGATAATTATATTGGGCTGGAGCAATTGAGATATGGCGATAAGTTGAAAATAGAATTGGATATTGCAGTTAAAAATGACGCTGTAAAAGTAGCCCCGCTCGTATTGCTGCCCTTTGCAGAAAATTGTTTCAAACATGGCGGAGCCGGAAAAGACGGGCTGTTTCGGATAAAATTATACCTCCATGCAGATGACAAAAAACTCGTGTTCAGCATTACCAACAGCAAGAAAATAAGCCGGGAAAACAGCCCCGTCAACGGGGGCGTGGGCCTGGAAAACATCCGCCAACGGCTTGCCTTGCTCTATCCGGGGCACCACCAGTTGAACATCCATGACCTGCCTGATAGTTATAATGTCGGGCTGGAAATAAACCTGAGAAATGAAGAAATATAAATGCTATATCGTTGACGATGAGCCATTGGCACTGAATGTTATCGAGCAGCACCTATCGAAGTTCGGGCAGTTTGAAGTGTGCGGCAAATCCACCGACCCCATAGTAGCACTTACCCAAATAAAACGCCTCCAGCCCGACCTGCTTTTCCTCGATATAGAAATGCCGGAAATAACCGGACTTGAACTTATAGAATCGATGCAAAACAAGCCGGAAATCATCATCACTACCGCTTACAGGGAATATGCGGTCGAAGGTTTCGAGTTGAAAGTGCTCGATTATTTGGTGAAACCCGTTCCTTTCAAGCGTTTTTTGAAGGCGATTGAGCGGTTCCTCGAACTAAAACTGTCCCCTGATTCTGCTACCGTACAGGGGGGCGGCCACGCCTGTATTTTTGTAAAAGCCGACCGCAAAACCATAAAAATCGAATTGGACGATATATGCTATATCGAAGGCGTGAAAGATTATGTCAAAATAGTATTGCCGACCCAAAAAATAATTACCAAAGTATCCATCGGCAATTTTTTCAAAGACCTGCCCAAAGACCGATTTATTCAGGTGCATAAGTCATTTATCGTTGCCAAAAACAAAATCACAGCCTATACGGCACATGATGTTGAAATCGGGGATATGGAAATCCCCATCGGCAGGATTTACAAGGAACAGTTTTTAAAAGAAGTGGAAAACAGGTGACTCAAACTCCTCCTGTTTTATGCCACCCAAACCAGCACCAGCACCCCCACTAAATAAAAGCCAAGATACCAGGCCGCCATGATACGCTCCCGTTTTTTCAACCTGCCCAAATCCAGTTCCTTCTTTTTGAAAAGGCGAAGCCGGTTGCCGGTGAGGATGAGTTGCAGCATCACGGCGGCGATGAGGCTGAAAGCCAGCAGGTAGATTTTGTCCATGAGCACCATGTAGCCCACGTCGGGCAGGGCGTCGGAGTAGCTCTGCTGGAGGAACACCGCCGTGAGCAGGCTGCCCACCGGCAGGCTGATGCGGGCATCGACGTAGCTGGGAAAGAACAGCAGCGCCCCCAGCCCCGCCAGCAGCACGATGGTGAGCGGAAGCAGCAGTTTCAGCAGGAAATAACTCACCGGGCGGGTGAGGGTAAACCGAAAAACGAAATCCGAAAACGTGTGTGCGGGGTTGTCGGGATTGCCAAAATCGGTACCGTAGCGGTGGGCCTGGCTCTGCAGATTGACGCCGAGGATGTCCCAGCCAGCGAGCATAAGTTCCGGGCGGTAGAAAACCGGGGGGCTGGTGGTGTCCCGCACATACACGAGCGAATCGGCCGGATAGTCGGGGTTTTCGACGTGAAGCTCCAGGGCATGGCGGTCGAGCGGGAAGCGCTCCAACAGGAACGGGTGAAAAAAACGGCTCTCCACGCGGAAACCCTGGTACTTCCAGCCGCCAGAGAGTGTGATGATGCTGTCCTCGAACGGCTGGGAGGTCATGCCCCATTTCTCCACCATGTTCACAAACTCAACTCCTGTGGGGTCGATGTCGCCTTTCCATTTGAACCAGATGTAGAAGTCGGCGTAGAAGCTGTGCTCGTCGAGGTTGATGTCGTAGAGGTTCATCAGGTAAACCCCGGTGAGCACTTCCTGTGGCGGCTTTGCCCGCAGGGAGGGCATCACTGCAAAAAATGACAGGAGGAGGAAGCAGGCGGTTCGTTTCATTTTGTGAGAGGGTTTTGTTCCACACAAAGCTAAAAAAAAGCCCGGCTGCGTAGTTCAGCCGGGCTTTTAGTTTCTGACAAGCCCTCAATTCCCGAAGTCGTCGAAGGCGATGTTCGATTCAGGTACGCCGAGGTCGCTCAACATCTTCTGCACGGCAGACAACATGAGCGGCGGGCCGCAGAGGTAGTATTCGATTTCCTCCGGCTCCGGGTGGTTTTTCAAATAATTTTCAAACACCACGTTGTGGATGAACCCGACCGGGCCGGTCCAGTCGTCCTCCGGCAGCGGCTCGCTGAGAGCAATGTGGTAGGAGAAGTTGTCGAATTCCTTTTCGATATTCGTAAAATCTTCCGTGTAGAACAACTCCCTCGAAGAGCGCCCGCCGTACCAGTAGCTCACCTTGCGGTCACGGGTTTTCTCGGTGTGGAACAGGTGGAAAATATGCGAGCGCAGCGGTGCCATGCCTGCCCCACCGCCAATGTACACCATCTCCCGTTTCGTGTTTTTGATGAAAAACTCGCCGTAGGGGCCGGAAATCGTCACCTTGTCCCCCGGCTTGCGGGTGAACACGTAACTGGAACAAATACCGGGGTTTACGTTCATCCAACCTTTGGCCGTCCTGTCCCAGGGCGGTGTGGCGATGCGGATGTTGAGAATGATGCGGTTGCCTTCCGCCGGGTGGTTGGCCATCGAGTAGGCCCGGAAGATGTCTTCCGGGTTCCTCATTTTCAGGCTCCACATGTTGAACTTGTCCCACTCCGGCCTGTACTCGTCCGGTTTTTTGCCCATGCGGGGGTGCGCCGTGATGTCGATGTCCTTGAAGTCGCACTCAATCACAGGCACATCGATTTGGATGTAGCCGCCCGATTCGAAGTGGAGTGTTTCACCGGGCGGCAGTTTCACCACAAATTCCTTGATGAAAGTGGCCACGTTGAAGTTGGATTCCACTTCGCACTCCCATTTTTTGATGCCGAACACCTCCTCCGGCACCCTGATTTCCATGTCGGAGCGCACCTTCACCTGGCAGGCGAGGCGCATGTGCTCGGCGGCCTGCTTGCGGTTGAGGTGGTTCATCTCGGTGGGGAGGATGTCGCCGCCGCCTGCGTCCACGTGGCACTTGCACATGGCGCAGGTGCCGCCGCCGCCGCAGGCGGAGGGCAGGAACAGGTTCTGGTTGGAGAGCGTCGACAGCAGGGAGCCACCGGGTTTCACGATGAGCGGCTTGTCCACCTCGCCATTGATGATGATCCGCACATCGCCCTGCGCCACCAATTTCGATTGTGCCAAAATCAGCCCGAAGGTGAGCAGCAGGATGATGACCGTAAAAGCCAGCGCCCCGTACAGGACAAACATTACGTCGAACAGAAGTATCATTTCTTATTGTTTGATGGCTTCATTGCTTCATGGTTTCATTGTTTCACGGATAGCCTTCAATCAGGCAATGAAACAATCGGACAATGAAGCAATGAAACTACTTCATATAAATCGCCGGGTTGATGCCCATCAGGCTCATGAATGCTATGCCCATCAGCCCGGTGATGATGAAGGCGATGCCGAGGCCCCGCAGCGGTGCGGGTACGTTGGAGTACCTGATTTTCTCCCGGATGGCGGCCATGACGATGATGGCAACGGCCCATCCGACACCGGAACCAACGCCGTACACCGTGGCTTCGGCAAAATTGTACGACCGGGCCACCATGAAAAGTGCCGCCGCCAAAATGGCGCAGTTCACTGTGATGAGTGGAAGGAAGATGCCGAGCGCATTGTACAGCGAAGGCGAATATTTTTCCACCGCCATTTCCACCAACTGCACGAACGCTGCGATGGTGGCGATGAACAGAATAAAGCGGAGGAACGTCAGGTCGGTGCCGAAGATGCCGTTGGGGCCGAGTATCGGCTCGCTGATGAGCCAGTTGAGCGGCACGGTGAGCGCCAGCACGAAAATAACGGCACCACCGAGGCCGACCGCTGTTTTCACCGACTTGGAAACCGCCAGAAACGAGCACATGCCGATGAAATAGGCCAGTACCATGTTTTCGATGAAGGCGGATTTGAAGAAGATATTTACGAGGTCACCCATCTCTTTTGAGTTATGGGTTATGAGTTACGAGTTATGAGTGGAATCTCCCATAACTCATAACTCATAACGGATTTAAGAAACGTCTATCAACTTGCGGTTGCGGGCACGCTGAATCCAGATGATGATGCCCACCAGAAACAGGGCCGAAGCAGGCAGCACCATGAGGCCGTTGGGTTGGTACCAACCAAATACAGCGCTGGTTTGCGTGTCAATCAGATAATCGGCGCCTGGGCCGATGATCCGCAGACCCATGATGGCACCTTTGCCGGTCAGCTCCCGGATGACGGCGAGGATAATCAAAATCAGGCCGTAGCCTGCCCCGTTGCCGAGGCCATCGAGGAACGAGCGCCAGGGTTTGTTGGCCATGGCGTAGGCTTCGAGGCGGCCCATCACGATGCAGTTGGTGATGATGAGGCCGATGAACACCGAGAGTTTGTTCCAAACTTCGTAGTTGTACGCCTTGAGCACTTGCTCCACCACCGTCACGAGGAAGGCAATGACGACCAACTGCACAATCATCCGGATCTGCTTCGGGATGCCCTTGCGCAGCAGCGAAATCACCAGGTTTGAAAAGCCCGTGACCAGTACCACCGAGATGGCCATGATGAGCGCAGGCTCAACCATCGTGGTGACGGCCAGCGCCGAGCATACCCCAAGGATTTGCACCGTCACCGGGTTGTCGTTGTTGATGGGGTCAACGAGGAGCTTCCGTTCTTTTTTACCGAACCACTCCTCTTTTTCCTGTTCGACTACTGGGGAAACAATTGTTTCAGCCATGACTTTATTGATTGCTGATTGTCAATTGTTGATTGTTGAAGCGTCAATAACTATCAACAATCAACCATTAACAATCATTTACTTCTTTTTCATTTCTTCAAAATACGGCAGGTAGGGCCTCAAACCCCGTTCCATCATTTCGTTGACGCCCCTTGACGTGATGGTTGCGCCGGAAATGGCATCCACCTGGTGCTCTTTGTCCCGTGCGCCACCTTTGATAACGCCAACTGAAACGTATTGGCCGTCTTTGAAAATCGTTTTGCCCTGAAATTGCTTCCTGAAAGCGGGGTTGTCCTTGATTTCCGCACCCAGGCCAGGCGTTTCGCCAACATGCCCGAAGGATGCCCCCGCCACTGTGTTGAAATCTTCCTCGATGGCCACCGTGCCCCAGATTTTATCCCAAAGCCCCATGCCCCGAACGGAGACAAGGTACAAATTCCCCTTGTCGCCTTTGTAAATAAATACCGGGTAATGCCGCTCGGCCTCCGGCTTCTTTTCTTCGGCTGCCATGCTGATGGATTCAGCTTTTAGCCCCTCCACTTTCTTGCCGCTGGCATCCAGCACCGCCTGTTCGATGCGCTGGTCGAAGAGTTCGAGTATCTCCTTATCGGCCATTTTCGACAGGTCGGCGCCAAGCTGGTCCTTGATGGCACCGAGGATTTCTTTCTTTTTAAATACCGATTCGTTGGAAATGTGCATGGGTTCGAGGCCCTTCACGACGAATGCCAGCACAATCGACACAACGAGGGTCATTACGAGGGTATAAATGGTGATGTATCTATTACTCACAGCTTGAAGTTTTTCTGTTGAAAAATCAGTTGGCAACCACCCGCGCCCGTTTCATCCGGCGCTTCATGTTCGCCTGCACCACGAAGTGGTCGATGAGCGGTGCCCACACGTTCATGAACAGGATGGCCAACATCCAGCCCTCAGGGTAGGCAGCGTTCATCACCCGGATGACGATGCCCAACACCCCAATAAAGAAACCATAAATCCACTTACCTGTGTTGGTGTTCGAGGCCGTCACCGGGTCGGTGGCCATGAAGGCCATGGCGAACCAGAAACTGCCCATGTAAAAATGGTACTGCCACGGCATGTTCATGTGGGCATCGAAGCCCCACCAGTTGAACATGATGCCCATGAATGCAGCGCCCAAAATCATCGAAAGCATGATGCGCCAGCTCGCTATGCCCGTAACCGCGAGCATCAACGCCCCTGCCATGATGGCCGGTTTGCAGGTTTCGCCGACGGAGCCGGGCAGGTCGCCCCAGAACATCTGGGCCGCCGAGTAGTGCGCCGTCACGCTCTCCCAGCCGCCCTTCGCCAGCGCCAGCGGCGTCGCCCCGCTGAACCCGTCCACCACGGCAGCCCCCCCGTCGCCGAAGGTCGCCAGCCCCAGCCCCTTGAAGAGGCCGTCGAAGAGGTGATGTACCCAGCCGTAAACTTCCCCGGTGGCCACCGTTCCTTCAAACTCTAACCCGGACACCCAGCAGCGGTCGCCGGAAATCTCACCGGGATAGGCAAAAAACACGAAAGCCCGAGCCAGCAGGGCGATGTTGACTACGTTCATGCCGGTGCCGCCAAAGGCTTCTTTGCCCAAAATCACCGCAAAAGCAACGGCTAACGCCAAAATCCACAGGGGAATATCGGGCGGCATGATGAGCGGAATGAGCGCCCCGGTGACGAGGAAGCCTTCTTCGATACCATGCCCTTTCTTGGCGGCATAGAAGAATTCGATGCCCAAGCCCACGATATGCGTGACGATGAAAACGGGCAGGATTTTTATCAACCCATGCAAGAGTTTCAGGTGAACGGCCTCTAAGAACGCCACGTGTTGGCCCAGTGCCAGGAAGTGCTGGTGCCCGATGTTGTACGTCCCGAAAATATAGCAAAGTTGAAGTGCCAGCACCACTATCACCATCGTGCGTTTCAGGTCCATCCGGTCACGGATGTGGACACCCTTGCCATGCGTGGTTATGTCCGGTGTGAATAGGAAGGTGAAAAAACCCTCGAACAGCGTGTGCAGGAACTTCTTCTCCTTCGGCGGTTCAAACCTTTTTACTTTTTCGAGTAAACTGCTCATTTTATTAACGGTGGACGGTAGTTGGCTGACGGTTGACGGTAAAATGTTGCCAACCCCATCCCACTAAGCCGTCATTTTATCTCAATAATTGCATTCTAAACGATGCCATGCCAATCTGAAATCCGAAATCGTAAATCCGAAATCGTAAATCCGAAATCGTAAATCCGAAATCGTAAATCCGAAATCGTAAATCCGAAATCGTAAATCCGAAATCGGCTCACCCCTGTTCGTTCATCATGTCGAGTCCAGTGCGCAGTATTTGCTGCAATGGCTGCTTGGAGGTACAGGCAAATTCGCAAAGCGCCACGTCCTCTTCGATGAGTTCGTAAATACCGAGACCCTCCATTTTTTCATAATCGTTGGTCAAAATCGCTTTCATCAAATGCTGCGGGTAAATGTCCATCGGCAACATTTCCTCGTACTGGCCGGTGATGACGAACGCCCGTGGCTCGCCGTGCATGTTGGTATTGGCCCGGTAAACCGTGTCGGGGAAGCGGCTGCCGGACAGCGCTTTCGACACACTCGGCGTGGCCAAATCGGGCAGCAGCCAGCCGAACAATTCGTGGAAATCGCCCTCCGCCAGCACCGTCGCCTGGTCGTCGTAAAAATTCAGGTACCCTGCGGAAGCCGTTTTTTCACCGCTCAAAACGTCGCCGGAAACCAGCCGGACGTTGCCTTCGGCCAAATTCCCTTTCAACAACTCGCCGATGTTGGCACCGATGCTGGTGCGTACATATTTTGGTTCGTGCAGCTCCGCTCCTGTCAGCGCCACGATGCGTTCGGCATTGAAGCAGCGCTCGGAGAACAAAGCGCCCAGCGTGATGACCTCCTGCACACCCAGGGTCCAAACGATGGATTTGGGGGTAATCGGGGCGACGTGGTGGATTTGAACGCCGACGTTGCCAGCCGGGTGCTTACCGGCAAACCAGCATTTTTCCACGCCCTTGGCCTGCGTAAAAACCGGGCTGGGCGCGTTCTGGCCATTGCCATCGAGGCCGAGCCAGACCTTGCCTTTGGTCAGTTTGCCCAACACATCGAGGCCCTTCTGGAAAGCCGCTCCCCTGCCCTGCACCACGAAGTTGAGGTCGGGGGCGAGCGGGGCGGTATCGAACGTGGAGATGAAAATGTTCTCAGGAACGTCCGTGTGGCTGGCCACCACATCGAAGGGGCGCTGGCGCAGGAGCGACCAGCCGCCGCTGTCGAGCAGGAAGTTTACCAACTCCTCCCGGCTGCTGTATTCAAGGTCGAATGCAGGCAACTGGCGGTATTGCTGTTCTCTGTCCGCCAGAATCACCACTTCCCGGATGGAGCGGCGCTCGCCCCGGTTGACGGCAATGACTTCGCCGCTCACCGGTGCCACGTATTTGACCGCTTCGTTTGTTTTGTCGAAAAACAGGTGGTCGCCTGCCTTCACCGTGCTGCCCACTTCCACCACCACTTTCGGGATGGGCAACATGCCCCGGAAATTGGGCGGCTGCACCGCAAACGTCGCAGCCTTCGTGCCTGCATCGATGACTGCCGGTGCCTGGCCTTCGAGGTTGATGTTGTGGCCGGCTTTCAGCGATACGAACCGGGCACCTTCGGCGTAGGCCGGTATTTTCCGCCTGAAAAAATCACGGAAGCCGGGTAAGACGGAAAACCTGCCCTCCTGGTCATCGACGCCGGACTTCCTGGCCTCGATGCGCACGAGGTTGTCCGCCACCTGGATGATGACGAAGAATGCAATCAAAACCACAACGGCCAGCAGGGTTACTGACAGGCCTTTCATGCCGTCGCCACCGGGGTTTTGTGCCTGGGCCAATTGTTGGAGGAACAGAAAGGAAGTTATCAGGATGAGCCTCGTAAAACCTTTTCTCATTCTGCAATGCGGATGATGGAGCCATGGGTCGGGGAAAAAAGTTCAGCAGGAATCGGAGCGGTTTATTTGTACACCTCGTCGAGCCTTCCAAATCGTTTCAACCTCGTACATGCTTCAAAAATGAAGAATAAATTGGTCAATCGATCAATCGCCCGTTGTCAGGTATTTCAATCTCCTGACTTTTCCAAAGAGCGTTTTGAACCGGGCGCCGCAAATTTAGAAAAGTATCCAAAAAAGCAAGGGGAAAATCCAAATTGCGAAAAAAATCTATTTGGGTTGAACCAAGATAGCCGAGCGCGCAAGGTTTGCGTTGAACCGTTTAGAAATTTTAGCGGAACCCTCGTGAATATCCACGCCGCAATGGTTAGATTTGCCTCACTGTGTTATTTCCATTCCAACTGGAAATTGAACTTCGGCACCTGACCGCACACCCGTTTGAGCACCTGTAAACCTGCATCGCAACTTTTTAAACTCTTCACTAAATTCAACAATTATGAAAAAAATCAAGCTGTTCATTCTCACATTGACCCTCGTGGCGGCTTCTTTCGCCACCGCCGATGCCCAGGTGTACCATTCGGCCATCGGTGCCAGGCTGGGCTGGCCGGTTTCGTTTTCTTACAAAACCTTCATTTCGCAAAAAAGTGCTCTGGAAGGTTACGTAGGCTACCGGGGATACTCCTTTTACAACTGGATTTCCGTGAGCGGTGCCTACCTGTACCACAGCCCGTTCCCCGACGTGGACAACCTCCAGTGGTATGTCGGGGGTGGGGCTTCCATGTATTTCTGGAACTACGACGATACTTTTTCGACGCCCGGCTCCAATACCGGCACCAGCATCCAGGGATATCTGGGCCTGGA
>JACRAN010000358.1 GCA_016234735.1 Bacteroidota bacterium | reverse complement strand
TGAAATATGTTGGATTTGAAGTGTTATGGGTATTTAATGATTCGGCATAAAGTGCGTTTTTTTTCAAAATCAAATAGCCAATTATGAATGAATATGGATTTGACTGCCCAAATTGTGGTACTCAATATGATTTATCAAAAGACCAAGCTGAAGCCACAAAAGGTTTCAAATGTGTTAGATGTGGACATTATATTGAAACAGGTAGAACTGAAATCAATTCTTTTGGCCCCAGAAATGCCCTCGAACTCATCGCCGAAAACAAGCGCACCCGCTCCCCTTTCCTCGACCTCGGAAACCTCGGACTGGCGGAGGTGCCTGCTCACCAGACTTCCGAAGTCTTCGAGACTTCGGAAGTCTTAAATCCACTGCCATGACCGACGGTCACAAAAATCCCGATAGCTATCGGGACGAACTCATCGCCGAAAAATTGTTTCCGAAACCGGTCGGAAAATTCCGAAAACCTTCCTTTAAAAACCCAAAAATGAGTCGTTGAAATTTGCAAAATAGCGGAAGAATTATTTTGAAAAATATGCTGAAAGGCGGAACAAAAAACGAAACTGTGCTAAATTCGCCAAATAAATCATTTTTTCACTAAAACAAAACGGACATGAGTACCAACAAAATTCTACTCGGTGCGCTTGCAGGCGGTGTTGCCAGCTTCTTCCTCGGATGGTTGATTTACGGGATTCTGCTGGCCGATTTTGCAAATGCTTATCCTGAACTCAAGCCGGAAACGGTGACGGATCTCACAAGAACCCCAATGGTATGGTGGGCGATGGTTGTCAGTTGCTTGGTCTATGGACTGCTGCTGGCCATCATTTTTGGACGTTGGGCAGGCATTTCCACCTTTGCAGCAGGCGCAAAGGCGGGTGGCATCCTTGCTCTTTTGGTAGCGTTGAGCTACGATTTGGGTATGTATTCCATGATGAAAACCATCAACCTGAATGGCGTACTGGTTGACCCGCTCGTCAATCTCGTTATGGGTGCCATCATCGGCGGCGTGGTCGGCTGGGTACTTGGCTACGGCAACAAGAGTAGCTGACAACCGGCAATTTTTATTTTCGCAAAGCAGGATGGCCTGTCGAACGCAGGCTACCCTGCTTTTTTGTTTTGCTTGTCCTGGTTGCCCTCAGTGAAAAACCGCCCCTCGAACGCAAACCGCTTCGTGTAAAAATTGAAGAAAAACAGCACGCCCGTCACGATGATTTTTGCAACGACGGGCCAGTCTGCCAGCCACGGTATTTTTACCAAAAAGTACATCATTGCCACGCCCACTCCCCAGCCAATAACCGAAAAAATCATGGAAATGACGAAGGCGGAATGTACGCTGCGCTTCAGGTCGAAGATGTAGCGTTTTTGCAGGTAAAAATTGACCAGCACGGCAATCGGGTACGAGATGGCATGGGCCGTCACCGGGTCGAAAAACAGCCAGTCGAGCAGGAAAAAAAGCGCATAATCCACCCCCGTGGCGATGACGGAGGAGGTGAAGAACTTCGCTTGGGCGACAGGGGGAGATTTGAATGTTTGGAGGAAATTCATGCTGTTTGCTGACTGCCGGTCGCCGGTTGCCGGTTAGTTTCCAATTCTTTCTCAAAAAACGCCCGCACCGCCGCCCAGTCGTCCACCCGTGTGAACCGCTGCTCGTCGAGGTTGTGCGAGGCGGTGAACAGCAGCCCCTTCCCTTTGAAACTTGCCAGGTTCCAGGCGTGGTCGTCAACCATGTAGTCGGCCTGAATGATGCGTTTGTCGCCGCAGAGCACCAGCCGCTGCCAGCCGATGAAGGGGAAGTGCATGTCGAGCCAGTCGAACTTGTCCTCCAGCGAGTTGCGGAACTCGGTGGCCGCCGTCACGGCGAACACATCGAAGTGGTCGTTGAGCCAGCGCACCACCTCCTGGCTGCCCTCCATCACGGGCAGGTCGGCAAAAAAACCCTTCTCGTTCAGGTAGCCACGGATGTGCGCCGCATTGGGCAACTGGTAGATTTTTTTGCCCCACCACGCCGAGCGGTCGGGCCGTACCCCGAAGTCCCGTTCGTAAAAATCGAGGAACTTCGGCACCACGTCGGCGATGACCTCGTCCATGTCGAGGGCAATGCGTTTTTTGTGGTTGGGGTTGTTTTCCATGAATTCTTCAAGCGGTGTTTTGTACATCAGGCCAGCTATTTATTGTTTAAGCGGGCGTGTTTGCAGCCCCAATCGTAAATCGTCATTCGTAAATCGTAAATCAGCTCCCATTCACTTGGTTCATGGCCAGCGCCAGCCCAATCGTGCCAAACGCCTTCACGCCTTCGGCGGCTTTTTTTAAAATGCCTGGCAGCTTTTCCTGCTCCTCCCTGTCCCACTCGCCGAGCACGTAGCCCACCTGCTGGCCCTTGTGGAATTCATCGCCGATACCGATGCGCAGGCGGGCGTAATTGTTGCCGCCGGTGAGCTGGTCGATGCTTTTCAGTCCGTTGTGGCCGCCATCGCTGCCATTGCCCCGCAGGCGCATTTTACCGAAGGATAGGTTCAGGTCGTCGAGCACCACAAGCAGGTTTTCTTTGGGGATGCTGTGTTTTTGCAACCAGTAGCGAACGGCTTTGCCGCTCAGGTTCATGTAGGTGGAGGGCTTCAGCAGGATGAAGGTGCGGCCTTTGTGACGGAACTGAGCGAGGTCGCCGAGCGAGTCGTTTTTGAATTTGACCTCAAATTCCTTGGCCAAAAAATCCACCACCTCGAATCCGACGTTGTGGCGGGTGTTGTCGTAGTCGGCACCCATGTTTCCGAGGCCGGCAATGAGGTACTTCATCGGGTCTGGTTCAGGTTGAGTGAAAAAACGGTCGAGTATTTTTTTCAGAAAAAACACGTTCATCAATTGTTTCCAAAAAAGAAGCCGCAAAACTAAGCAGGTTAGCACAAACAAAGCGCTGAGTTACTTTTGACTTTAAAATTTTTACTTTGTATTTTGTTGCCTTTCAATGCCCTGGCCATGCGTAAGAAATTTACTGCTGTTTTTTACTCCTTCCCGTTCCAGTTGGTGTTGCTGCACTTGCGCAGCAACCTGTTGCTGATTGGCGTGTGGGTGCTGCTGACCATGATGGTCACGGGGCGGTTGGGCGGGCAGTTCGGCCTGCGGTACCTGTTCCTGTCGCCGGAGTACCTGGGGCAGGTGGGGTTCATGAGTTTTTTTTATGTCGGCATGGGTTTCGGGGTGCTGCTGATGACCTGGAACCTGACCGCTTACCTGCTCAGTGCCTACCGATTTTCGTTCCTGGCTTCCTTGTCGAGGCCGTTCACCAAGTTTGCCCTCAACAACCTGGCGCTGCCGGTGGCCTTCATGCTGCTTTTCCTGTTTTGTCAAATCCGCTTCGGCCTCTACCACGAACTCCAACGCCCCGGCGAGGTGCTCTGGAACAGCGTGGGCTTCCTCACCGGCCTCGCCACCTTCCACGTCCAACACACTTCGGCCTCTCTCCTGATCCAGGAAAACGCCGACCCTGAGGTCCGACGCGATCTC
>JACRAN010000356.1 GCA_016234735.1 Bacteroidota bacterium | reverse complement strand
CGTACACGTTAATTTTACCAAGCTGATAAGGAAAGTAGGTATTCGTGAACATGGTCGAGGTGGTGACATTGGCAGGCTCGATGACCGGGTTGTAAGTCTCGTCGGGTTTGCGGCCGTCTTTTTGACAGGCGCTTGCCAACGAGGTGGCTATGAACAAAAAAATTGCTAACTGTCTCATTTTCAATGAATTTGATGAAGAAAAAAATAATGAAATAAAAACCCGGGCTTTGATTGCCAGTACGGCGAACGAGGGGTTGAACGCTGCGTGAGGCCGGTTTTTTTTCAAAAACCGAAGGTCACGCCAGTCTGCAAACCCAACAGGGACGAAGCCGGGAACCGTTGTTCCTGCCAAGCCGTGCGGTACGTTGCCATCAGTTTCCAATTCCAGTTCGGGGCAATCCGGCGTTCGATGCCGGCCCGCAGCAGGAGGAAACCGGACAGTGTTTCTTTGCGCTCCACGTCAAGGTCTTGCAGCGAGGAGAAGACATTCGGGTCGGAGTGCTCAAAGTCGTAAAGTATGCCGTAAGGGAAAACCCGCACCGCCCCGTAACCCGCACCGATGAAAGGTTGCCAGGTGCCTTTTTCGTTGAACAGGTACTGCATGCCCGCCGAGAACTGGATGGTCTGTTGGGCGGCCACTTCGGCGCTCGACAGATGATATTCCTCGTTGGGCGGCATGACGACAGGTATCCCCAGCGCCTCGTCCATCCGGGCCGTTTCGTACCTCAACTTGCAATAATCCGCGTCCAACCACATCCGCAGGTTGGGCGAAAACCCGACCGCCGTGTGCAGGCCAACCGAAAGCCCGGAAGCTTGCTGCAATTCCGGCAGCAGCGGCAACGCCCAGCCGCCCTGGGCGCCCATTTGAAATTCCTTCGGGCGCATGGCGTAGATGGTTTTCACAAGTTTCTCCGACCATTTTTCCGCTGTTTCAGGCAGGGGGAGCGGAGCGGACTGGGGGGTGGTGCGCCTGGCAGGAAGCGGCTTCAAGCCAGGCTGGTGCAATCGTTCAAAGTCCGGTGCTGCAAGACTTTCCAGGTTTTTGGAACCTGAAAAATCTGTCGCTGCGCCCTCATTTTCCGCTGCCCATTCGTTCGGGGATGCAGTGGTGGTGCGGCTTCTCCCGTCTTGCGGCACGGGGGTCCCAGTGCGCATTTCTCCCGAAGCAAAACCAACAGGCAGGTACTCCACCACCGTCTGCCGGACGATTTTAGTTTGAAAAACGGTGTCCGTTTGATAAATGGTTTTGGTCAAATACACGGTATCCCGCTGCGTTTCGAGCGCTGAAATTTTTCGGCGGGCATCTTTCAACTCGCTGAAAAACAGCACGTTGGCCCCCAACAGCAAAAACAACAGTGGCAGCGCCACCCACCACCACGCCACGGGCAGCCATCGCTTTTCCGTTGGCCGGTCGAGGTGCCGGGAGAGGTTTCGCCAGTCCTTTTCCTCAAAGCCCGGCTGCGGTCGGGCATCGAGGTTGTCTTTGAATTGTTTGAAAAAATCGTCCATAAATTAATTTGGGTACTGAGGAGTTTGGATGTTAAACTATTGAAAACCAGTCACTTGTCTGTTGTTCAAATCTTTTTATACACGGCTCGAAGGCTTTTTTTCAAAACCATTCCCCGCAGTTTTTCCTTTGCCCTCGCCAGGTTGGAGCGGGAAGTGCTGACACTGATGCCCAACATTTCAGCGATTTCGTAGTGGCTGCATTCTTCCATCACGAACAGGTTGAACACCACCCGGTAGGCCGGAGGCAGTGCCTGCACGAGCGGCATGGCATCCTCATCCTCCGAGAGCAGGGGCACCTCGTCGTTGGCCAGTTCAGCCGCCGACTCCAAGTCCGAATGCGGCGGGAACTTGTGATATGCCCGGTGATAGTCAATCGCCGTGTGGATGAGGATGCGCCGCAGCCAGGGCTTGAAGGCAAAGGCGGGGTCGTATTTATCGAGGTTGGAGAAGGTTTTCAGGAAGGCATCGTTCAGGATTTCCACCGCTTCCTCCCGGTTTTTGGCGTAGCGCAGGCACAAGCTCATCCCGTAGCCGTAGAAGTGTTCGTACAGCTTTCGCTGGCTGTTGCGGTTGCCCTGGCGACAGCCTTCGAGGATAAATTTCAGATGGATTTCGTTGTTGGGCATATCGTTGCCTCTGCCTGTACGGGAAGGAAGGTACGAAAAGCTGCGTGGCGGGTGAAAAAAATCAAAACCCGCTCCAAATACTTGCCTAGCGGCATCGGAATCATATCGTCAACGACGGCTCAATTTCTCCAACAGCGCATCTTTCAAATTCTCGCTGACGGGCAGTTTTTCCTTGCCGATTTTCACCGTGTTGCCTTCGATAAATTCAATGGCCGCCAGTGCAATCACAAACGAGCGGTGGATGCGGACGAAGCGCTCCGACGGGAGTTGCTGCTCCACCGTGCTCAGGCGTTCCTTCGTGAGCAGCATTTTTTCCTTCGTAAAGATTTTGACGTAATCGCCGTAGGCTTCCAAGTAGATAATATCCTGAGAATCAACCTTGTACAGCTTCTTGTCCGCTTTCACCAGCAGGAATTCCGGGCAAGGTTCGTCCGCTGGTTTTGGGACAAAACGCTTGTCCGCCGCCCGGTTCACCGCCTTGATGAACCGCTCCAGCGAGAACGGTTTCAGCAGGTAATCCACCGCTTCCAACTCGAAGCCGTCCACTGCGAATTCCGGGTAGGCCGTCGTGAAAATGACCAACGGCGGATTGTCCAGCGACTTCATCAGGCTGATGCCGGAGAGCTTGGGCATGTTGATGTCGAGGAACATCAAATCGACGGGCATCCTGCGGAGGCAGTCCATCGCCTCGAAGGCGTTGTTGCAAGTCGCCACGAGGTCGAGCCGGGGCAGGTCTGCCGCATATTTTTCGATGATTTTGAGCGAAAGCGGCTCGTCATCCACTGCGATGCAACGTATCGTCGTCATGCCAGGTCGAGTTGTAAGGTGACGGTGAAGGTACTGATTCCGTCGGTGATTTCCAGCCGGTGTTTGCCGGGGTAAATCAGGTCCAACCGCCGCCGGAGGTTCTGCAAACCAACGCCCCTGAATTCCCCTTTTTCCACCTCGTCCACTGTTCCTTTGTTGTTTTCTGTTTTGAAAACCAATTGATTATCAAGGATTTGCAGGTGGATAAAAATGAAAGCGCCCTCCGTCTCGCCTTTTACGCCGTGCTTGAAACCGTTCTCCACCAGGGGCAGGAAGAGCAACGGGGCCACCTGTTTTTCGGCCGGCTCCCCGGCTACTGTGAAGTTGATTTTCACTTTCTCGCCCACCCGCAGCCGCTGCATTTCCACGAAGTTGGCGAGGTGCTCGATTTCCTTTTCCAGGGGCACAAAATCGGCGTTGGATTCGTACAGCAGGTAACGCATCGTTTGCGATAGCCGGAGGATGATGTCGGGCGTGCGGGCATCTTTGTCGAGCGCAAGGGAGTACAGGTTATTGAGGCTGTTGAACAGGAAATGCGGGTTCACCTGCGACTTGAGGGCGCTCAGTTCGGCGGTTGATTTTTCCCGCTCCAATCGGCTCAGTTTGCCTTGTGTTTCCAAATATTGAAACCAGCCTTTCGATAATTTTATCAGGGTCGTGACGACAATATAGACCAATATGAATTGAAGAATATCCCAAAAACCATAGTAGGCGATAAAATAATAACCGGGAAATAAAAGATCCGATAAGTAGTTGAAAGTCAACAAGTTGATGCCGACTGCCATTGCTGCAACAATTGCCAGTAGTAAAAAATATACGCTATATTTTTCTGCCCTTAAATATGCTGGTATGAGCCAAAGTAAATTGGAATATACGGCGAAAAAAACACTGAAATGAAACAGGAACGTGTATATCAAATCGACCGTAACAATTTCATCCGAGTAGGCGAAAAGCCGCCCCAGCACATAAAATGAAAGCACCCAGAACAGGGTGTGTTGCAACACGCTGTTCCGGGCGATATTTTTCAAAAAGACGGGTAAGGCCATCGTGATTTTTACAGTTTGTTTTTCAGCACCATCGGGTCGTCCAGAAACGCCTCCTTTTCATTGGCGTATTTCGAGGCGAATTTCTGCAAATCTTCCGGTGAAGCGGTCAACACGTAGCCGCCTTCCGTTTTTTCATGCTTGATGCGGATTTGTTGCCGCTCCAGCAGTTGTTTCAAAAAATCCGGATCGAACATGCTGATTTTCAAGTCTTTGCCTGTTATTTCTAATTTGGCAAAAGTATGGACTGCCAGCAAATGGATTTTAGTGAAGTTGTTGATTTGCTCGGTTTCTTTGAAAATGCCGCTCAAAGAACCACTCTTTTCGTCAGGCATATCGGCAGGGTAAAAATCCATGAAATATGTTTCCCCCAATTTGATGATATGCACGTCGAAAGCGCCTTTAAAACCATCTTCATCTTCGTGTATGAGCAGGTAACTTTTGCCTTCACCGGCCATAAAAGTCCATGTTTCCGGCTTGCCCGAAGGCCCGTTTGGCGTTGTAATCTGAAGTTTTCCCTGGTTTTCCCCTTCCTTCTGCGTTTCCCAGGTGCCCGGTAATTGTTTCAGCGTCACCAATTTGTCCGCCGTGTAAATCGGGTGCAGGGAGGGGATGCAACTGTTCATCAGAACAATCAGGATGCCCGCCGAGATGATAACTGCTAATTTCCTTTTCATCGTCATTTGAGTTTGAGTGAAAAATTAATGGTGTTGAACTGGCAAATTGATTGAATTCACCACGTCAACTGACCCGACAAAAGTGGCCTGGCGAAGCGAAGAAAGGCAAATATTGTCGGTGAAACGGGGGAAAACGAAGTTGAAACCAACCGCACCGAAAGATTCCCCTGGTTTTGATACCTTTGCTGCACATCTCATTTGGGGTGCCTTTTTTTTAACGATGAACGATAAACTATGAATGATGAACGGCGGATGCTTGGAAAATTCATAGTTCATAGTTCATCGTTCATCGTTAAAAAGGGCTGAGATTATACCCATCGAACCTGCCCGGGTAATGCCGGGGAGGGAAATGAATGCTCGTCTTTTGTTCAGCAGCACTTCATTAGATTGGTAACCCATCGTGTCCCGTCAAGCCTGTGGGGTTTGACGGAAAATGTTTCACCTAAAAGTTTCAACACGATGAAAAAGTTACTGTTGGCAGGCATGGGCCTGCTGTTTTCCGCACTTGTTTTTTCCCAATCCTCACTCAACGGCAGGGTCACGGACGGCCAGGGAAACCCGCTGCCAGGTGCCAGTGTGCTGCTCCTCGAAACCCGGCAGGGCACGGTGGCCGACGGGCAGGGCAACTACAATCTGGTTGCTTTGGAATCCGGCACCTTCACGGTGCGGGTGACGTTTGTGGGCTACGGGCAGGTCTCCCGCTCGGTCGAAATAGCGACGGGAGGGCAGCCGTTCAGTCTTGATTTTTCCCTCGAAGAAGCACCCACCCTGCTCGATGCGCTCACCGTGTCGGCGACGAGGGCGGGCGAAAAAGCACCGTTCACCTACACCAACCTGCGGGGCGAAGACCTCCAGTCCCGCAACCTCGGCCAGGATGTGCCCTACCTCCTCGATGCCACGCCGTCGGTGGTGGTGACGAGCGATGCCGGGGCGGGCGTGGGCTACACTGGCATCCGAATCCGGGGCACCGATGCGAGCCGCATCAACGTGACCGTCAACGGGGTGCCCATCAACGACGCCGAATCGCAGGGCATGTATTGGGTGGACCTGCCCGACCTCGCAGGTTCGACGGAGAGCATCCAGGTGCAGCGGGGCGTGGGCACTTCCACCAACGGGGCCGGGGCTTTCGGGGGGAGTATCCACGTGAATACCAACGAGTTGCACGAAAAACCCTACGGCGGGCTGTCGGCTTCGGCAGGTTCGTTCAACACCTGGAAGAACATGGCGAAGTTTGGCTCCGGCCTGCTGTTCGGCAAGCAACCATCCATCGGCCTGACGGTCGATGGCCGTTTCAGCCGCATCACCTCCGACGGCTACATCGACCGGGCGAGTTCCGACCTGAAATCGCTGTATTTTTCAGCGGCCTGGTTTGGCAAAAAAAGCTCGCTGCGGACCAATGTTTTACACGGAAAAGAAGTGACGTACCTGGCATGGAACGGCGTACCGGCACAGTACATCGGCATCGATTCGCTGCGCACCTACAACAGCGCAGGCACCGAAAAACCGGGCGAACCCTACGACAACGAGGTGGACGACTACCGCCAGACGCACTACCAACTCATTTATAATCAGGAACTTAGCCGCAACTGGCACTTCAACCTCACGGGGCACTACACACGGGGGCTTGGTTTTTATGAGCAATACAAGGCACCCGATTTGGGCGTGGATTTGAGGTACATCCAAAGAAAATGGTTGGACAACGACTTCTTCGGCGGCATCGCTTCAATGGCCTATCGAAGCAACGACAACCGCTTCCAGACCACATTGGGTGGCAGTTGGAACCACTATCTCGGCGACCATTTTTCTGAGTTGACTTGGACAAACCTCCCCCAGCTTGTGGCGACCGGGGTCCGTTTTGAGGAAAGTACAGGTGACAAAACCGACTTTACCGGCTACTCAAAATCTCAGTTCGCCATCACGCAGGTTCTCCACGGCTTCCTCGACCTGCAACTCCGCCGGGTGGGCTACACCATCGAGGAAGTCGAAGTGACCAATCCTGACCAATACATTTCCACCCACGCCGACTACCTGTTTTTCAACCCCAAGGCAGGCCTGTTTTACGAAGCCAATGAACATGCGCAGCTCTACGCCTCCTTCGCCGTGGCACAAAAAGAACCCAACCGGGACGACTTCACCGATGCCCCCACCGGCCACCTGCCGAGAGCGGAGCGGCTCTACAACACCGAAGCCGGGGTGCGCCTGCGCAGCAAGTTCACCACCTTCCACGCCAACCTCTACCACATGTACTACAAAAACCAACTCGTGCTCACCGGCAATATCAACGACGTGGGCGCACCCATCCGCATCAACGTACCGGAGAGCTACCGCCTCGGCCTCGAACTCGCTTTCAGGGTGCAGATGACGAAGAAACTCGCCCTCGAAGGCAACGCCACGTTCAGCGAAAACAAAATCAAGTCGTTCACGGAATACATCGACGACTGGGATACGGGCGGCCAGGTGCCCATTCTCCGCCACAATACCAACCTCGCCTTTTCGCCGGGCACGGTGGCCTTCGGCAAACTGAGCTACACCGCCTCGCCCCTGCTCCACCAGGACAGCCAAAGCCTGACCTTCTCGCTCGTGGCCAAGCACGTCAGTCGGCAGTACATCGACAACACTTCCAACCGGCACACGGCGCTGGATGCCTACACCACCACCGATTTCGAGCTGCGGTACCTGCTCAAAACCCGTTTTTTCGAAGAGTTCAGCATCAACCTGCTCGTGATGAACCTGCTCGATGCCCGCTACTCCTCCAACGCCTGGACCTACCGCTATCGGGCTTCGTTCGACACGACGGGCGACCCCTACGCCCGGCACGAAAGCGGCAACTTCTACAACCTGACCGGCTTCTTCCCGCAGGCGGGCCGCAATTTCCTGGCGGGCGTGACGGTGCGGTTTTGACCAAAAGTAAAAGTGGGGGGATGGATGAATGGCGATGGAGAAGTGCAATCGTAAATCGTAAATTTCCTCCTCTCCCTGTTTGTAGGATAAAATTTCTCGTTTTACCTTCACGCTGCACTTTTTTAGCAGTGCAACACACACTACCCGGCGACACTTGACAGCCGGGATTTTCTGAACTTACTTTGAGGGGACTCCACGAAACTAGTGGCTTGCGTCGCTGTGCTGGTTGGCATAATGATATTGCAGGTAATCAAAACAAAACCCATTTCATTGAACAGGTAATTCCCCGAAAATGGATATTGACAGCTTAAAAGCCCTGCTCGAACTTTTCAAAGATTTTCTCAGAGACCTGGGAATGGAGGAATGGCTGGTGCAAGTCGTTTCAACGATGTTCACCGGACTAATTCTATTGACGGTCGTGGCATTTTGTCTGAATTGGGTCTTTAAGAAATTTGTTTTCTGGAATGACCGCCGCCGCCTCAACCGCGACCTCCACCCCTTCTACACAAAAGCCGAAATTGACAAAGCTACCCGTTACTACATTCCTACCAAGTATCAGGACACAGCCCCTTCTCAAGCAGAAGAACCCAGCCGCAGTTTCATTGACTCGCCCAAGGCTAAACTCATCCCAATGATGCTCAAAAAAGGCTTCGTGCAGGATGACAACCGCTACTACCTCATCCTCGCAGATTCGGGCATGGGCAAGACAACCTTTATGATGAACCTTGGCTTAGCCTACAAAAATCAATTCTTCTGGAAGAAAAAACACGACATCCGGCTCTTGCCCTTGGGACATCCAAAGGCTTTGACAGAGGTGGAAAAAATACAAGACCAAGAAAATACCATCCTCCTGCTCGATGCCCTCGATGAAGACGTGGAAGCAGTGAAAAACTACAAAAAGCGCCTCGGCGAGATTCTCGAAAAGACCTGGCGCTTCCGGGAAGTGGTCATCACCTGCCGCACCCAGTTCTTCCCGAACGAGACGGAAGAATTGAGCAGTACCGGATATTTCCGGTATGGTACGGACGGAGGGGAGCATTTCTTTCGCAAGGCCTATGTTTCCGTTTTTGACGACAAGGACATTAATCGTTATTTGGGCAAACGCTTTAAGTTTTATCAATGGAAAAGTAGGAGAAAGGCAAGACGCATCGTGCAGAAAAGCCCAAATCTCATGGTACGGCCCATGCTACTTTCCTACATCCGCGATTTGGTAGATGGGAAAAGTAAGTATGAATACACCTATCAGATTTATGAAGTGCTAATTCAAAAATGGATAGAACGAGAGGCAGATAAGCCAGGCATTGAGGCGAAATATGGTTCCAAAGAAATTTTCAAACAGAAGTTAATGGCTTTCTCTCAAGATTTTGCCAAAAACCTCTACTTCCAACGAGATAAACGAAATGGAAGGCTTTCAATCCCATTTGAAGAGCCAATTTCTACCTCCTCGGGAATTCAGTTAACTGACTATGAAGAGGAACACAGGTCCATAAAAGAAATTGATTGGCGGAATCGCTCCCTGCTCAATAGGGATGCTGATGGACGATATAAGTTTTCACATAAATCTATTTTGGAGTATATCCTTGCAAAAGAAGCTCTTTCAGATATACATTTTTTTCAAAAATTAGATTTTAAGTCAATGGATGCAGCAATGAATTTTTGTACTGAAATGCTAATCCATAAAAATCCTTTCAAAATTGATGGAAAGTTTTCTTTAAAAGATTCATCAATCGAATTACCTCTCTCTACTCTAAAACCCACCCAATGGAAACAACTTGAAACAATGACCATTAAGAATGCGCATTCTATACCATTTTCTAGCCTTTTCTTCTTGCTCAAAAATAATCTAAAAACCATTACGGTATTTGACCATCAAAATTTTTCAGTGTTGTATGATTTGTATCTGTACAAGTATTTTAAGAAATTATACGAGAAAGGATGGATAGATAGGGAAAAATTGTATGAAATTATGAATGGCCAAGATGTCATTTCAATTTTGGACAATCTTCAAGTTGCCAATACCAAGGAATTGAGACAACGATTAATTATATTGGATGCTTTAGATATAAAGCAATTCTTGGACTTTTTATTAAAAATAGAAATAAATGAGCTTAGAGATAAGATTGAACGTGAAGGGAAAGGTGTAATTGAGATAAAAAAATACATGGACTTTTATGAGAGCATGAAATATCCAAAAGAATCCCTTGTTAACAAACTTGACTTAGTGAACAACTTTATCTCTGAATGCAAATTTTTAGAGAAAAATTTTCCTTACGTCAAAATCATCTACTAACCAACAGCATCAGGAGGGAAAACACGCACAGACCCCGGTTATGGCTAGTGTTAACTGGCCACAACAGATAAGACGAGCAAGGCAAGCACCAAAATCCACCAAAGAATCACCCCGCCCCCCGGAAGCCCATTCCAAAAGGCGGAAATTTAAACTATCAAAATCAACGACTCATAGCCAGCACATCCGAAACCGGGCACACCGGGAACATCTCGAACTTCCAGTCCCTCATCAATTCCTGCACCGGCTTGCATTTGCAGCAGGTTGGTTTTTGAAAAAGAAAATGTTGCAGGAGGATTGGCAATATTTCTACATTAGCAGCAACAAGTTGCAAATCAGGCACTTGCGTAAAACCAACTTATTAAGCCGTGATTGGTTTTGAGAAAGTGATTTGACCTCACATTCTCACCCTCTCACTTCTCACATCTATAAAATGCCACTCACCATCAACGACCCTCAGATTCAGCGCATCCTCACCCACCCGGACGAAACCGACTCCGGCTGGCGGGCCGACGTGCAGCGCTTCGGGCAAAACGACGTGACCCTCGACCGCCGGACGGCTGCGGAAAACACCGTGAAGGCACTTCAGCGGCTGCTGATTTTCCTCGGGTACTCCACCAGTGGTTCCGGCTCGTACCTCATCGACGGGGACTTCGGGCCGGGCACCAACCGTGCCATTGCGCAGTTCCAGTTCGAGCAGGGCCTGAACCCCGCCGTCTCACGGGACTCGGTCTGCTATGAATGTACGTTCAAAACCGCTTCCAAGTTAATCGGTGCCGTGCCCAACGTCCTGCTCGACCTGCCGACGTTGGAAAAAATGCTCGCCGTTGCCCGCCAAAACATCGACACCAACCAGGTGGCCTGCGGCGACTTCGAGGTGGCAATGTTCCAACTCAACGCATTGCACAAGCGCCGGGCGCTGTCCTGCCGGGAAATCCACCAGCAGTACGGCGTTCAGGCCGTGCAGGCTGCCGCCCGCATGAAGTCGGAGAAAAAAGTGGACATCCGGCCCGAATGGATTCTCGGCATCATCCGCAAGGAAACGGAAGGCGTGGTGCGGCCCAAGTTCGAGCAGCACATCCTCAGCAATACCAACCGCAAAACGCCGAAGGAGGATGTTTCGGAACTGCGCTACCGGGCCACGAGCTTCGGGCTGGGGCAGGTGATGGGCTTCAACTTCCAGACGGTGGGAGCGCCTTCGGCGAAGGCGATGTTTTGCAGCCCGCTGACGGAGCAGGTGTTGTTTGTGGGCAAGTTCCTCGCCACGGGAGGCTCGGCGGTGCGGGCGGCTCTCGCCAATCCGTCCCCGGCGGAGGCCGATTTTCGGGCGGTCGCCAAATTCTACAACGGGCCGCTGTACGAGGCGAACCACTACCACGAGAGCCTGGCGAAGTGGTTTGCGGAGTTCAAAGCGCTGGTGTAGGATTCGTGGCAAGCAGAATAGTTGCCGAAGAGCGAACCAAAAAATCCGTTCAAATCCGCCACGATAGCTTCAGTTGTCGCAAGCATCAAGCGCAGCGTTACTCGCATTTTCCCCTCAAAAAGGAGCAGCACCGGCAGCAAGTTTTCCGACCGAAAAACTGTATCATTGCAGCCTGACGCCAAGACCAAATCTCATCCACCAATCCTTTTTTTGGCCATGAAAAAACTACTTCCCTTGCTGTTCGTCCTGACCCTCTCGGCGGTCACGGCGCAAAACAATCCCGTCCAATTGATACCGCAACCCGTTGAAGTACAGACACTTAGCGGCTCGTTTGCCTTGACAAAAGTTTCGACCATTGGCTACAACAAGGCGGAGGCCCGCCCCGTAGCGGACATGCTGGCGCAAAAACTGAACACCCCGACGGGCTTTTCCCTGCAACCCAAAGAAGGCAAGGCCGCCTCGGTTTTCCTGAGCCTGAACGCCACGCCCAACAGCCGCATCGGCAAGGAGGGCTACACGCTGGAAGCCGGGCCGAAGGGCGTGGTCATCGCCGCCAACCAGCCTGCGGGGCTGTTTTACGGGATGCAGACGCTGCTGCAATTGTTGCCGAAGGAAATTGAAAGCAAGGCATCGGCTTCCCCTTCAGGGGGCGGGGGGTGGAGCGTTCCGGCGGTGAAGATTACCGACTACCCCCGCTTCGGCTGGCGGGGCATCATGCTCGACGTGAGCCGTAATTTTTTCACCAAGGAAGACGTCAAAACGTACATCGACCAGATGGCAAGGTTGAAATACAACACTTTCCACTGGCACCTGACCGATGACAACGGCTGGCGCATCGAGATAAAATCGTTGCCCAAACTCACCGAAGTGGGCGCTTGGCGGGTGCCCCGTGCCGGGCATTTCGGCGCACGGGCCGAACCAAAATCCGGCGAAAAGGCTACCGTTGGCGGTTTTTACACACAGGATGACATCCGGGAAATCATAAAATATGCGCAGGAACGCAACGTGACCATCGTGCCGGAAATCGACGTGCCGGGGCATAGCATGGCGGCCATCGCCGCTTACCCGGAACTCAGTTGCACGAAAAATCCGGAGACCAAAGTAAACCCAGGCACGGGTTTTTCGGAATGGTACGGAAACGGTACTTTCAAAATGCTCATCGAGAACACCCTGAATCCTTCCGACGAAAAAGTCTATGAATTTTTGGACAAAGTGCTGACGGAAGTGGCGGCGCTGTTCCCCAATCCGTACATCCACGTGGGGGGCGACGAGTGCTACAAGGGTTACTGGAAGGAAGACCCCGGCTGCCAGGCGTTGATGAAAAAACTGAACATCCGCCACGTGGAAGATTTGCAGGGCTACTTCATGGGCCGGGTAGAGAAAATCCTCCAGGCAAAAGGCAAAAAACTGCTCGGCTGGGACGAGATTCTGGAAGGCGGCATCTCGCCCAATGCGACGGTGATGAGTTGGCGGGGCATCAGCGGCGGCATCGAAGCGGCGCACCTCGGGCACGATGTGGTGATGACGCCCACCACGTTTGCGTACTTGGACTACAATCAGGGCGACCCGACGGTTGACCCACCGATTTACGCCTACCTGCGCACGAAAAAAAGCTACAGCTTCGAGCCGGTGCCGGAGGGCGTGGATGCGAAGTACATCCTCGGCGGGCAGGGCAACCTCTGGACGGAACAGATACCCACGCTGCGCTACGCCGAGTACATGACCTACCCCCGTTCGTGGGCGCTGGCCGAAGTGTACTGGTCGCCAAAGGAGGTGAAGAACTGGGAGAAGTTTGCGCAGCGCATGGAAACGCACTTCGAGCGGGCAGACGTGGCCGGGGTGAACTACGCCAAAGCCGTGTACGATGCCATCGTCAGAACCACTCTGAAAGATGGGAAACTCACGCTCATCATGGAGTCGGAGGTACCTGGCCTGGACATTTTTTACAGCATTGACGACACGATGCCCGACAGCCACTCGACCAGGTACTCGCAGCCGCTTGAGTTGCCGGAAGGCCCGATTACGCTGCGGGTGGTAACTTACCGCAACGGGAAGGCCATCGGGCATTTGATTACGTTGAAACGGGATCAGTTGGAAGAGCGGGCGGGAGATTGATGGTTGGTCACGTGTGGCGGGATTGGAAAACGGATGAAACGGATTTTGCGGATTGGAACGGATTTTTTTCCATTACCGGAGGTGCCCTACTGAAATCACGGGTTCACTGTCGGGATGAAAAGAGCGAACAAAAAAAATCCGTTTGAATCTGTTGTATCCGTTTCATCCGTTTTCCAATCCTGCGTTGAAACCTTACGCCGCCAGTTTCCGCCATTGTAAAATGGCTTTGGTCGGTTGAATCGAGGTAATGCAGATATCGTGGGTTTCACCGATTTGCATGGTGATGAAATCGCCCTGCCCCATTCGTACGCTACGGGTGGTTCCGGCTTGGTCGGTGATGTGGCACTCGCACGAGCCTTCGAGGATGAGGAAACTTTCCAGCAAATCGTGGTGGACTTCTTCGGGCACCATTTCCCTGACCCAGGCCACGAACAATTCCCTTTTTTCATTCGCTTCGAGCGGGTGCAGGTGGAGGTCTTCGTAATCCTCCGGCGGCTCGATGCCCGTGACGACTTCCTGCCAGTCGAGCCAGTTGGAAGTCTCGTCGAGCATGGGAAGCTGGTCGAGGTGGAGGGTTTGCCGTGGTATTATTTGCAGTGCATGGAGCTTGCCCAGTATTTTTTCTTTCAGCCCTGGTGGTGGTGCCAGGGTGTGGGCGGCTGCAAAATTCAGCAGCGCATCTTCCGTCTGCCGGACGTCGTCGGCAGAAGGCGGGGTTGACGGGTCGTTGGCAAGCCACTCCCGGATCTCATTTTGCGTTATGTCGTATTTATTTTTCAATTCCAGTTCGGTATTTTCGGTTTTCAATTATAAAAACTCCTCAATTCTTTCATTGCCAGCCGGGTACGTGATTTCACAGTGCCAAGCGGTATGCCAAAGTTGTCCGCTATTTCCTGCTGGGTGAAGCCTTCGAAGTACATCCATTCGATGACTTCCTTGCAGCCAGGTGTCAGCTTTTTCACCAATTGCCGCAGGCCAAGCGTTTCGTCAGGAAAACGGGAGGCCATGTGTTCAGGTTCAGCAAGTACGAGATTTTCAAGACTTTGGTTTTTGCGCTGCTGAGAAAAATATTTTGAACGGGTAAAATCTATGGCCATGTTCCGGGCAATGTTGATGAACCAGGTGGCCAGCCTCCCTTTGGCGGGGTCATAATTCCCGATGTTTTGCCATATTTTGATGAAACAATCTTGGAGGAGGTTTTCCGCTTCTTTCCGGTCGCCCACGATACGGACGATGGTGCCGAAAATCAATGCAGCGTAGGAGTCGTACAGAGTGGCAAACGCTACCTCATCACCCGATTTCAACTTCGGAATGAGTTCTGTTTCCCTGTCCGTTTTCTCGTAAACCATTTCCTTTTGCTTTGAAAAAGCCGTTAAGCGTTTGACTATCTGGCCGATAGCCCCGACAAAATTAACTTTTTTTAACTTGCCGCAATCCAATTTTCAATTCACTTCGTAATTGCAGAGGAACTTCGGGAAGCCAAATGAAAACAAGATTTTTTTAGTTACCACCCTGCCTTGGCAATGCGCAACACAACAAACCAAATGGCTGATTATCAATTTGTTACTCACTGGAGGTTCGAGGCCCCACTCGAAACCGTCTGGCATGAAATCAGAAGCATGGACCACTGGCCGGAATGGTGGCCGTACGTGAAGCAGGTGGAACTGCTCCGCCAGGGCGATGCCGACGACATCGGCTCCGTGCGGCGGATTACCTGGAAAACAGCCTTGCCCTACACCCTCACTTTCGATTCCGAATTGGTGGTACTGGATAAATTCAAACGGATGGAAGGGAGGGCATTTGGCGAGCTGGAAGGTCTGGGAATCTGGACTTTTTCGACCGAAGATGGAGCCACCATCGTCCGCTACGACTGGCTGGTGAAAACCACCAGACCCTGGATGAACCTGCTGGCACCCATCGCCCGGCCCATCTTCGCCTGGAACCACGACCAAGTGATGCAGGGCGGCTACGAAGGGCTGAAATTGCGGCTCGCCCAGGTTGCCGCCTGAAGTTTTCCTACTCAATGACGATGAATTCCGTCCGGCGATTTTGCCGGCGGCCAACTTCCGTATCATTGGAAGCAATGGGCGATGTTTCACCGAATCCTTTGAATTTCAAGCGGTTAACGCCGATTCCGTTCTGTGTCAAAAAACCGTGAACGGCCTTCGCCCGGTTCTCGGAAAGTGTTGCGTTGTCGGCATCGGAGCCAACGGTGTCGGTGTGGCCGTTGATTTGGATTTTCAACGACGGGTTGTCGTCGAGCAGTTTTTTCAGCAGGTTCAGTTCCGTGAGGCTTTCCTTTTTCAGTTCCGCCGAACCCGTTTCAAAAAACACATTTTTCAGCACGATGGGCTTCCCGGAGGCCGGGCTTCCGGCATCGGCCATGCTGCCGGGGATGGGCGTCAGGGCAATATCGAGCAGGAATGGTTTATCCAAAGTGCTGGCTTCGGTCAGTGCAAAATTCTCCGAGTAAAACAGGTATTTTTCCTTTGAAACATTGAGGGCGTAGTCCTTTCCGGCAGGCAGCGTGACGAGGAACTTGCCGTCGGCCTCGGTCGTCGCCGATGCAAACACCTGCCCCGTCGCCAAATCCATGAATTCCACCTCTGCGATGAGGGTTTGTTTCGTCAGCGCATCGGTCACAGTGGCCTGTGCGAAAGTGACGGGCTGCGGGCGGTCGCGTTCCGGCATTTCAAAACTGTAAATGTCCGTCGTGCCCTCGCCCTGCGGATTTTCAAAGGCTGAAACACCTTCCCTCACCTTGAGCAAATCCGTGGCGAAGAAGGCCGTTTTGCCATCCAGACTCACGGAAAGTGCGCCCTCGTTGCCTTCGGAATTGATGGGGTAACCGAGGTTTTGCGGCTCGCCCCACTTGCCGTCCGGCTGTCGGCGGGAGAGGTAGATATCGAACCCGCCCATGCCCGGATGCCCGTTGGACATGAAGTAGAGTGTTTGGCCGTCGGAGTGGATGAAAGGCGACTGGTCTTCGCCGGTGGTGTTCACCGGAGCACCGAGGTTCTGCGGTTCGCCCCATTTTCCATTGGCTTGGCGATAGCTCACCCAGATGTCTTTGCTTCCCAGCCCGCCTCTTCTTTCGGAGGTAAAAAAAAGTGTTTTCCCATCGGCGGAAATACTGGGCTGCGACTCCCAGCCCGGCGTGTTGACAGGGGCACCGAGATTGCGCACCGCCGTCCATTTGTCGTTTTTTAGCTCCGCAAAAAACAGGTCGCAGCCACCCATCCCGTCCCGCCGGTGGCAGGCGGTGAACACGAGGAACTTCCCGTCGGCACTGATGCTTTGAGCGCCTTCGTTGTTCGGCGTGTTGACGGCGGTGATGGGTTCCCCCCGTTGCCATTGGCCGTTCACTTTTTCGCTCCGGTAAAAATCTTCCTGCCCGCCCCTGACCGCCGTGTAAATCAGCGCTTCGCCATCGGCGGTGATGGTGGGCAGGTACTCGGCATTGGGCGTGTTGATGTTCGGGCCGAGGTTTTTGGGTTCGTAAGGCACCGGGTTTTTGATGGCCTCGGCGGCGAAGCGGACATTGCGGAGGTAGCTTTCGGCGGCGGCTTTTCTTTTTTCGCTGATTTTGGGGGTGTTTTTCAGGAAGTATTCAAAATGCACTGCCGATTGCTCGAATTTATCCTGCTCAAATTCCATGATGGCCAGGCTGTAAAAAACATTCGGTTCGTAGGCAGGGTCGATGGCGATGGCTTTTTCGTAACCGAGTTCGGCCTCGGCCAATTTTTTTTGCTGGTTTTTCACGTTGGCCCACTCGATTTGGGCATCGATGAACGTGGCATCCATTTGCAGCGCCTTTTCAAAATCCTGAACGGCATCATCGAGTTGGCCGTTGAAGGTCATGCGGAGGCCCCGGTCGAACACGGTTTTCAGCTTACCATTGGCGGTGCGGGCGGTGGTGTACTTCTTTTGGGCAAAGGTGTTTTCACAAAGGAAAAGCAGTAGGAAAAGGGGCAAAAATCGAATCATGGACAAGGTCAGGTTGTTTTATGGAACAATAAAAACGCCCGAAAAGCTACGCAGATTGCGGGAGTTTTGACAAAAAAAAGAGGCTGTATCAGAAGTACTTGATGCAGCCTCTTTTTTATTTTCGGGAGTCGTCGTAACTTCCGCGAATGAAAGACAAACCAAAAAAGCGCCACAACCAGGTCACCTTCAAGGCCTACGAGCAGCACCAGCAGT
>JACRAN010000357.1 GCA_016234735.1 Bacteroidota bacterium | reverse complement strand
CGCCAAATCGGCGGTGGTAATTTTCGTTTTACCCTGACAATCAACCACTTGGCACATGCCCACAAGTTTTTCCAGCGGGATTTCGATGGTCGTTTTCCCACCGTCCACGAAGTGCAGCGGTGCATCGATGTGGGTGCCGGTGTGGCTGCCGAACGCCAGGTGCGTGACGTTGGCATCGGCCCCGTCGCTCATGCGGACTTTCTGGATGATGCTCGGATGCGGCTCGCCCGGCCAGACCGGGAGGCGGGGGTTGAGAGGCACGGAGATGTCGATGAGTTGCATGAGTTTGAGGATTTGAGAGTTTGAGGGTTTTAGGGGCGCAAATTGGTCTCTGCGCCTCCGTGCCTCTGTGTTTATTTTTTATCAACACAGAGGCACGGAGGCACAGAGTGGCAGACAGTCTTCAATTTACCAAATGGCATCATTCAACCATTATGTTTCTGTGAATAGTCAATCTTTCTCCGGCTGTCGGCTCCCTCGCCTTTTTTCACCACGTAGCCCTTGGGGTAGTAGAACCGCTCCCGCACCTGGTTGTCCATCAGGTACGACTGCTTGTAGCCCCGGTAGGTGCCCCAAAACTGGTGGAAGCGGAACAGCAGGATACTAAAAAACTCCCGCAAAAAAACGCCATCGTGCAGCGCCTGCCGCCAGTCGTGGCGGGCGTTTTTCCAAAACAACGTGAGGAAAGTCAGGAAGTTGAACGTCTCGTTTTTTTGAATCAGGCGCAGGGCGATGGCCTCCCGGCGGTAGCGGTTGAACACGTTTTTCCAGCGCTCCTCGTGGACATGGATGACCGTCGCCTCGGCCTGGTAGGCGATGCGGTGGCCATTGGCCAACATTTTTTTCGCCCAATCGAGGTCTTCGAGGCCGGTGAGCGCCTCGTCGTAGGGCTGCCCGGCCCACAGGCTGCGGCGGATGGCGCAGTTGGCGTTGTTGCAGAACGGATGCGGCTGGTTCATCGTGCTTTCGTCGGGGAACCACTTGGCGAAAATCTGGTGCTCGCTGTATTTGTTGAACTCGTTGCCCCGCTGCTGGCCGTACACGAGGCCGATTTTTTCATCTTCAAATGGCCGGAGCATCAGTTCCAGCCAATCGTGGTACAGCGGATAGACATGGGCGCTGGCGAAGAGCAGGATGTCGCCGGTGGCCGCTTCGCAACCCATGTTCAGGGCGTAGCCGAACGAAAAATCCTGCGGTCGGATGGGGATGATTTTGACGGGGAAATTGGAGGCGATGCTCACCGTCGCATCCGTCGAGCCGCTGTCCACAACGATGATTTCGACCTCCTTCACGGTCTGCTCCATCACCCCGGCCAGCAACCTGCCGATGTGTTTTTCTTCGTTGAAGCAGCGGATGATGAGGGAGATTTTCATGGCAATTGGCTTCGTCGGTTGCTTTTTTAGATGGGCAGTATCCTTACTTTATCTTTGGTTTCGTTCACGGTTACAATTGCCCCATCGTTTAGTTCCTGAGAAAACTTGCGCAGGGTAGCGACCACAAGTTGGCCAATCACCTCTGGCATGACATCCTGAGTCCTGACTTGAAAAACGCTGGGGCTGTCAGCCCGAGTAGCCGCTAATATTGCCCCAAAATCAAGGTCGTGGGTAAAAACAATATGCCCATTTTCATTCGCCCACCTCATCAGAATTGTATCGGGTGCAGATTGTACGCCAATGGCACTCCAATGAACGGCTTCCCAACCTTCATTTTTGAAAATACTGACCCATTCAGGGGAGAGGTTCATATCTATCAGGACTTTCATGCGGCAACAGGTACTTCCCTTTCCTCAACACGCCAGGCGGCGTAGGCCAGGGCTTGATGGATGTCTTCCACCTCTAAATAAGGGTAGGTTGCCAGGATTTTTTCGGTGGAATAGCCAGAGGCCACCAAGCCAACCACGGTGCCAACCGTGACCCTCATGCCCCTGATGCAAGGCTTGCCCCCCATGATGAGCGGGTCAAAAGTAATGCGGTTCAATTCTTTTAAAATCATCTTCATAATTTTATAAACGGCTGTTTTTCAGCCAAATGAACACCATTTATTTCAAAGGTAGTCATTTGGAAAACCAAGTGCAAATCACCTGGTCTTCCCGGCTGGCCAATTGGCCGATGCGGTAGTTTTTTTCGATTAAAAATTGGAGGATTTCCGTCAGGTCGGTGTCGAACCAGGGCAGGTACAGCGGGTGTAGTTCCAGCACCAGTGCCCTCGGTTTCTGGGGGCTGGACAGCAGCACTGACATGCCCTTCAGCGCCATCATTTCAGCACCTTCGATGTCGATTTTCACCACCGTCGGCAGCGGGATTTCCTTGCGGGAAATCAGCCCGTCCACCGTTTCAATTTTCACTTTGATGGAAGTGGAAATGTTGTTTACCGGCTTGAGGCTCGGCGAGGCAGCGTATGCCCCTGCGGTGAAAAGTTCCAGTTCGCCGGGTTTGTCGCCAACAGCGATGGGCATTATTTTGAAGTTGGAAATGCCGTTCAACTCGTAATTTTTCAGCAACCGTTGTTGGTTTTCCGGGTCAGGCTCGAAGCTGATGACCTTGCCCCTGCTGGCTTTCAATGCCGCCGGGATGCTCCACGCACCCACCGACGAGCCGATGTCGTAGAGCACATCGTCGTCCCGCAGAAGGGTGAGCAAGCCTTCCAACTGGTCTCGTTCACCGCCGAATTTTTGCAGCCGGAACTTCTCCACCGGGTTGTTCACGTGGAAACGGATGGTTGTGCCAGCGACCAGCCCGGTGTGCGGGCAGATGTAGGGATAGCGGAATTTATTGAGCAGTCTTTTTAAAGCTTTTTTCATTTGTGATGCTTGTAATCGGGGCAAAGTTATCGAAGCAGGGTCAAATCGCCCGTGTACACCTGCTCGGAGCCATCGGGGAAACTCACAATAATGTAGTAAACAAACACGTCAGAGTTCATCGGCTTGCCCCGGAACTTACCATCCCAACCGTACAACGAGTCATTTGAAGGGGCGTTTCTTTTTTCAAAGACCTTCTCCCCCCAGCGGTCGAAGATGCGCAACAATCGTACCTCCTTGACACAGTTGCCAAGCACATAGAATACGTCGTTGATGCCGTCGCTGTTGGGGCTGAAGGCGTTCGGTATGTACGCCATTGGGTCAAAATCAACAACTACCCGCACACTGTCGGTGGCCGTGCATCCACTACTGTCGGTGACCGTCAAGTAGTAAGTTGTTGTGAAAAATGGAGCGGCAATGGGGTTCGGGCAGTCCGTACAACTGAGAAAATCCGGTGGAGCCCAACTGAAAGCCCAATCTTGCTGCGGCGACATAAGCTCGATTTGCACCGAATCGCAGGTTGGTGCCTTAATTTTGTTGGGCAACTGGAGTTTGATTTGGTCAGGGGCACCCACAAAAAAGAACTGTTCCCAGATGCAACCAAAACTGTCAATCACGAAGAACTGGTCGCCGCCTGCCCAGACGCTATCGAACACT
Organism: Bacteroidota bacterium; assembly: GCA_016234735.1. Classification (GTDB taxonomy): domain Bacteria; phylum Bacteroidota; class Bacteroidia; order Chitinophagales; family Saprospiraceae; genus UBA6168. The sequence continues at coordinate 13,168 of JACRAN010000357.1, read as the reverse complement.
GTCTGCGGCCCAATGGGTGAGCCTTTGAAGCTGAACTGGAGGCTGGGGTCAGAGGAGATGATGCTCAGTACGCCGTCGTTTATGCCAAAACAGCTCACGTCATGTACCTCAGTTTCCACAACCGGGCGAATGGCCGCTTCAAGTTCAACAGAATCCTCAACCGCACAGCCTGCCGCATCTGTCACTGTGACAGAGTAAATTCCCACATCGATGCCAATCAGTTGGTTGGTAGTGGAAGTGCCGGTCTCCCAGGCATAGCTGTATGGCGGTACACCACCGCTGACACTGGCGATAATTTCTCCATCGAAGGCGTAGGGGCAGGCGAGGTTGGTGGTGAAATCAAGTTCAGGATTATCAAAAAAACTCAAATTTAAAACGGTCGCCTGCACACAACTGCCAGCATTGTCGTAATATTCATAAATGCCAGGTTGGGTGAGCGCTGTCCCAAAAAAATCAAACGAACTTCCTTCGCAAATTTGTTGGTTTTGCATCACCACGGCGGTATCCGTCACAATGGCCACACACACGGTGTCGGCACTAAAACAGCCGTCCGCATCACTTGCCACGAGGATAAAACAGGTATCCATGTTCGGCGAAACAGTCACAGCGGGACAGGTCGCACAGTCCACCAAACCGGGCGGAGACCATTGATAGGTCTGGAAGCCGGTCACCGAAAACGAAAAACTTTCGCCAGGGCAAATTTCCACCGATTCGTACCCGATTTCCACGCCGGGATTGACAAAAATATTGATTTCGTCGGTTTGTGTGCCGCCACAGGCATCCGTCACCGTCACCGAGTAGGTGCTGCTTCCGGCGTTTGAAAGTGCGGTGTAGGTTCGTGCGGTGCTGCCGTCGAACCAGAGATAGCTGGCAAACCCGCTGCCCGCATCCAGTTGGGTCATTTCACCAAAACAGACTGCCAGGTCAGGGCCGAGGTCGAGCAGGGGCGGCGAGAAACTCACCATGAAACTGCCCAAATTATTGGTGTAGTCGCACTCCTCGGTAGCGGTATTCGGAAAGTCATCGGCGAGGTCGAAAGGCGTAGGTGTCGTTCCGTTGTCGTTCACCACGACGAAGATTTGCTGGTTGGTGGGCAGTGGCCCAGGCACAGGCCCAACAAATTGCAGGCAACCATCGGGAGGTATGGGTGCCGGGAGCAGCACATTAAAAAATGTACTGGCTGCTGTGGTGGTTGGGTTGCCATCATAAAAACAAAATGGAGTATTGGCCGGGAGCGCAACGCTGTCAGCGTTGCAGACATCTAATGTGACCACCACAACACCAAGGCTGCATTGTGCTGAAATGTTTTGCAGGACTGCATCCGGCATAGTATGAATGGGGAGGCCGTTTGCGCAAGTATCAACCACAAGGCACTCACAGCCAGGGATTTCAGAGACGGCAAGATTGACTGTTAAGCTACTGAAGCTAATGTCTTCTGTATCATAAGATTGAGGGTTCTCGTCAGGTAACTCAATTCCATCGTATGGGTTTCCAATGGTGGAGGCTGTCAGGATGATGTCCTCAATCAAATTGCAACCAACCGCCTCCACCTGACCATCAAGCGATATTTTGCCAAAAAGCAGGTCGCTGTTGTTGCCAATGTCAAACTGTTTGGTTTGCGATGCAAAAACAACGAAGCTGTCGGAAATCACCGACAATGGTTTGGGGAGGCCGGGGAGGTCAATGGTCGTATTGACTTGTTTGGCCCACACCATATTGCCGTTTTTGTCGAGCCGGGCGATGAACATCCGCTCCGTGGTGCCGCCCTCGTTGTACGTGCCTTGGGCAATGTACCCACCAGGAATGGGGTTCACATGGATGCCGGCCACTCCCGTGCCACCTGGGACGGTGTAGTTTTTAGCCCAAAGCAACCCACCGCCGATGTCTGTTTTGTAAAAAAGCATGTTGGAGTTGGTCAAATCATCGTCGGTCAGGCTGCCTCTCCCAATGTTCACAATCGTGTCGTTTTCGATGAACATATCCATGTTGTAAAGCCGGGAAGATTGGCTCGGAGACCGCAGGTGGATTTTTGACCAGAGCAAGTTGCCTGCATAATCGAATTTTGTCAGCGTGGGCCGGAGTTCGTCAAGGCCAGAACCGAGGCGGCCTTCACCTGCGAAGTACACCCCGCTGTTATCCACAAAATTGTTGATGAAAACATCGGCATTGCCACCATAGTCCGAGCGATAATCCCAAACCGTTTCACCGGCATCCCTCCCCACTTCCATGATGTAATTATCGATTACGCCGGATATTCCTCCGTGAAATACAAAATTGCCGGTGGAAGGATTCTCGTAGAGGTCGTCCAGGCGTAAGAAAGTAAGTGGGGAAAACTGTTTTTTCCACAGAAAAATATTGTTCTGCCAATCGTACCGGAACAGCACATGCACCCCATCGGCATTGAGTTTGTCACGGGCTGAACCCACCAGGAAACCCTCACTGTCCACCATCAAATTGGCTACGAAATCATCTCCGCTGGTAAAATCAAAGGCCCGTTGTTCGAGAATATTGCCCGACGCATCCAGCATTAGCAAGATTGAATGGTCGTTTTCCCGCCCGCCAAGCATGAAATTCCCGTCTGGCAAGGTGATCAGGCAAAATGCCTCCTCGTTTACGCCCGGGTTGCCAATGAGACGGATGAAGGAAGAGTTGCACCCTGCGTCGAAGTTTTCCGGTGCGAGTTGGGACCAAAAGAACGGTAAAGCAGCGAAGATGGCCAAAGAGCGCAGCATGGAACGAGGTTTTAAAAAGTTATTGGTTTCCGAATGAAAGTTTGTTGAATTTTGCCCGCCTGGCAAGGGCTGCAAGTTAGCAAATCAAACGCAAAAAATGGGCATCGTCAAACGGCAAGGCATCAAGCAGAGCATCGTGACCTACGTGGGGGTGGCCATCGGCATAGCCAACATGCTGCTGATTTACCCGGCGTTTTTGAAGCAGGCCGAGTTGGGCATCATCACCTACGTGCGGGAGACGGCGGCCATGCTCTCGCTGTTCGTGTTCCTCGGCAGCACGGAGTTGATTGTGCGGTTTTTCCCGCATTTCAAAAGCGAGGAAAACAAAAACAACGGCTTCCTCTTCCTGCTGCTGGCCATCGTCACGGTCGGCTGCGCCCTGCTCACGGTCGGCACACTGCTGTTCCGGGGGCAAATCAACGCCTGGTTCGGCGGAAAAGAGGAACCGCTGCTCTACCTCCAGTTCGTCCACCTCATCCTGCCGTTCACCGTGCTGATTGCCTACGGCAACATGTTCCAGCTCTACGCTTCCAACTTCCAGCGCATCGTGGTGCCGACGATTTTCGCCGAACTGTTGCCCAAAATCGGGCTGCCGCTGCTCGTCCTCGCTTTTTACCTGAAATATATTTCGTTCGAAATCATCCTGTACGGCTCGCTGTGCATTTACGGGGCGATTTTGTTGGGGCAAATCTGGTACGTGCGGCGGCTCGGCCAACTGCACCTGCGGCCCGACTTTCGGCTGCTGAAAAAACCGACGGTCCGGGAAATGACGAGTTACAGCGTGTACGGTTTCGTGGGCAGCCTCGGCAGCCGGTTCTCGTCGGAGTTCGTCAATTTTTTTCTCATCGGCACCCTCACAAACCTCACATTCACAGGCATTTACACCATCGCCTACTCCATCGCCAACGTCATCGACGTGCCCCGCAAAGCCATCTCCCGCATCGTGGCACCGCTGCTGGCCGACAAGTGGAAGGACGGCAAACTGGCCGAAATCGGGGAGATTTACCAAAAAAGTTCGCTGAACCAACTCCTCGCCGGGCTGTGGGTTTTCGGGATGATTTGGGTGTGCATCGACGAGATTTTCCGCATCATGCCCAACGGCGAAACCTACGCCGTGGGCAAGTACGTGGTGCTGCTGCTCGGCACCGCCCGCATCGTTGACATGGCAACGGGCGTGAACTCCGAAATCCTGAGTTTCTCGAAGTTTTACCGCTACAATTTTTACCTCATCCTGTTCATGGCGGTGGTACACATCGGCGCCAACCTGCTGCTCATCCCCCGCTTCTCGTTGATGGGCGTGGCCATCGCCACGCTGATTTCGCTCACGCTTTTCAACCTCGTGAAATTCCTGGTGCTGCGCTGGAAACTGAACATGCAGCCGTTCACGGCGGGCACCTGGCAGACGTTGCTTTTTGCAGTGGTGGGCTACGGGGTTGCTTTTTTGATACCGTCCGGCAGCTTGCCGTTGTTGGCTGTTTTTGTAAAAACAGCAGCGTTCACGGCGGTATTTTTCGGGGCGGTGTATGCCTTCAAGGTTTCACCGGAAATCAACCAGTTGGCTGAAAAGGCATGGAGCATGGCCACAGGTTTTTTGAAGAAAAAATGACAAGTCCACCGCCCGTTGGCAAAGAAAAATTATCATTTCTTTAAATCGGACGGATCGCACCAGCAGGTTAGTTTTGCGTTAAATTGTAGCTGTACCGGCGACTTCAGTCGCCGAGGCAGCCTACGGCGACTGAAGTCGCCGGTACATTGCCAAAATCTAAAAAAATGATGAACCGAACGATTCTGTGGAGCATGATGGCCGTTGTGTTTTTCGGCGGCTTCCTCCCAAACCTCACCGCACAAACCGATGCCCCCGCCACCCTCACCTGGGGCAACGAGTACCCCGAACCCGGCAATACGATGGCCACCAAAATCATCGGCATCACCGCCGACGGGTTCTACGTGCTGCGGCAGAAAGTTTTGCAAAATGCCAACACCAAACCGAAGGTCTGGGTGGAATATTTTACAAAAGAAATGAAGCTCCAGCGTTCCGAGGAGATGGACTTGAAGTACAAACGCAAGCAACGGGACTTTGAAGACCTGCTGCTGCTGGGCGGCAAATTGTACCTGCTCTCCTCGTTCAACAACACGGCGAAGAAGCGGAACTACCTGTTCAAGCAGGAGGTCAGCACCAAGTCGCTGGTGCCCTCGAAGGCACTCGACATGATCTGCGAGACGGAGGCCCGCAACAAGGAAGTGGAGGGCACTTTCGCTTTCAATATTTCAAAAGACAGCACTAAGTTGCTGGTTTACAACGAGTTGCCGTATGAAAAAAAGAACCCGGAGCGCTTCGGGTTCCGGGTTTTCGACCAACATTTCAGCTTGGTTTGGGAGAAAAACATCGTGCTGCCCTATCCCGACAACAAGTTCACCGTCGAGGACTACCGGGTGGACGATGCGGGGAACGTGTACCTGCTCGGTGTGCTGTACGAGGACGAAGCCAAGTGGCGCCGCCGGGGCAGCCCGACTTACCACTACATCATCCTGGCGTACATGGACAAGGGCAGTGCCGTGGAGGAATACCGCCTCGACCTGGAGGGCAAATTCATCACCGACCTGACCTTCCGGGTGGGCAACGACGGCAAGCTGGTCTGTGCCGGATTCTACTCCGAACGGGGCACGTACAGTATCAAGGGCACCTACTATTTTCAACTCGACCCGCGGGAGCGGGCCATCCAGAACCGTCACTCCACAGAATTTGACTTCGACTTCCTGACGGCGTTCATGTCCGATAAAAACAAGCAAAAAGCGATGGAAGCCGAGGAGAAAAACGATGCCCGAAAAGCACCGGAGTTGTTCGATTACTCGCTGGACGAACTCATCCTGCGCAGCGACGGCGGGGCCGTGCTGGTGGCCGAGCAATACTTTGTGGAGCAGGAAAATTATCGGGACAGCCCGTATGGTTTTTACCCCTACGGCTATAGTTTTTACGACCCGTTCTACTACAACCGCTATGCCCGCACCCAAACGGACTACTACTACCACTACAACGACATCATCGTGGTGAACATCCGGCCCACCGGCGAAATCGAATGGTCGGCCCGCATCCCCAAGCGGCAGGAGACCCGCAACGACGGCGGCTACTACTCTTCCTACGCCATGGCCACGACCCGGGACGGTTTCTATTTCATCTACAACGACGATGCCCGGAACTTCGGCAACCCGAATTCCAATAAAATCTACACCTACACCGGCAGCCGGGAGAGCGTGGTCACGCTGGCAGAGGTGAACATCCGGGGCGAGGTGAGCCAGTACCCGCTCACGTCGAGCCGGGACGCTGGCGTGATTACCCGCCCGAAAATGTGCAAACAAATCGGCAAACGGGACATGGCGGTGCTGGGTGAGCGGGGGAGGGGGTATCGGTTTGGGAGCTTGAAATTTGAGTAGGTGGGTTTGACAATTGGTTAATTTTTAGGAAATTGCATTCAAAATCTAAAAAGTCGAAACCATGCTGGTAGCGAGCAAAAAAATCACCGTCGAGGATTTCCTTCAAATGGAGTTTGAAGGGGAAGACGCATACTATGAACTCATCAATGGAGAAATCGTGAAAAAAGCTGCACCCTCCCCCCGGCATCAAGAGGCTTCCGTCCTCTTGACTTCAAAATTGGTTAATCATGTTTTACCCAATAAACTGGGTAAAATTTTCAATGCCCCAATCGATGTTTTCCTGGACGAATATAATCACGTACAACCCGATATCCTGTTCATTTCAACGGAAAACCAGGGCATCATCGACTACAAGGACGGCATCCTCGGCGTACCTGACCTCATCGTTGAAATCATCTCCCCCGGTTCGTTTGCCATCGACCGTTTTGAAAAAAAGAATGCCTACGAGCACGCTGGCGTGAGGGAATATTGGCTCGTTGACCCCAACAACCTGTCGGTGGAGATTTACAAAAACATTGGCCAGCAGTTCGAGCTGGCACAGGTGGCTTCAGAAGAAGGTAAATTACAATCCATCGTGCTGGCAGGTTTTGAGTTGGACATCCAGGCGCTTTTTATCTACGGTTGACATGACACACCTGGCCCACTACCACTCCCCCTTCGGTTGCTTTGAAATCAAGGGCAGCGACTACGCCATCACTTCCGTGCAATTGCTTCAAAATCAGGAAGTTCCACCGGAGAACTACCAGGATGCGCCGGAACATCTCGTGGAAGCGGTGCGGCAGTTGAGTGAGTATTTTCACCGCCAGCGCACCGAGTTCGACCTGCCGCTCGACTACTCGGCGGGCACGCTTTTCAACCAGAGCGTGTGGCGGGAACTGCTCAAAATCCCCTACGGCCACACCACCAGCTACTCCGCCATTGCGAAGCGGCTCAACAACCCCGAAGCGCAGCAAGCGGTCGGCCTGGCCGCCCGCTCCAACCCCATCGCCATCATCGTTCCCTGCCACCGGGTCATTGCCAAGGACGGCGACCTGCAAGGCTACTTCTACGGCCTGGACATGAAGCGCAAACTGCTGGAATTGGAGAACCCGATGAGCTACGGGGAGCAGGGGAGCTTGTTTTGATTTCGGATTTACGATTTCGGATTGCTGGGACACAAGTCCCTGTTTTGAGCTGTGGAGCAAACAGTGTAATTTGCAGCATTTTTGTGAGCAAAATGATTTCCAAAGAAAACATATTGAGCTACCTGACCGACATCAAACCGATGCTGGAAAGCCGCTACCATGTCAGCAAAATCGGGCTGTTCGGCTCTTTTGCCAGGAACGAGCAGACTGAGTCCAGCGATATTGACCTGGTCGTAGAGTTTGACCCTCAAACTGAAAATTTGTCCGAAAAAAAAGAGGCTATCCGGCAATTGTTGAGTGTACAGTTCGACCGAAAAGTAGATTTGGCGAGGGAGAAGTATTTGAAGCCATATTTCAAAAAGCAAATCCTTCAATCCGCCATTTATGCTTGAAAAAGACCGGGCAAACCTGCTTGCCATACTTGATTCCTGCCAGAAAATTTCCCGCTTTACTGCCGATTTGTTCGATGCCGATGCTTTCTTTGCAGACTCGGAAAGTTTCGATGCCGTGCTGATGAATTTCATTTTGATTGGCGAAGCCGTTTCAAAAATATCGGTTGAATTGAAGGCCACTAACTCTCAAATTCCCTGGCAAAAAATCAAGGGGTTTCGGTACCTCGCCGTCCATGATTATTTTGGCGTGGATGCAGAGGAAATATGGCAAATTGTCCAAAATCATCTGCCTGAACTAGAAAAAAATATTGAGCAAACATTGAGCAATGAAGAGTAATTTGCAGCAGCAAGAATTTTCACCCACCCACGACTTCGCCCGTCAACTCGACAAAAACGACCCGCTCCGCAGCTACCGCCAGCGCTTCTTCTTCCCGAAACACAACGGCAAAAACGTCCTGTACTTCTGTGGCAACTCGCTCGGCCTGCAACCGCACGGTGTGGAAAAAGCGCTGCGCCGGGAATTGAAACATTGGCGGGAACACGCCGTGGAAGGCCACTTCCGGGGCGATATGCCGTGGATGCACTACCACAAATTCCTGCTGCCGCAAAGCGCACGTCTCGTTGGGGGCCTGGAGACGGAGGTGGTGGTGATGAACACCCTGACGACCAACCTGCACCTGCTCATGGCCTCGTTTTACCGACCGACGAAGGAGCGCTTCAAAATCGTGATGGAGGCCGGGGCCTTCCCCTCCGACCAGTACGCCATGGAAACGCAGGCCCGCTGGCACGGCTTCGACCCCGCCGGGGCCATTGTGGAAGTGGCACCGAGACCGGGCGAGGAGACCCTGCGCACCGAGGACATCCTCGCCACGATTGAACGGCACGGCCCATCGGTGGCGGTGGTGATGTTCGGCGGGGTGAACTACTACACCGGGCAGTATTTCGACCTCCCAGCCATCACGAAAGCGGCGCACCGAGTGGGTGCCTACGCCGGTTTCGACCTGGCCCATACCGCCGGGAACCTCCCGCTCCACCTCCACGATTGGGGCGTGGACTTCGCCTGCTGGTGCAGTTACAAGTACCTGAACAGCGGCCCCGGTGGGCCCAGCGGCATTTTCGTCCATGAAAAACATGGCAACGACCCCACGCTTCCCCGCCTCGGCGGGTGGTGGGGCCACGACGAGGGCAGTCGTTTTCAAATGAAAAAAGGCTTCATCCCCATACCCGGTGCCGCCGGTTGGCAACTGAGCAATGCGCAGATTTTCAGCCTTGCCGCCCACAAAGTCAGCCTCGACCTCTTCGACGAAGTGGGCATGGATACCCTGCGGGAAAAGAGCCTGCAACTGACCGCCTACCTCGAATTTTTAATCGAACATACCAACAATCAACAACCAACAACCAACAATCAACAATCTCCCCGTCTCAACATCATCACCCCGAAAAATCCCGAAGAGCGGGGCTGCCAACTCTCCATCCTGACCGGCAGCGAAGGCCGCAAACTCTTCGATTACCTGACCGAAAACGGCGTGGTGGCCGACTGGCGGGAACCTAACGTTGTACGTGTTGCGCCTGTGCCGCTGTACAACAGCTACAGGGATTGCTGGCGGCTGGCGGAGTTGCTGGGAAGGTTTGGCGGATGAGGTGTATTGTTGTCAGCTCCGAAAAAATCATTTCATCAAAATATAAAACAAGTACTCAAGTTCTCGTGCCGCAAATTTGTTGTAAGTGTCGCTTCCTTCAGTTGCAGCAAAGTTTTTCCCTGAATTATGCAAAAATTTTGGTATTAACTTATGCACTAAGTTTTCTCTTTCGGGAGAGGATAATTTTAATGCTTCTAAAACATGGGGAGTTATTAATTCATTTTTCACAAGATTGAAATCTGAATTTTCCAATTGTGCATTTAGTTTTTCAAGTTCGTTTTTATGCCTGAAGTCAGTAAAAATAAAAAATCCCCCAGGTTTTAAAACACGATATACTTCAGATAGGAATTTGTCTATTTCAGCATAGCGGTGCGAAGACTCGACATTTATGACCACATCAAAAATATTATCCTGAAAGTTTAAACTATGTGCATTTCCCTGTATAAATTTTATCCTTTCCTTTGAATAATGTTTTTTACAAAATTCAATTGCTTTTTTACTCAAGTCCAGTCCGGTGGCTAAGTTTGGTGACAAATAACGGTTGATATAGGATAACCCACCGCCTCGTCCACAACCAACTTCCAGGATTTCTTTCCCTTGAATAGCTACACTCCTTGCAATAAAGTCATACAGTTGTATCGAGTACCTGTCTTTTTCATCTTTTTCATCCAATTTGATTTGATGATTATCCCTCGAATAACCATAGTTCATAAAAGTCACTTCGGCCTTTTTATCAACGGTACTTATATACCAGTACCAAATCCTGAAGAAAACATCTTTTAGTTTTTCTTTCATTGTTTTGATTTAAATTAATTCATGCGGACTCGGAATTTTGCTTTTCAGGTGCAAAAATAGAAAAAATCCTATCTCTTGTGCTTTCAGGCCAGAAGAAGTGAAGATTAGGCGTATTTACAGAAGTGGTTGGGCCGGGTCGGGAGGTGAAGGTGGTAGGTCACGAGTTGAAAAAGGGCAAACAAGCCTATATCCCCAAGTCTTTGCCCATGGTCTCACGCTTAATTTCTTGAGTTGTTGTTCACACTTGCGACCGTTGCTTCTTTAAGTGAATCCATTGCCCTTTTTCAACTCGTGGGATTGGATATAGTTTTATTTCAAAAGGGCTTTGTTGCGTGGCTCCAAGCATTCGAGACTATAGTGAAAAATAGCGCCGGAGTGGTAAATTTGAGTTGCAAAACAAAAAACAACCAACCACGGCGCTATGACAAAGGTAAGCAAGAGCACCGAATTGTAATGTTTACTAACGTGGACAAAAAGGGTCTTTGCGGTCTATCGTCCAAAAAGAACGGCATTGATGCCTTTCCTATCTATTGAAAGCGCTCAATAGCTGGAAGATGGTGCCAATCGTCTGAAAAACCCAGTGATTTAGGGGGCATTGACGATTGACAAGCCCAAAAGTACAGTCGGCGTTCCATCTTGTCTTTTTCTGACCACGAATTAACTTTCTGATGTTTGGAAAAATACTGTAAAACTGCTGTAAATACTGGATTTAAATGCGTTTTTACATGCCATTTTACATGCCATTTTACATGCTTCCTACAATAGGGTAAACCCGACATTTTTTTTTTGGATACGTCCTAAAATCCTATTGCCCCTGCTTCCCTCGTACCCAAAGCTAAATAGGCAGAAGCCCGCTATCGCAGGCCCCCGGCCTGTGCCTCCACGTGAAAAAAAGCAGTACGGATATAAAAAGGCTTAATTGTCATTCAACACACAAATTTCATCTCAAAAGCCATCATAGTTTACACAAAAACTTAATTTCAACAAGACATAGTTAATTCCAAAAAACTATTTTTTGCAACTCGTAAATGTCCGTTGTAAAACTCTCTCACTTTTTGCCAAAATTCCAAGATAGACCAGCACCTATAGAGTAAATCGGGAATAACGAGTTCACCAAGCTAGTTTTTGAAGGTTGGCCATTATTTTGTGTTATCACTTCACCTACTATTACTTCACGCTTGGTCCATAGGTATGCTCTTTGCCAAATAGAGAATTGAATTTTTTTAAGAATTGGGATACTAGTTTTTAGACTTAAATCAAATGCAAAAGATGTTGTAGTTCTAGAAGTGACAGGATCCCATTTAAGATAAAATGAATCAACAGGGCAAGTTGAACAATTGATTTCTTGACTAATCCAGATTACCTCCTTGCCGTCACCAAAGGTTCGCTCTTTTTGGGGCAAAAAAGCCAAATTTACTCCTGCTCCAGCAAATATCTTCATCTTAGACTTTTGCCTTAATAGCTGGTAATAATAACGAAAAGAAATCACAGAATAATCCTTTGCGCTGATAGAACCTATGCCTCTCGGAGTTTGCAAACGAAATTGGTTGGCCAAGTAACCATAACCACCCTCAATAGAGTGTTTTTGTTTTCTAATACCGCCAAAAATGTAAAAATTAGGAACTAATTTCTCGTCCAGGCTTAGAATTCTCAAACCTTCGTTCACATCACTAATTATTTTGTTTTCATTGATTGCTACTCCCACATCTGCTCCGACATAAAAGAGATAGTCTACATTCTTATTAACAACTTCACTCCCATCATACCATATTACTTGTGATTGAAGGCATAAACAGGGAATGTTTAGAATCACCAACAGTAGCCATTTTATATTTTTCATGACAAACAAAACAAGAGCCATATGTAAATTTTCAATAACCATTTAAAAACACCTTCGGGTGTTTTTAAATGGTACGAATTAAGATTAAAATACAAAAATTCGGATGGCGCTTGTTAGTTACACTTATTCCACCTTATTACTGACGTAGAATGGACGCTACCATCATACAGCACAGAATGGTTAGAAAGTGTGTTTCTAAATGGGTTATTATGCCGAACGAACGAAAGCATTAAGCCTTCAGAAATGGACCCACCGGTAATTGCCCCACCAGAAACAGTGAGTCCACCGCCTGCCGAAAAATCAAAAACCTTTTCCACCTTGTCATCATTATTCTTGGTTTTGCTGCCAACATCATTAACATATTCTGCTCCGACCGGAATTGCAGAATTGCATTGCTCAGAGGAATTTGGGTGATACAGAAAGGTGTTGTAAAATGTAACATCCCAAGAAACATCTACCCTAGAGGCATCGGTTTTCACCCAAATACCGCAAACTTTTTTTTGCATTTTTGTTTTAACTCCATTTGACCTGTAGATGAACCAATTGGTTTGCCACATTTTTCCTTTGATCCTCCTTTTGTCTTTAAATTCATTTGTCTCTACTTCACTCGCTCTATCCACAACAGGAGAGTCTCCAAATTCTAAGTTAAATTCGTCAGTTCTAAAAACCCATAACTTGACGCTGTAACCCAATAGCTCTCCTGGTTGCACAGTAAATTGCCCGGAAAGGATTTGAGTTCTCGCATTTTGGATCTGATCTTTTCCCAGACAATCCAAATAAGCGAAGCAAAAATCGTTTCCTAATTGGTATATTACATCCCCAATTTTAACCTCGCGTTCAACATTTAACACTGATGACAAGTAAACATCTTCAATTTCAGCATCTTCATCAATTCCACAAACACTATCTTCTGGCTCATTCTCTAAATATCTGTAAAAATCTTTGTGAGAATAAAAACCTTGAAGTTCTGTAACGCTTGCGAAGTCTTCTTCGTCGATTTCATGCAGATTGGTCATGAAAGTTGTAAAATGCCCAATGTTTGTAAACTGCAAAAGATTTGCCGAAATGCAGGAAGATGATTCATTCTTTTGCAAGTCGTTAGCCTGTTCCTTTTTGCAACCAAAACTGAAGATTGCTATTGCCAAAAAGGTGATAAGGATGCTTGATAATACAAGCATGGATGGAAAAGTCTTTAACTTTTTCATACTTTTGT
>JACRAN010000353.1 GCA_016234735.1 Bacteroidota bacterium | reverse complement strand
TCATCCCGAAAACCTCGGACAGCGGGATATTTACATTCCCATAGAACGACAGGCGAAGGGTGTCAAAATCATTTCCGGGAGCCGCTTCCCCATCGAAGCAGCGGATTTGCCGTTTTCCGTCCACATCATTACGAAGGAAGAAATCCGCCAGAACAGCTACGAAACGCTGGTGGATGCACTGAAAATGGCACCCGGCATCCGGGTCAGTCAGCCGGGAAACGCCATCGAAGGAGAGACTTTCCTGATGCGGGGCCTGCCGGGCAACACGTACACCAAAATCCTCATCAACGACGTGCCGGTGAAGCCTTCGTTCGTGGCGGGGCTGCCTATCGGGGCGCAACTGCCCATCCGGGAGGCCGAGCGCATCGAGGTGATTTACGGGGCAGGGGCGGCGCTGTACGGGGCCGATGCCTCGGCGGGCGTTATCAACATCATCACCCGGCAGTCGGAGAAGCCGGTGTTCATGCAGGCCGACCTGGGGGTGGGGCAGGGGTTGTACAGCGGCGTGAACGTGATGTTCGGCGGCAGGCTGGGGCGCGACAAGCATATTTTCAAATACTTCGCCTACGGCAGCAATGTGCTGCTGGAACATCGCAATATTTTTTACGACAAGGACTTCAACTACAACCCGCTCACCTACTCCCGCGGAGGGCAAAAAGTGGATTCCCAGTTTGTGGCGTTGCCCAACTACGCCGGAACCTCCGCATCGGACCCGATACTGACCAATACCCCGCACCTCAGCCGCAAGTTCGGCGTGACGCTCAACTACCGCAGCTTGTCGCTCTCGGTGGAGAGCATGTACCGGCGCGACCACAGCTCCATCGGGCTGAACCCGCTCTCGGTTTCGTACCGCAACCCGCTCACGTACACCGGCGAGGGCATGTGGCGTTTTAACTTCAATTTTTTCAGGAACAAAGAGAAAAGAAACCAGAAAACAGACCTCACCTACATCCGGTACAGGCTCGACGACCGCTCTTCCATCTTGCTTGTTCGCAACCAATTGGCCGACGAATTTTACCTCGCTGCCGATGCCAAAGCGAGGAGCCTGGGCGATACTTCACTGCTGCCGGAATTGTTTGCGAAGAGCTACGGCGAGTACCTGAACGGCTCCCGCTACCTGTTTGGCCAGTCGGACGAATTACGCCTCGAACACGTCCGCAATTTTAGGATTCTCAAGATTTTTTCCCTCACCGCCGGGGCCAACGGGAAGGTGGCGCTGGGGTACCCCTTCACAGGGCTGCTGGCACGGCCGCCCAGCGAGGATGCGAATATTTTTGCCAACGACATCCAGGGCTTCGGCTTCGATACGCTGACCTTCCCCATCCGACCGGAATTCCACGTGCTTGCCGAGGGGAATGCCTTCGGGCAGATTTTTTACAACGGCAAATATTTCAACATTGCTGCGGGCATCAACAACTCGTTTTACACCAGTGCCATCGACCGAAATGATGTGGCGGACTCGCTCAAAGTCAGGGACAACGAATGGTCGCCCCGACTGGCGGGGGTATGGAAAATTTCTGAGAGCATCAACCTGCGCAGCTCCTGGGGGCAGTCGTACCGGGCACCCAACGAGTTTTACCGAAGCAACTCGTACATCATCAACTCCGGCGCCCCCAGATTGGTTTGGCGGCCCTACCGGGCGCTGTCGGCGGAAAAAACGACCTCGTGGGAGAGCGGCATCCGGCTGAAAAGAGGCGACCATGTCGGGTTTGAATTTACCTGGTTTTCCAACCAAACCTCCAACCTGATCAACCTCGTCAGGCGGGTCAACAACCCCAAGGACTCGACGGTTTACTCCTCCTTTTTGGGTTTTCTGAACGCCCGGAATGCGTCTGTTCGGTTCAGGGGCGGCCAGGTGGTCAGCAATTTCAGGTTGGTACTCGGCAACGAGAGCAGGTGGGCCGATGTCCGTTACAATTTTTCATGGATAAAAGCGGAAATTAAAGACGATTCGACTGGGGGGACGATTACGCTGCCGCAAATCAGTGGCCGGACGCACCAACTCCGCCTGACCGTGCACCCACTCAAAAACACGACCTTCGTTTTTGATTTCCTGCGTCAGACGAAGGCGGGCCAGGCCGTTGGCCTCAAACCCGACAAAGGATACACCACGCTCGATTTCGTGGCCCGGTATGCCTTCACCGAGCGGTTCGATGCCTACCTGAAAATCATCAATGTTTTTGATAAGGAATATGCCGGCATCCCGGCATCGTGGGTGCAGGAAGACAACCTGCACTACAACCCCCAGTCCGGCATTTTCGTCCGCTTGGGCATGAACTATTATTTGGAATGAAACACATCCTGTCCTACCTGTTGCTCCTGCTGCCGATGGCCGGTTTTGCGGAGCACCTCAGCGAGTTTGACACGATTAAAACGCTGACCGACAATGCTTTGGCAACGAATCCGGTGGTGGAGGAGTTGCGCCTGGCACTCATCAACCTGCGCCTGGCGGAGAAAGAAAAGCGCCCGGAATCCATGCTCGTTGCCAGCCTCCAGATTGCCAATATTTACAACCGGGAACGGTTTTTTTCTAAAGCCGTCGATTACTACCGCCAGGCGGAGCTACTGGCCGAACAGGCCGGGGACGAGGCATCGGCGCTCTCCTGCCAATGGCTGGCCGCCAGCGCCATGCTCGACGGCGGGCAGCCCGCCAGGGCGCACGAGGCGTTCCTGAAATTGCTCGACCAACATGCAAAATCAGGGCGCTACGAGCCACAGGTGAAGACGCTCGAAAAACTCGCACAGGCCAGCCTGGCTACCTCTGATTTTTCGAGGGCAAACGATTACTACCTGAAAATCAAGGTTTTAGCGGAGGCAAAACACGACCCGGTGACGCTGGCCACCGCCCTGAACAACCTCGGTTTTGCCGCCAACCGGCGGCAGGATTTCAAGGCGGCAGTCGAGTATTTCACCCAGGCGGAAGTGGTGTACCGGGAGAACCCGGCGGTGTCCTCCGGCTACGTTTACACCAACCTCGGCATTGCCTGGAACAACCTCGGCGAGTCCGTGCAGTCGCTGCAAAACCTGCAACGGGCCGACAACGGGCTGGAAGACAAAAGCTACGTGCAGCACCTCATCGCTTCGATTTACCTGAAAAACAACGACATCTACAATGCGCTGCAATACAACGAGTTAGCGATAGGTTCTGCCCGAAAAACGGCCAACGTACAGGTGCAGTGCGATGCCTACGAGGCGGCTTCCCAGATTTACCAGCAACTGTTCGAGTACGACAAGGCGTTCGATTTTTACAAAAAACACCTGACGCTGAAGGACAGCCTGCTGCGGGGCGAGCGCCAACGCCAACTTGACCTCGAAAACCTCCACAACCTGCTCGAACAGGCCGAAACCGAGACCCTGCAAGGTTTCACGGAGGAGGAACTGCGCAACCTGACGATGGAGCGCCTGAAAACCGAAGCCGAACGCCTGCAACTGCTGACCGACAACCAGAGCCTCGAAGCCGACCGGAAGGAAAAACAGGTGGCGCTGCTGCTGAGGGAGCAGGAGGCCAAGGAGGCCAACCTGCGCACCGCCCAGCTCGAAGCCGAGCGGAACCGCCAGGAACTCAACATCGCCACGCAACAACTTTTGGCAGCAGAGCAGGGCCGTGAAATTGCCAGCCTCAGCCAGCAGAACCAACTCGACAGCCTCGAAGCTGCCCGCCAACAGGCCGAGAACCAACAGCAAATCGCAGGGCTGGAAAACGAAAAACGATTGAGCGAAATGCAGTTGCGGCAGCAGGCGGAGTTTCGGAAAAGCGCCTACCGCCTCGGCGGGCTGCTGGGGCTGATTTTGCTGGTCATCTTCGGAAGCTGGCTCTACGGGCGGCGGCTGAACAGGCGGCTGGCGCACCAGAACCGCCAAATCGAAGCGCAAAAACAGGAAATCGACACGGAGCGCAGCCGGGCGGAGGGCCTGCTCCTCAACATCCTGCCGGGCCAGGTGGCGCAGGAACTGAAACTGAAGGGCAGCGCCACGCCGCAGCACTACGACAGCGTGACGATGATGTTCACTGATTTTCAGGGGTTTACGAAAATATCGGCGACGATGCCGCCTACCGAGGTGGTGTCGGAGTTGAATGAGTGCTTTTTGGTTTTCGATGAAATTGCGGAGCGGTACCGGCTGGAAAAAATCAAGACCATCGGCGACAGCTACATGTGCGCCGGGGGAGTGCCCGTGGAGAACACGACCCACCCGACCGATGCTATCGCCGCAGCGCTCGAAATCCTCGGTTTTATGAACAAAAGAAACCAGGCGCTGGCCGCCCAGGGCAAACCGGAGTGGAAAATCCGCATTGGCATCCACACGGGCGAAGTGGTGGCGGGCGTAGTGGGCAGCCGCAAGTTTGCCTACGACGTTTGGGGCGACACGGTGAACGTGGCGAGCCGCATGGAGAGCAATTGCCCGGCGGGCAACATCAATATTTCGGAGGAAACTTACCGGCGAGTCAACCAGTCCTTCAACTGCGAATACCGGGGCGAGATGGAGGTGAAAAACAAGGGGAAAATGGGGATGTACCTAGTCGGGCATAAAGCGCATCCATACTGAAATTGAGTATCGTACTGTTGTAAATGTCGGTGCCCGTACCATTTCATGGTTAGGGGCAAACATTCGGGGCGCCAGGGTTATCTTTGGCTACTTTGTCACCTTTAAATACCCAGCTATATGAAGACTTTCCAATTCATTCTTGCCTTTGTTTTATTTCTATGTGCAGCTCAAAGATTGTACGCCCAACAAGTTACAGAATATTCCTTTGGGGATGGGGACTGGAATAATGTGGCTAAGATTTGGGAAGTCCCAAATGGCAATATTAATTTACTGACTGGTGAATCTGATGGCTTTCCGGGTGATATTGTCTTGTACCAGATGACCCCACAGGGTGAAATACTTTGGAAAAATGCCATAGCAGCCGGAGGGGGAGGAAGTTTATTGGCCGAAACCGACGACGATGGCTCTCTATGGTTTGGCCACCTCTCGAGTGACGGTTACACCATAACTCACTTCGCCAGCGATGGCAACCCGATGTCCGATTTCACCTTTTCTCACCCAGACCTTTGGGACGATTACCATTTCTCAGTCAGGCGTACCCCCGATAAACAGCATTTCGTAATTGCATTTTTGGATCAAGACCCCCCAATGGGAATCCGCATCGTAAAATTGACCTTGACAGGCACCCTTGTTTTTAACAAATATATCGGTACCAACGACCCCATTTCTTATCCGGAGTTTTATTCATCGCACATGGCGGTATTATCAAGTGGCCGCATCGTTGTTGCATTTATTGATCCAGGTTGGCTTGGGTACGGCTTCTATTGTTTTAGCCCTTCCGGTACTCAACTATGGATAGGTGACATGTACCAGGCTCCTGACTTCGCAGAAGAATGTAGCATTGTGCCGCTTTCAAACGGCAATTTTGTTTGGCATGTTCGAGATGGAGTCGAAGATGGTCATGCAGTATGCATATCATCTAATGGGAGTCTGTTATGGGAAAAAAAACTCATTGAAATTCTTCCGGCTTTCCGTCCGTTCAAGGCATTCGCCGATGGTGACCATACAATTTTGGCTGGTGACACCGACATGCCGTCCGGGCTGGGCTTGGGTGTTATCAAATTGGATGCAAATGGCAATCTCCTTTTTGCACAAACCTATCCAAAGCTTGACGGGGTGGAAGAATTTGAGGCTACCATTAATGCACATGGCGATTACGTTTTTTCTGGATTCACTTGGGAGTGCTGCTACCACAATGACAGGTCCTATTTTCTGAGCATGCAGCCAGACGGACTAACCAATTGGCTGGTATATGGGCAAAACACAATCAACCATATTGGTGCCTTTTGCCATGCTTCAAATGGTGACCAATGGATGGGTGGCAATTTCAAAGATCCAGGCTCTTCACAGATGCGCAACAACTACCTCCTCAAAGTTTCAGACCTGCCCCCCGCATATCCACAGTTGCTCACCGGGCGGGTCGTACTAGACGAATCCGGCAACTGCCTGGCCGAACAGAATGAACCAGTATTATCCTATCATATTGTCAGGGCAGATGCTGGTGGCACTGCAAAGTTCGCAGTTAGCGACCCCAACGGCAACTATGTAATTCGGCTCCCAGATGCAGGCAACGCCAATGTACATGTTCTGACGCCAAATTCACTATGGCAACCCTGCCAACCCAGTTTTGAGGCTAATTTTGCCAATAGCGATTCGGTGGAATTGGACCTCCCAGTTTCCGAACTAGCACAGTGCCCAATTCTTAGGCTTGATGCAGGTACTCAACAATTGCGGAGGTGCTTCGACAACAATTATGAAATTGGATGGTGCAATGAAGGCTCCAGCGATGCCCTTTCAGCAACCCTGACCATTGAACTCGACAGTTTTTTCACCTATGTTTCTTCCAGCATCCCCTTGTCGTCCCAGAACGGTAGCACAGTGACATTTAGCCTCGGCGATATACCCAAGAATGGATGCGGTCATTTGCAGCTTGTCGTCAACGTATCCTGCGATGCCGAATTGGGCCATGTACATTGCCTGTCCTCGAACATAACAGCCACCAACGGCTGCCCCGCTTATGAGGACGGCTTGTCTTTGGCAATAGACTGCCAGCCCAATATCGGCTCTTACGACCCCAATGATATTCGGGCATTTGCAAACGACAGTTTAGTCGAAGTTGAAATCCTTGCCGGGACAGGTATCGAGTACCAAGTCCGTTTTCAAAATACTGGCACTGATACGGCGTTCAATATTTCCATAATTGATACCCTGTCCAATTTATTGGATTTGGGCACCCTTCAAATGGGTACTTCAAGCCACCTTTATACCTGGGAAATAAGGAATGGAAACTTATTGAAGATAACTTTTTCAGGCATCAATTTACCCCATAGTTCCTTTGACCAATTGGGTTCGCAAGGCTTTGTTCAATACTCAATTTCCCAAAAACCGTTTTTATCAAATGGCTCAAAAATTTACAACAGCGCTGCCATTTACTTCGATTTCAATGAACGTATCGCTACCAATTTACATCAATTGATAATCAAAAACTCCGTTGCCACGAAAGAACCGCACCACGACGGCTTTGGCATCAATATGTTCCCCAATCCAGTGTCAAATGGAGTTGTCAGGATTGACTCGAAAAACAAGGCACAGAAGATTGTCTTTATTGAGGTCTTCAACATGACTGGCCAACTACTTAAGTCTTTTAGCAATGACAAACATTGGATTGATATTGAGCTTCCACCATCAACCGGGCTGTTCTTAATCATAGCACAAAGTGAAAATGGAGAAGTTGCCGCAATAAAAGTCATTGGCCAATAAAAGACTAAATGGTATCTTCGTCGGCCTAAGCATACATCACTAACCTGCAAACAATGTCAAATTTCAAACTCTCCATCAACGGAAAATCCTATCAGGTCGATGTGGAAGAAGACATGCCCCTGCTCTGGGTCGTGCGGGACTACATCGGGCTGACCGGCTCCAAGTTCGGCTGTGGCATCATGCAATGCGGGGCATGCACCATGCACCTGAACGGCGAGCCAGTGTTCTCGTGCAGCACGCCCATCACGGCTGCCGTCGGCAAAAAAATCACCACCATCGAAGGCTTGTCAGAAGACAGCAGCCACCCCGTGCAACAGGCATGGATTGCCGAGCAGGTGCCCCAGTGCGGCTACTGCCAAAGTGGCCAAATCATGCGGGCCGCCTGGCTGCTGGAACAGCACCCAAAGCCCACGGACGGGCAAATCGACGAAGCCATGAGCGCCCACATCTGCCGCTGCGGCACCTACGACCGGGTGCGCAAAGCGATACACCGGGCGGCGGGGGTTGATAGTTAATTGTTGTTAGTCAATTGTTTATGACCCCAGGACAACCACCAACCATTTCAACAATCAACAACCAGCAATCAACAATGAATATCTCCCGTCGAAAATTCATTCAAACCTCCGGGCTGGCTGCGGCTGGCCTCGCCATTGGCTACCAGTTCATCGCCTGCACAGCGGACGAGCCGGAGGGCACCATCCAGTTGTTCAGGATGAACGTGGACAACGAGGCCGTCGGCGCAGCGCTCAACCCGTATATTTTAATCGAAAAAACGGGCGCTGTGACCATCTTCACCCCCAAGCCGGAAATCGGAACGGGTACGTTCCAATCGCTGCCGCTGCTGATTGCCGAGGAACTTGGCGTGAACCCCACCAGCATCACCGTGAAGCAGTCCAGAGGCGACAACCAACGCTTCGGCGACCAGGACGTGGGGGGCAGTTCCGCCGTGTCGGGCCGGTGGGTGCAACTTCGGCAGGTGGGTGCGGCGGCCAGGGAAATGCTCTGCACCGCTGCGGCGGCCCGCTGGGGCGTGGCTGCCGGGGATTGCCGGGTGGAAAACGGGCAGGTTTTCAACCAAAAAAACGAAAGCCTCTCGTTCGGCGACCTCGTGGAGGATGCGGCCAAGCTGCCCGTTCCGAAGGAGCCCAAACTGAAAGACCCGAAGGATTTTCTGTACATCGGGAAGCCGCAACCCCGCAAGGACATTGAGTGGAAGGTGAACGGCTCCGCCAATTTCGGCATCGACATGAAGGTGGAAGGCATGGTGTACGCCGTCATCGAACGCTCGCCCAATTTCTCCGGGAAAATAAAAAGCCTCGACGATACCGCTGCCCGCTCGGTGAAGGGCGTGCTCGACGTGGTGAGAACGGAGCGCTGGCTCCTGCAACGCAAGCCGCAGGAAAGTGTGGCCGTGATTGCCGACAACTTCTGGGCGGCGCTGAAAGGCAAAAAAGCGCTCCAAATCGAGTGGGAAGTACCTGCCGAACCGATGAGCACGGAGAAAATTTACAACAACTTCCGGGAACTGGCCAAGGGCGACGGGGCCAAAGACAAATCGAAAGGCAATTTCGCCAAAACCTTTGCGGCAGCAACGGTCAAAACGGAGGCCGAGTACGAACTGCCGTTCCTCGCCCACTCGCCGCTGGAGCCGCAAAACTGCCTCGCCCACGTGCAGGGCGACAAAGTGGAAATCTGGTCGCCTTCGCAAACCCCCAACTGGGACGTGCAGCACGTCGCCGGGTTCCTGAAAATTCCGCCGGAGAACATCACCTACCACGTTCCCTTCGTCGGCGGCGGCTTTGGCCGCAGGCTCATTGGCGACTACGTGATTGAAGCCTGCCGCCTGTCGAAGCAACTCGGCAAACCGGTGAAAGTGATGTGGACGAGGGAGGACGACACCACGCAGGGGCCGTTCCGCCCCGGCTCCGTGAACCAATTGAAAGGCGCGCTGGATGCCGACGGCCACCTGCTGGCGCTGCACCACAAGGTGGTGGCCCCGTCCATCAACTATGCGCTGTTCAACGACGTGGAATCGAAGACCAAGCCCGGTTACATCATGGAGCCGATTGCCGACCTGTACGACATTCCGAACTTCGAGACGAGCTACGTTTTCGCCGACGTGGAGCCGATGCCCATCAACTGGTGGCGCTCGGTGTATTCGTCCACCAACGCCTTTGCCCACGAGAGTTTCATCGATGAAATGGCACGGGCGGGCGGCCAAGACCCCTTCGAGTTCCGCCGTCATTTGCTCCGCAACGATGCCCGAAGGCTCAAGACGCTCGAAATGTTGGCCGAGAAGTCCGGCTGGGGGCAACCGAAAGCCGAAGGCACAGGCCGGGGCGTTGCCATCACGCACTGCTTCGGCAGCACGGCGGGGCATGTGGTCGAAGTGTCGAAAAATTCCAAAGGAAAAATCAAAGTGGACAGGGTGGTGACGGTGGTGGATGCCGGTATCATCGTGAACCCCGACAACTACCGGGCACAGGTGGAGGGCTGCATCGTGATGGCGCTCACGGCGGCGCTGAAGGATGCCATCACGTTTGAAAACGGCGTTGCGAAGCAAGACAACTTCCACAATTACCGGATGTTGCGCATCGATGAGATGCCGAAGGTCGAAATCCACCTGATGCAGAACACCGAAGCGCCCGGCGGTGCAGGCGAGCCTGCGTTGCCGCCGCTGGCCCCGGCATTGGCGAACGCCATTTTTGATTTGACGGGAGAGCGCCTGCGCAAGCTGCCGATGGATTTAACCACCTGATTTTGTCATCCGCCGCTGGCGGATCTGTTCCGTCCAATGTGCCATCACGATGGAACAGATTCCCTTCGGGAATGAAAAGAAACCATAAAAATGAAAGAAATCACCGCCATCATCGCCGCCTACGACTGCCTCGATTTTACCAGGCAGAAGGCCGCCCTCGCCACCGTCGTGCGGGTAGCAGGCTCCAGCTACCGCAGGGAAGGTGCCCGAATGCTCATCACCGACGATGGGAACTGGACGGGTGGCATCAGTGGCGGCTGCCTGGAAGGCGACACGCTCAAAAAAGCCAACCTGGCTATTTTTCAGCAAAAAACAAGGATTGTCAGGTACGACACAACGCAGGACGACCCCTTCCAAATCGGCGTGGGGCTGGGCTGCAAGGGCATCATCGACGTGCTGATTGAACCCATCGACCCGGCGGACGGCGGGAATCCCGTGCAGTTGCTGCGAATGGCTGCCAGCCGCCGGGAACGCAGCGCTTTGGCCATCGTCACGGCGACGGAAAGCCCCGACATTCCCATCGGGACGACGATGTTGCTATTTGCCAACGGCGATAAATACGGCAGGTTGCCCATCGGAGATTTTTATGATTTCATAACCATGTGTGCGACCGGCGTTCTGGAAGAGGCAGCCCCGATGAATACCGAATGCCAACTGCCCGGCATCGGCAAGGTCGGCCTGGCCATCGAAGCGCTGCTGCCCCCCGTGCATCTGGTGCTGCTGGGCAGCAATTACGACGTGCTGCCGCTGCTCGAAATCGGCAAAACGATGGGCTGGAAGCTGACCGTGGTGGGCAATTTGCACAAAATCGGCAAAGCCGTCTTCGACCTCGCTGCGGTGGTGCCCGACTTCGCCGAACTGCCCACATCGCCCGACGACCGCACCGTAGCCGTGCTGATGTCGCATGATTACAAAACGGATTTCGGGAACCTGAAAAAGATATTGCCCGCCAACCTCCCGTACATCGGACTGCTCGGCCCCCGCAAACGCACCGAACGGATGCTCGAAGACCTCGAAAAGGAACACTACCGAATATTCCCCGTACAACTCGATACCTTGCACGGCCCCGCCGGTTTGGACATCGGGGCGACCACGCCGGAAACCATTGCCCTCTCCATCGCCTCGGAAATCCAGGCGGTGTTCGGGGAGCGGGGCGGCGGCTTCCTGCGGGAACGCAGCGCCCCGATTTACGAGCGCAAAACCGCCGAATATCATGCCTGAACCTGATTCCAACATCGCCATCCTGTTATTGGCCGCCGGTTCCTCCACCCGCATGGAGCAGCCCAAGCAATTGCTGAAATTCCGGGACAAAACGCTGTTGGAACACGTCGTTGCGGAGGCGCTTTCCACGAGTTGCCGGCCAGTGGTGGTCGTATTGGGTGCCTGGTTCCACGAAATACAGCCCGCCATTGCCCACCTGCCGGTGCAAATCGTCCGCAACATCAACTGGGAAGACGGCATGAGCAGCACCATCGCCTGCGGCATGGCGTACCTGCTGAAAAACCACCCCGACACCGCCGCCATCCTCCTCCTGCTCTGCGACCAGCCCTTTGTCGATGCCGGGATATTGAACGAACTGGTAAAAAAATGGCAGACCAGCGGCCAGCCCATCGTCGCTGCCGCCTACGACGGCACCTTCGGTGTGCCTGCGCTGTTTGACCGCAGTTGTTTTGAAGAATTGTCGGAACTCAGCGGGCGGCAAGGCGCCAAATCGCTGATGACGGCGCACCCCGGAGAGGTGGCGACCGTCTATTTCCGGGACGGGTCGATTGATTTGGATACGCCGGAGGATTACAAGCGGTTGTTGGCAGCGATTTGACAAATTTTTGAAAATTTGTCAAATCCGAAATATTTCCCCGAAACAAGTAGATTCAAGTGTTGAGCGCATGTCGTCCGACATCAAGTTTTAGATAGTTGATACGACATCAAATTTTGAAGAGATTGGTTCATGGTAAGAACTTAGCTAGGACAACTTTTCGTCTGATAAGATAGGATCATGCACAGTTTTAAAATATTGCTCGTTATCGCCAAAAATCAGCCAGTCAATGAAGTACCATCTGGAATTGGGTACCATACAAGTTGATTTCTTTATAACTTTCTGACGCTTTAACTCTTTAAAAATTTATGTCGCACGACATGCGCTCAACACTTGAAACTACTTGTGTTTTGGAGGGGGAGACTTGAAAGAACTGGTAAAAATACAAATGCCATTATGGTTCACAGCACGTAAGGGAGAATAAAATGAGAACTATTACTGGCAAAACAAGCGCCAGTGACAGTGCAATAATTGCCATTGCCTTTCTTTCATCTTTAAAAAGCCCAATGACACCGAGCACCATGCAGGCTGCCCATGCGATGATTGCAAGCTCCCAAAATACATAAATAAAAATGGTAATTGCCACAAGCGATACTGCAATCAATGCTCCGCCACCAAAATTCAACTTGGCTTCTTTTGGGGAAAACTTTTGGCGAAGATGCCTTTTCAGGACAACAGTTTGCCAGACTTGTTTCAAAAAGCTCCGGTTTTGATGCTTTATAAAGGTGAACAAATCCTGCCGATAATTTGAATTTGGGCTTGCATCAAATTTTGCGGCTGCCAGTATTGGCGATATGCAAGCAAGGCATAGCAACAGGACGGCGAGGGAAAGGAGTGCTTTTTTCATGCAGTGAATGAATATCAGGTATTTCAAGTCTTCCACCTCCAAAACAATCAAAGCAAGTAGTGTAAAGTGGTGT
>JACRAN010000351.1 GCA_016234735.1 Bacteroidota bacterium | reverse complement strand
TCAACGATGCCGCGACGATGAAGCGCCCGCAGGAGCCGAAGCCGCCGTTCCCGTACTACGAGGAGGAGGTGGTTTTTGAGAACAAAACGGCGGGTATCAAGCTGGCCGGTACGCTCACATTACCCACAGCATCAGGCAGTTATCCCGTCGTGGTGCTGGTCAGCGGCTCCGGTGCGCAGGACCGCAACGAGGAGTTGCTCGGCCACAAACCGTTCCTCGTGCTGGCCGACCACCTGACCCGGCAGGGCATCGGGGTGCTGCGCTACGACGACCGGGGCACCGCCAAATCGACCGGCGACCACAGCGTGGCCACCTCCGACGACTTCGCCGGGGATGCGCTGGCGGCAGTCGCTTACCTGAAAACCCGTTCGGAGGTGGATGCTAAAAAAATCGGCATTGCCGGGCACAGCGAGGGCGGCATGATTGCCCCGATGTGCGCCGCCCGCTCGAAGGACGTGGCGTTCATTGTGCTGCTGGCGGGCACTGGTGGAGATGGCGAGGAGATTTTGCTCACGCAAATCGACCTCATCAACCAGGCCAACGGCTACACTGAAGACCGGAATCACCGGGAGTTGGACGTGATGTCCCAGGCACTCAAATTGGTGAAATCGGAGAGCGACACGGCGTTGCTTCGGCAAAAAATGGCTTCCATTTTCAAAAAAGCGTACCAGGAATCGCCGCCCGAAGAGCAACAGGAGGCCGGCAGCGAGGAGCAGTTTGTCAAGTCGCAAGTGAAAACGCTGACGAGCAACTGGTTCCGTTTTTTCATCCAATACGACCCGAAAACCTCGCTGGAAAAAGTGAAGTGCCCGGTACTGGCCATCAATGGTGGGAAGGATTTGCAGGTGGAGCCGAAAATCAACCTCGCCGGCATCGAGGCGGCACTGAAAAAAGGCGGCAACCAACGCTACACCATCAAGGAACTGCCCGGCCTGAACCACCTGTTCCAAACCTGCGAAACCGGCTCGCCCAGCGGGTACAGCAAAATCGAAGAGACGTTTTCGCCAGTGGCGTTGCGGATCGTTTCGGACTGGATTTTGACAACAGTCCGATAAAAAATTTACGATTTACGATTGCCGATTTACGATTTTTGGCTTGTCATTCGTAAATCGTAAATCGTAAATCGTAAATCATCAACATGAAAATCCTCAACCTCCTCCTCGCCGCCATGTTCACCCTCTTCGCTGCCTGGCAGTACAACGACCCCGACCCCTGGCGGTGGGCGGCCATGTACGGCTTCGTGGCGGTGGTTTGCGGCTTCGCCGCTTTCGGCAAAACCAACAAATACGCACTGTGGGCGGGCATCGCCGTATGTCTGGTTTGGATGGTGGTGTGGGTGCCGGAGTTCATCGAGTGGGTGAAAATCGGCAGACCGAACATTGCCGGACAGATGAAGGCCGAAACACCGTACATCGAATACACGAGGGAATTCCTGGGGCTGGCGATTTGCGGAGCGGTGCTGGGGTGGCAACTTTGGCGGGTTAGGAAAAGGTGAACATCCGCAATTTTTCCCACGGCTTTCGTTTTAGTTCGGAACTTTGCGACATGATTCTACGCACCGAAAATTTAGTTAAATGCTACGGCGAGCGCACTGTCGCCAGGCAGGTCTCCCTCGACGTGAACCAGGGCGAAATCGTTGGGCTGCTCGGCCCGAACGGGGCAGGCAAAACGACCACATTTTACATGGTGGTCGGGTTCATCAAACCCAACGAGGGCCAGGTTTTCCTGGAACAGGAAGACATCACCGCCCTGCCGATGTACAAGCGGGCGAGGCTCGGCATCGGCTACCTGCCGCAGGAGCCGTCGGTGTTCCGAAAGTTGAGCGTGGAAGACAACATCAGGGCCGTGCTGGAGATGATGGCGCTCCCCAAGGAGGAGCAGAGCGAGCGCTGCGAGGCGCTGCTCGATGAATTCGGCCTGCTTCGGGTGCGAAAAAACAACGGTGACACCCTCTCCGGGGGCGAACGCCGCCGCACCGAAATCGCACGGGCGCTGGCCAGCAACCCCAGCTTCATCCTCCTCGACGAGCCGTTCGCAGGCATCGACCCCATCGCCGTCGAGGACATCCAGACCATAGTTTACAAACTCAAGGCCCGCAACATCGGCATCCTCATCACCGACCACAACGTGCAGGAGACGCTATCCATCACCGACCGGGCCTACCTGATGTACGACGGTGCCATCCTCAAAGCGGGCACCGCCGAGGAACTGGCCGACGACGAGCAGGTGCGGCGGCTGTACCTGGGCCGGAATTTTGAGTTGAAACGCAAGGTGATGGATGTGTGAAGTTGAATTTCGACGTTCAAACTTTCAACCTTAACTTTGTAGAAACCGCCCGAAGATGCTGCAATTTGACGAAAATGGAAACCTGACACCCCCTTCAATCATTGAGACAACCTTAGAGGAATTTGAAGCGTTTTTTGCAGTGAAAACTGAAGATTCAGAACACCGGCAAGCTATTTTTCAAAACTATTTGCGGTTTCTGGATGATTTGTTCGATACCTTGAAAGGCGATTTTTACCAACTGCTTGATGGAAGTTTTGTAACGACCAAAGCGAAACCCGGTGACATCGACCTTGTAACTTTCCTTGATTTGAAACTGTTCAGGAAAAATCAACGGCAGGTCATCTGGTTTCTTGAAAATTCACGACAGTTTCATGGCCTCGATGTTTTCTTTGTCCCAATCTGTCGGCCAATCGACCCGATTTACGACAAATACCTCGATGCCCTTGCTTACTGGACAAACCTCTTTGGCCACACACGGGAAGACGAAACAGGTGTGAGGCATCCGAAAGGCATCATCAAAATCAACTTCAGTTATGAAAAATTCAAGAGCGGAACAATTTTATAAAATCAAGGCTTTGACAAGAGAGATTGTGGAAGCCGATACCATGCAAAAAAAGTTTTCCACCAACGACGAAGTTGAAACGACGATGGCGAGGCAGTTCCAATTTAAAAAAAACACCCTGATAAAAGAGTTGCTGGCTACCCTGATACAGTCCGATTTTGGCATTGGCACTTTCGATGAATTCATTGCCCACACGATGGCATATTTGAAAACTTCGGAAAAACCGGTGTCTATTTCTTACGATTTGAAAACCAGTATTTCCCGTCTGGAAAGCACCTTGTCATAAAATTTTTGACCTATGAAAAGCGCACTTATTTTTCTACTCACAACTTTTTTAATTTCAACTTTTTCCTTTTCACAGGGCAAACCTGTCAAATTCACCGTCTCCGTCAGCACCGATTCCATCCTGATGGACAATTTTTTCGAGGTGAAATTCACCCTCGAAAACGCAGACGGGCAAAACTTCGAGGCACCTGATTTCAGCGAACATTTCAACGTGGTGAGCGGGCCTAATTTCAGCACGTCCATGAGCATGGTGAACGGCGACGTGACGCAGGGCATGACCATCACCTACTACCTCGAACCGAGGGAGTTGGGCGCTTTCTACATCCTGCCCGCCTATGTGAACGCAGGCGATAAAGTGCTGGAAACCAGCCCGTTGGAGGTGATGGTGGTGCCAAACCCCGACGGTCTCAAGCAGCCCTTGCCCGGCCAAAATGACCGGATGCAGTTCAATTGGGACAGCCCGTTCGACCTGGGTTTTGATTTCCTATCCCCTGAAACGAGGCCCTCCCAGCCACCTTCGCCAAAGGAGGAAAAACCGCAGGAGGCACCGAAAAAGAAGCGGAAAACGACGAGGATTTGAAGTTTCACACCATAAAAAAAACCTGCGTGCCGACGGCAAGCAGGTTTTTTTTTAACTCGGTTGCTTCAAAATCACTTCCGGTTGTAGCCAAGCCACCAGCCAATCAGACCGCCTGCCACGCCGCTCATGACGGCAAAGATGACGGAATCGAGGATGACACCACCCCAGCTACACATGGTGGTCACGCCGTGCATGATGCTGTCGTACCCCAAGGCAACCAGGAAGCCGACGGTCGCGCCTGCAACCATCCCACCCATGAAGGAGCGGACACCTGCCCATTTCTCGAAAATGTAGGCAAGCAGGAGGCCGAATACGAGATTGCCGACAATCATGGCAACCATGTCCATATCGGCCTGTGCCCGCTGGACAGCAGCCATGCCGGGCATCATTGAGGCGAGCGTTTCCGCGAACAGCATTCCGTAAAGCACCCATCCGAGCAGAAAATAGGCGACCCCGCCAAGGAGTGCACCGACCAAGAGTTTGTTGGTATTCATTGCGTTTTGTTTTAGTGAAAAAATAATTTTATTGGGCGAATTTAGCGAATGACTTTTTATTTTTCAATAAAATATTTTGATTCACAGAATCAATCATAGAAATTCAAACAAAAAACTAAAAAAAATTCAAAAAAACCCCATAGCGACCACGCATTCCCGATTTCTGCCAGCGGCACACAGCCTGAATAGCCTCCCGGAATCAGTCGTAGTTCAATATCTCCTCTCCAACTTTTTCTGATTGGAAATAACCCACGAGGCACAATTCCCTGAGTTTCAGGTAAAATGTGGGCGACCTGCCTCAGCTTTTGATGGAAAGCTCACGCAAACAACGCTTCGGCGCTGATTTCAAAATCGGGCAGTGCGGGCGCACCGCTGCACATGGTTTTTCCACGGCAAATGGTCACTTCGTCCGGGGCAGTGTACACGTACACCTGATTGGAGGCAGGGAAAATATGCCAAACCACCTGCACTCCGCCCCTGAAGTATTCCTCCATTTTTTCGTTGATTTTGTCGGCATTGTCGGTCGGGGAGATGACTTCGGCGAGCCATGGGGCGATTTGGTTTCCACCGGGTTCCATCTTTGCTATTTGGTCACCAGCGTAAAAGGCGATATCGGGACGACGAAGTTGAGATTCTGAGGTTGCCATATCAGTTTCAGAAATCAAACCGCCTCCATTTTTGAAAGCTTTTGTGTTCAAGAACAACCTGTTGAGTAAGAAAAATAATCTGGATTGATATTGGTTCATCGTCTTAGTTTTTTCAATAACGCCATTATTAAACTCATACTTGTAGCCGTCTTCCTTGTCGGAATACTGCCGCAGGAATTCCTGCAACGAAATGCGCTTGGGCTGGCGGCCAGCAACTTTTGGCTTGGGTTCGACTTGTGCAATGGCTGTTGACATGACGGATAATTTTCTACAAAACTACATTAAAACTGCTTTTTTACAAAACGCATTGAACACGCCAATTGATTGCCTCCTCACCTGCTACAAAACTTTGAAAAGCCTCGGCCTCCCATCGTTCACCAGCACCACCAACCGGCGTTCCTTGCCATTTTTTAACTCAAAAACCTGCTTCACGTCGCCCCGTACTGAGAACCCCGACCCCCGGTTTTCCACCCGCTCGAACAGGCCGCCTGCCCCTTCGGGGGTGCCCCGGTTCAGCAGCACGTGCCCGAAGCTGGCGTCCAATTTCGAGAACTGTGGCGTGAACCCCGCATCGTTGCCGCCCAGCACCAGGTCGGGCTTCGAGTCGCCGTCGAGGTCGCCGCACCAGATGGCGTTCACGCACGAAAACTGCACCTCCTTCGGCAGGGGCAGCAGCTTGAAGTTGCCGTTGCCCTCGTTCAGTGCCACCGCCGATTTGAAATAATTGCCCTCCATCACGTCCGCCGTTTCAAGCACCTCCGTTGGAAATAATTCCTGGATGGACTTTCGGGCATACTCGGCGTGCTTCAGGCTTTCCTTTTTCAGACCGGGCAATTGCGACATCAGCTCTTTTTTCATCGGGATGGGCATGTCCTTGCCGTGTACCCGGCGGGTCATGATTTTTTCCACCATGCCGTTTTTGTCAAAATCGCTCACCCAGAGCTTGGCGGGCTGTTCCTGTGTGCCGGTAAAGTAGAAATTCTCGCCCCGGTTGCCCAGCACGAGGTCCTGGTCGCCGTCGCCGTCAAGGTCGGCGGCATTCACGGCGTACCACCAGCCGGAGACGGCATTCAGGCTGGTCTGTACGAGCTTGAGGCCCTTTTTTACTTCAAAGAACATCGGGTTGCGCCACTCGCCGACGATTACCAGTTCCGGTGCGGCGTCGCCGACCACGTTGGCCAATGTGGCATCCGTGACCATGCCGAGGCGCAAGAGGTCTGGGCAGACCGTTTTCACCACGTCCCGGAACCGGCCTTTGCCGTCGTTTTCATACAGAAAATGGCGGGCGGGTATGCCGTAAACCCCTGGCACACAGCGACTTCCGACGAACAAATCGAGGTCGCCGTCGCCGTCGAAATCGAGCGGCACGGCCACGGCGGTGTTCATGCCGTTGGGGGTGAGCGCCCGTTCGTTGTGGGTAAAATGGCCCTTGCCGTCGTTGAAATAAATCCGGTCCTGCATGAAGCGGGAGTTGGGCGGCTGGTGGTTGCCGCCGCTGCCGACGAAGAGGTCGGCATCGCCGTCGTCGTCCGCATCGAAGAACGTGGCGGCGGTGTCCTCGTAGGAGGAGTCCTGGTCAAAGGTTTTTCGGTCACTTTGGGCGAAGCCTCCGGCAGCATTTTGCAGGTAAAGTTGCCCCGGCTGTCCCTTGGCACCGCCGATGAACACGTCCTCCCGGCCATCGCCGTTCACGTCGGCGACGGCGGCACGGGGGCCTTCCCTGGACACCATGCGGAAGGTCAGGCCCTCCTGGTAAAAATCAACGAAGCCATCTTCGTGGTGCTGCGCAAAGCTGCACGGCGCTTCTTCCAGCAGCTTTTTTCCCTTCGGTAAAAAATCGTACAAATTGCCCGATACGATGCCGCTTGCGCCTGCCCAATCGAGTGCCAGCAGTGTGTCGGCTGGCGGTGCGGGCATCACCGATTTCGAGCGGTCAGGCCAGATGACCACCAGCGAATCGATAGCCGCCGACTGCCCCAACCCGAAGACCATCTTGTAGTCCACCGACGACTGGAAGCCCCTCGACGGCACGAGCTGGAAGTTCAACTGCTCGCCGCCACGGTACAAGTTTACCAGGGAACCAACGGCGAAGCTGTTCTGCCCTTTGCCCTTCAATTGCACCGTGAGGTGGTGGTTTTTCAGCGTCTCGCTGGCCTTGTTCCGATAGACGAAGGCCTCCTGGTTGACGTTGTTGACCACAAGGTCGAGGTCGCCGTCGTTGTCGAGGTCGCCGTATGCGGCACCGTTGGAGAAGGAGGGGGTGGAGAAGCCCCATTTTTCACCTGCATCCTCGAAGGTGAGAGCCTGCCCCGACCCGTCGGGGCCGCCCCGGTTGCGGTACGCCTTGTTTGGGATGGGGACGGAAGGCATGTTTTCGATTATTTTTTCAATCTCCTCTTTTTTGCCGGTGAGGGCCATTTTTTGCATGACTTCGTTGGCAAAAAAGTCAATGAAATCCTGGTCAATCACGTCGTGGAAGATGCCGTTGCAGACGTAGATGTCCCGGTAGCCGTCGTTGTCGGCATCGAACATGAGCGCCCCCCAACTCCAGTCGGAGGCGGCCACCCCGGCGAAGTGGGCGATTTCGCTGAACGTTCGGTGTTTGTTGTTGAGGTGGAGGCAGGTCTGGAGGGACTGGTGGTAAAATCCCCGCTCCAATTTGAGTTGGTAGATGTTGTAATTTTCAAAAACCGTGAGTGTTTTCAGGCGGATTTCGTCGGCAGGGAGCATTTCGGTGGTGAAGATTTCGGGGAAGCCATCGTTGTTGATGTCGGCCATGTCGGCACCCATCGAGGCAAGGCTGAGGTGCTCTGTCCAGCTTTCGATTTCTTCCTTGAAGGTGCCGTTCTGCTGGTTGATGTAGAGGTAGTCCCGCTCGTAGAAGTCGTTGGAGATGTAGAGGTCGGGCCAGTAGTCGCCGTTCACATCGCCGACGGTAACGCCGAGGCCGAAGCCGATGAGCGAGCCGTAGATGCCTGCCCGTGTGGTCACATCAGTAAACTTGCCCCCATCGTTGCGGAGCAACTTGTCGCCGCCGCCTTTGAGGAAGTCGGCGACGGGCCAGTCCTGGGCGTAGAGTTCCCGGTTGTTGCTGTAATTCAGCGTGTTCACGGGCATGAAGCTGTTGTTGAGGATGTAGCAGTCGAGATCGCCGTCGAGGTCGTAATCGAAAAACGCAGCATGGGTGGTGTAGCCGTTTTCGTTGAGGTTGTAGTCGGCGGCTTTTTCGGTGAAGGTGGGGATGACGATTTCGGATTTCGGATTTCGGATTTCAGAGGCACCGTTATTTATGAACAGTTCGTTTTCCTGGTCGTCGCCCTCGAAGTAGCCAGCGTTGCAAACGTAGATGTCGAGCCAGCCGTCGGCGTTGATGTCCACCATGACGATGCCGGTGCTCCAGGCCCTGGTGCCTTTGACCCCGGCCTGCTCGGTGATGTCCTCGAACTGGAAGTTGCCCTTGTTGAGGTAGAGCCTGTTGTCGCCCATGTTGGCGGTGAGGAACACGTCGGTGAGGCCGTCGTTGTTGATGTCGCCGAGGGCCACGCCGCCGCCGTTGTAGAAATTTCGGTAATTGAAAATGTTGAGCTTCCGGGAGTTTTCGACATGATTGATGAAGTTGATGCCGGAATGGGAGGAGGCAATTTTTTCAAATAAAACGGGCGCATTTTTATCTGAATTGCAGGCGGCAAGGATACAGAAGCTGAGGATAACGACACTGTGGCGCATGAAATCAGTATTGTTTTTGAAAATGAAACCAAATGTTAACGTAATCCGGCACAGGTTGCCTTGCCCGTATCCATTTATTTTGTACGGGTTGGCGATTGGCCAATTGCTGGAACTGGTCGGATCACCTGCGCCGCTTCGTTGTTTTTTGCCAGGATAAAAAGCTGCTGCCCTCCTGCCTTGACCGGCACAATGCGCCGGACCTGCCCCTCGATGAGGAGGCCGCCGAGCGGTGACACTTCCATTTTTCCACCAGCCGAAATGGAAAGCACGTTGCCGAAGTTGGCATCGTACCGCCCCATTTCAACCATGCAATCGAAGAAGGTCCCGCCGAGCAGCACTTCTTTTTTTCCATCACCGGCCAGGGCGGCGGAGTTTAGGGTGCTGAATTGCAGCACATCAGGTAACGGGTGCGGCTCAAACTGCCAGTTGCCCTTGTTTTCAAAGTACATGCTCTGCAAGGTATTGACTTCCCGGTGGATGGAATTGGCCAGTTTTGTACTTCCAAAAAGCTCCGCAAGGGTAGCTTTCGCAAAGTCCTTGGCGTAGAGGTAGCGCTTTTTGAGCGAGGGCATTTGCTTCGTGATGCCTGCGTAATTGGCAAAGGGGATTTCCTTGCCTTTCAGGTAATAGGTCAGGATTTGTTCGATTTGCCCGTTGTCGTCAAAATCAGCGACGTACATGCGGAGCGGCTCTTTTTTAGTGGGTTTGAACTTGGCGTTCTCGCCCAGGTTGCCCGCCAGCAGGTCGAGGTCGCCGTCGCCGTCGAAGTCGTGTGGCAGCACGAAGTTCCACCAGCCGGACAGGTCGTTGATGGGTTTCTTTTCAAAAATGCCGTTATTGTTCAGGAAAACGGTGATGGGTTCCCACTCGATGGCCAGCACGAGGTCGGGGTCGCCGTCGGCGTCCATGTCGGCCCAGGCCCCGTGTTTCACCAAGCCGGCGTCTTTGAGGCCGTCGGTCGTTTTTTCGAGGATGTTTTCAAATCGGCCATTGCCCTTGTTGAGCATCAGGGCCGAGGAGGGAGTGATGCCGTAGTTCCAGGGCACGGCACGAGCGCCGAGGAAGAAGTCAACCAGCCCATCCTTGTTGAAATCGGCGGGGAGAATGCAGGATGCAGTCATGTAAACGCCTTGAAAATCAATGCGTTGGAAGTTGCCCTTGCCGTCGTTGCGGTAGTAGCGCTGCTTCATGGCATCCTGGGTGCCCTGGTACTCATTGCCCCCGGCGGCGATGGCCAGGTCCAGGTCCCCATCGTTGTCCACATCGGCGAAAACGGCGTCCACGTCCTCCATCAGACTATCGGAAAGGATGGCATCGGGGGTTTTCTCAAAAAATGTTCCTCCCGGTTTTTGCAGGTACAAGGCGCTGAACCGCCGTTTTGCGGAGCCGAAAAAAACGTCTTCCAGCCCGTCGCCGTTCACGTCGCCGACGGCCAGGGCCGGGCCTTCGGAGGAGACCATGTGGGGAATCAGGGCTTCCCGGTTAAACTCTACGAACTGGTTTTCAACGTGCCGGTGGTTGAGGCCCGTCGCTTCGCTGAGGTCGGAAAACGCGAACAGTGCGGCTTTTTTATTTTTCAAAATATTGAAATCAAAGCGCGGAAGGCCGCTTCGCCAGGCCGGGGCCGTCACCCTGTTGTACCCGGCATTTGGCAACCGCTCGTAGCTGAGGTCGGGCCAGATGAGCAGCACGGAGTCCACCGTAGCGGTGTCGCCCACGCCGACGTGGAGGTTGGCGAGGGCGCTGGACTGGTAGCCCCTGACGGGGAAATGCTCGACGATGATTTTTTCCTGTTTTTTGAAAACAACCACCTTTGCCCCGATTGCATTCCTGTTGCCGGGTGCGCCTTTGAGCTTGAAGGACAGGTAATTGGCGTTGGGGGTTTTGTGTTCTATCGTCAAATTCTGGTACAAAAAGGGTTCGTCTTCGAGGTTGTTCACCACCACGTCGAGGTCGCCGTCGTTGTCGAAATC
>JACRAN010000347.1 GCA_016234735.1 Bacteroidota bacterium | reverse complement strand
GTTTTCAACTTCACCGGCGACTTGAGTCGCCGATAATTTTCGGCTACTCAAGTCGCCGGTACAAAAGCTGTTTTTGGAAAAAACGCCGCGAAGATAGTTCCGGCGGTAAGGTTTACATTACTATTTTTGATTATTTTCAAAAAGCAGGCCGGGTTGAAAATCACAGCGAATTCCTCACCACCAACCGGAAGGGGTTCGCCACGTGCGCCTTCCGGTTGTCCAGCACCATCTGCGCTGCCGTTTGCCCTAATTTTTCAAAATCCGTGGAGATGACCGTGATGCCGTCCAGCAGGATTTCCTTGAGCGGCGTTTCGTTGTACGACAGGATGCCGACCTGCTGCCCCACTTTCAAGCCAAGTTCCTTGACACGTTTGATGAGCGTCACGAGGTCGTCTTCCATGAGGTTGACGTAGGCTTCGTCGGCAGTGAGCGGTTCGGTTGAAATGTCGCTAACCACCTGATAATCAAACGCATACTCCGTGCAAAAAGCCTTGAACCCGGCCAGGATTTCCACCGGGTGGTAGCTGTACGGCGGGATAATGATTTTCAGGCGCTTGTATTTTTCGAGCAGGGGCAGGGCTTCCGTCAGGGCGGTTTGGATGTCTTTTGAAAAATCCTGGTAAACGGCGGCGTACTCGCCGGTGATGTCCTCCACTTTTTTGTCCAGCAAAATCAACTTGTTTTTCGGGATTTGGTTGATGACCGTAGCAGCATCGTCCCCACCGTCGAGGAAGTGGGCGATGATGACAAAGTGCGTGTAGCCCTTGTCCTTGTTTTCCAAAATCCACTCCTTGAACAACCGGTAGTTGTTGTGGTAAATGAAAAAATCGATGCTGGCCCCGTCGCCCAGCGTTTTGGCGAAGGCATCGTAGATGATTTTTTTGTGGGCGCTGAGTTTGTTGAACAGCAGGAACACCTTCGCCCGCCGCTGCACGGATTTGCCCGTCACGTAGTAGCCCTTCCCGGCGGCGGACTCGATGACCCCCATCGCCTTCAACTCGTCGTAAGCCTTCACCACCGTGTCCCTCGAAATGTCGAACTCGATGAGCAGGCGGTTGACGCTGGGCAGTTTGTCCTCCGTTTTCAGCTCCCCCCGCTCGATGCCTGCCAGCACGGACTGCACGATTTGCTTGTACTTCGGGGTTTTGGAGTGCTCGTTGATGTGGATGCTGCTGCTCATAAACCGGGAACGGTGATTTTTTTTTTCAAACCCGTTTGGCAAAAGTAAAAACTGCCGCTACGGTACGGACGGGCGTTTGGGAAATCTGCTTGTAAAACCTATTTTTGTCCAACAGAAAAAAACAGATGAGCATGAGCGTTGCAACTAAATTTCCGACCACCCTGACCGAGCGCCTCGAATTTCGACCGCATCGGCGACAGCGACCGCTGGGAAAACGCCGACTACGACCGCCTCGACCAGTCGTTCCTCATCGAAGGCAAGCCTGTGAAACTATCCAACCTGTACCAAAAAGTCATTTTCACCGGCGAGGAAGCCGACGACGGCGAATAAATTTTATCCAGCAGTTTAAAATTCCGTTTTCACAGAACGGTGCGGAACGGTTTCCGGAAACCTGTCCGGTAACTTTGTGCCGTGGCAAAATTGCCCGCTGGTGCTGATTATCAAAGTTTTTCATCCACACATTTCCCAAATTCGACGACACCTGCTAACGTTGTGGAGGTTTGTTTTTTCCTTCGCTACCGCAATTCCGATGAACGACCACGTGACCATTTCATGCCGGTTAAAACTTTTAAAAAAATGAAAAAAGCACTCAGCAATCTTCTGCCGTTTGTGTGCGGCGCATTGGCTTTTGCCGTTTTTTCCTTCTCCGGGGTCCAAAAGCAGCCGCCAGTCGGCTTCCGTGACCTCAACAAAAACGGCAAAATGGACCCCTACGAAGACCGCACCCAGCCCATTGAAAAACGGGTGGAAAACCTCCTCTCGCAGATGACGCTGGAGGAA
The DNA here is from genome assembly GCA_016234735.1 of Bacteroidota bacterium. Lineage (GTDB taxonomy): Bacteria > Bacteroidota > Bacteroidia > Chitinophagales > Saprospiraceae > UBA6168. Next base: position 24,222 of record JACRAN010000347.1, on the reverse strand, counting down.
AAAGCGGGCATGATGTTCATCAACGGTACCTTCGTCAATGACGACGGGACGCTGGAGAGCAAGCCCGGTGCACAGGGCTTCGCCGCCCGCCTGCCATCCGCCCCCAAGTCCATCAACGAGATGAAGATGAACTACTTCAATTTCTGGCAAGTGCCGGGCGTGGAGGCATTGGCGGTGGGGTACAATGCCATCCAGAAAGCGGCGGAGGAGAGCCGCCTCGGCATCCCCGTCACCATCGCCAGCGACCCACGAAATTCGTTCAGTGCCAACATTTTTTCCATGTCGGCCAACGCATTTTCGCTATGGCCGGAAGCGCTGGGTTTCGGAGCCATCGGCGACCCGGAACTGGTGCGCCAACACGCCGACATCTGCCGCCAGGAGTACCTCGCCGTAGGGATGCGGGTGTCGCTGCACCCGCAGATTGACCTCGGCACCGAGCCTCGCTGGCCCCGCATCAACGGCGGATTTGGGGAGGATGCACAACTCACGGCGAAGCTCGTCGAAGCGTACGTTCGGGGTTTTCAGGGTGAAAAATTGGACTCCAACAGCGTGGCCTGCATGACCAAACACTTCCCCGGCGGCGGCCCGCAGAAGGAGGGCCTCGACCCGCACTTCGAGTTCCAGAAGGGGCAGGTGTATCCCGGCAACAATTTCAACTACCACCTCATCCCGTTCGAAGCGGCGTTCAAGGCAGGCACGGCCTCCATCATGCCCTACTACGGTGTGCCGACCGGACAGACCGACGAGGACGTGGCCATGTCGTACAACAAGGCCATCATCACCGGGCTGGCCCGTGAAAAATATCACTTCGACGGAGTCATTTGCACAGACTGGGGGCTGGTGACGGACGCCAACCTCGGCGTGACGGTTTGGCCCGCCCGTGCCTGGGGCGTGGAGCACCTGAGCGAAGAAGACCGGGTGCTGAAAATCATCGAGGCAGGCGTTGACCAGTTCGGCGGCGAGAGTTGCCCGCAACATGTGGTCGGTTTGGTGAAAAAAGGCAAGCTCGCCGAAGACCGAATCAACCAGTCGGTGCGACGGTTGCTGCGCCAGAAATTCCAGTTGGGCCTGTTCGACAACCCATACGTGGACGTGGAAAAAGCGGTGAAAACCGTTGGCAGGGCAGACTTCAAGGCAGCGGGCGAAGCCGCCCAGCGGCGGGCACTTACTTTGCTGAAAAACAGCGAGTTGCGTGGCAAAAAAACCTTGCCGCTGGCATCCGGCAAGTTGAAGATTTTTGTGAAAAACATGGACCCGAAAGTCGCCGCCAACTACGGTACGGTGGTGGACGACCCCAAGCTGGCCGACATCGCCATCCTTCGGCTCAACACGCCGTGGGTGCCAGTGGAGTCGCAGAATTTTTTCGCCAAAATGTTCCACCACGGCGACCTCGATTTCAAGGAAAAAGAGAAAGCGGAAATCCTGGAGCTACTGAACACCGTGCCGACCATCGTGGACCTTTACCTCGACCGGCCCGCCGTCATCCCGGAAATTTCGGAGAAAGCCGCCGGATTGCTGGCGGACTTCGGTGCCAGTGATGCTGCGGTTTTGGACGTGATTTTCGGCAAAGCAAAACCGGGCGGGAAGTTGCCCTTCGAGTTGCCCTCGTCGATGGAGGCCGTGCGGGGGCAGAAGGAGGATTTACCGTACGATTCGGAGATGCCGTTGTACAAATTCGGTTACGGGTTGTCGTATTGATTCTGTGTTGGGTTCAAAATTCCTTCAAAATCTCCCTCAACTTTTGCCTCCGTCATGAAAATACTCATTGTCGAAGACGAAAAAGCATTGCCGGGCAACGTATTGTCCTACTGCAACCGGGGCGACATCGTTTGCGAGGCGGCTTCCGGGTTCCGGGAGGCTGAGGACAAATTGGCGGCCTTCCCCTACGACATCCTCGTGCTCGACATCATGCTGCCCGACGGGAGTGGGCTGGATTTGCTGCACCAGTTGAAAAAGACCCAACCGGAGGCGGGCGCACTCATCATCTCTGCCAAAAACGCCCTCGACGACCGCATTACAGGACTGGAACTCGGTGCCGATGACTATCTCACCAGACCCTTCCACCTGCCCGAACTCAATGCCCGCCTGAAAGCCATTTACCGCCACCGAAAGTTTCAGGGGCGGGGATTTTTAGGTAGCACCGCTCTCGGGCGGGGGCTACAAACCATAAAAAAAATTTCATCCAAAATCAAAAGTGCTGCGAAACAACTTGCGCTTTCAACAAATCCAATGGGGAAAGCAGGGTTATGTCGAGGCAAAATTTTTCACTTTAAATCATCTGTTTCATGAAAAAGCCAGTTCTCATTTTTTCGCTTTTCGCCATGATGGGCTTCATCAGCCTTTCATTCATTACCAAACCGGAAAACACGGTGCAGCCAAGCGCCCCCTCCCCGGCAACCACCGAAACGAAATGGACGGTTGACAAAGCGCACTCTTCCGTGAAGTTCACCGTCACGCACCTTGTGATTTCCGAAGTGGAAGGCTCTTTTAAAATTTTTGACGGCACAATGACCAACACAAAACCCGACTATTCCGACGCCAACATCAGCTTCGCCGTTGACGTAACCTCCATCAACACGGACAACGAAGGACGAGACAAGCACCTGAAAAGCGACGATTTTTTCGGTGCCGAAAAGTTTCCGCAAATCAAGTTTGAAAGCACTTCGTTTACCCCGCAAGGCGGAAACAAGTACAAGCTGACTGGCAACCTGACGGTGAAAGACGTGACCAAACAAGTGACTTGGGACGTGACCTACGGCGGCACTGCCGTTGCCCGTGGAACCACGAAGGCGGGTTTCAAGGCAAAGACCACCATCAACCGTTTCGATTATAACCTGAAATGGAGCAGCATGACGGAAGCGGGCGGCCTGGTAGTCGGCGAGGCGGTGGATATTGTGGTGAATTTGGAGATGAACCAGGCGAAGCAATAAGCAATGGAATTCCCCTGCCCGGGACAGATTTTATGCTGCAAGCCGTTGGCAAAAACCAATGGCTTGCAGTTACAATTTCCCCCCGTGTTACCAATCCAAAAAAGCTACCTTGTTTCAAAATAAAACGATTGCTATGAACCAGCAAGTCATCAACCTCTACGACGAGTACACCCACAAGCCACTGCCCCGCAGGGAGTTTATCGAACGCCTCGCCAAGCTCACGGGCGGCATGGCGGCGGCCTTGACCTTGCTGCCACTGATTGAAACAAGCTGCACCGCCGGCGCAAAAACGCAGGGCGACGACCTGCACACCGAATACGTCACCTGGGCGGGTGTCAACGGAGAAATGAAGGGCTACATCGCCCGGCCAAAAAAGCAGAAAAAATACGCTGCGGTCGTGGTCATCCACGAAAACCGGGGGCTGAACGCCCACATCGAAGACGTGGCCCGGCGGGCAGCCAAGGCGGGCTACCTCGCCCTTGCGCCCAATGCCCTCGCACCGCTCGGCGGCACCCCTGCCAACGAGGACGACGCCCGGCAGTTGTTCACCACCCTGAAACCAGAGGAATCGCTCCAGAACTTCATCCGTGCTTTCGATTTTTTAGAAAAAAGGGAGGACTGCAACGGCAATTTCGGCTGCGTCGGCTTCTGCTGGGGCGGGGCAATGGCGAACAACCTGGCCGTACACGTGCCGAACCTGAAAGCCGCCGTCGCATTCTACGGCAGGCAGCCCGAAGCCGCCGATGTGCCAAAAATCAAGGCTGCCGTGCAATTGCACTACGCCGAAATGGACGAACGGGTGAATGCTGGAATGGCCGCCTACGAGGAGGCATTAAAATCGGCTGGCGTGAAATACGAGCAGCATCTGTACCCCGGCGCTCAACATGCGTTCCACAATGATACTTCTGCGGCGAGATATAATGAGGCGGCTGCAAAATTGGCCTGGGGAAGGACGCTGGCGTTTTTTGAAAAGTATTTGAAATGAAGGTGTGATTTTTTGTCACGAGCTGCACGGTTTTCCGATAATATTTCCGTGAAAATCGGTGGCAACTTTATTTTCAAACCACATGGGAAATCACTTTATCTTTTTACCGCATTTCAGATTCTATGTTTCGTATATTTCTCGCAGAATTAAAATATGGCCTACAAATTTCCCCACTTCGGCGCTCCCGGCTTTGAACGCCCCCGGGTTGTTTCATCGGCCGGTAAAAACATTGATTGCCCGACCACTTCAAGCCATCCAAACACTAAATTTTATTCAAAACATGACCAACTTCAACTTCCCGCTGCTGAAATTTAATTATCTGATTTTCAGCACCTTGGCTTTCCTTTTCTTCCTCTTTTCCTGCTCCAGACAACCGCCCCGTGTCCTTGTCTTTTCCAAGACCACAGGCTTCCGCCACGAGTCCATCGAAGCGGGCAAAGTGGCACTGCTGGCGATGGGGAAGAAGTACCATTTCCAGGTGGACACGACGGAAAACGACTCGGCTTTTTACGAAGTAAACCTGAAAAAATACCACGCTGTCGTGTTCCTAAACACCACCGGCGACGTGTTGAACCCGGAGGAGCAGAACAATTTCGAGCGCTTCATCCAGGCGGGCGGCGGCTACGTGGGCATCCACTCCGCCACCGACACGGAGTACGGCTGGCCCTGGTATGGCAAGTTGGCGGGCGCTTATTTTGAAAGCCATCCGAACAACCCGAACGTGAAGGAGGGCGAGTACTACGTGACCGACCACAACCACGCTGCCTGCGACTCCCTGCCGGAGCGCTTCAAGCGCACGGACGAATTTTACAATTTCAAACAAATCAGCCCGGACATCAAAGTGCTGGTGAAAATTGACGAAAAAACCTACACCGGCGGTACCAACGGCGACAACCACCCTGTTTCGTGGTACCAGGGGTACGACGGCGGGCGGGCGTTTTACACAGCGATGGGGCATACCATCGAGTCGTTCACGGAGCCGCTTTTCCTCAACCACCTCTGGGGCGGCATCCAGTGGGTTTTGAACGGCGGCAAACCTAAAGCCTTGGATTACAGCGCCGTGCGTACCAAGCGGATGCCGGAGGAGAACCGTTTTTCCAAGGTTATTTTGGATGAAAAACTGAACGAACCCATCGAACTGGCCATCCTGCCGAGCGGCAACGTGCTGTTCGTCGAGCGGCACGGGGCCATCAAGATTTACGACCAAAACGAGAAGAAAACGATGGTGGTGGACAGCATCGCCGTCAGCCACGAGTACACCGATGCCGATGGCAAAAAATCAGAGGCCGAGGACGGGCTGCTCGGCGTACAACTCGACCCCCATTTTGAGAAAAATAACTTCATCTACTTCTACTACTCGCCCGCTGGTAACCCGCCCGTGAACGCCCTCGTGCGCTACGAACTCAAGGACGAAAAACTCGTGCGGGAGTCGAAAAAAGTGATGCTCGAAGTGCCGGTGCAACGGGAGCAGTGCTGCCACACGGGTGGCTCGATTGCCTTCGATGCGCAGGGCAACCTCTTCGTCTCGACCGGCGACAATACCAGCCCCCGTGATTTTGCCTACGGCCCCAACGATGAGCGCCCCGGCCGCAGCCCCTGGGATGCACAGAAATCGAGCGGCAACACCAACGACTTGCGGGGCAAAGTCCTCCGCATCCACCCGGAGCCGGACGGCTCGTACACCATTCCCGAAGGCAACCTTTTCCCGAAGGGAACACAGAAAACCCGCCCCGAAACCTACGTGATGGGCACCCGAAACCCGTACCGCATTTCGGTGGACAAAAAGACGGGCTACCTCTACTGGGGCGAGGTCGGGCCGGATGCCAACAACGACTCAATTCCTTATGGTTCAAGGGGTTATGACGAAGTAAACCAGGCGAAAAAGGCGGGCTACTTCGGCTGGCCCTATTTCGTGGGCAACAACCAGCCCTACGTGGAATACGATTTTGCCGCTAAAAAAAGTGGCGAAAAATACGACCCCGCCAAGCCCGTCAACGACTCGCCGAACAACACCGGACTGGCCGAACTGCCCCCGGTCAGTCCGCCGTTCATCTGGTATCCGTATGCCGAATCCACGGACTTTCCGTTGGTGGGCAGCGGCGGTCGGAATGCGATGGCAGGCCCTGTTTTTTACTCGGAGGATTTCAAAAATGCGAAGCGTCCGTTCCCCGATTATTACGACGGCAAGCTGCTGATTTACGATTGGATGCGGGGCTGGATCATGGCGGTGACGCTGGACTCGGCGGGCGGCTACGCCTCGATGGAGCCGTTCATGGGCAGCTACAAATTCAGCAACCCGATTGACATGGAATTCAGCAGGGACGGCGATTTGTACATGCTGGAATACGGCACGGGCTGGTTCCAGGGCAACGACGACGCCCGGCTCGTGCGCATCGAATACACGGCGGGCAACCGCAAGCCACAGGTGAAAACCACCGCTGACAAAACGCAGGCCGCCGTACCGTTTGCCGCCCATTTCACCTCGAAAGGCACGGTGGATTGCGACAAGGATGCCCTGAAATTCAAGTGGGACGTGAAGTCGCCGGAGGGCAAGTCGCTCCAGACTTTCACCACGCCCGACATGGATTTTTCGTTTGAAAAACCGGGCATCTACAAGGTGGAACTGACCGTGGCTGACGGCAAGGGCGGCGAGTCCGTTTCGACCACCGAGGTGCAGGCAGGCAACGAGCCGCCGCAGCTCGAATTCGCCATCACACGGGGCAACACGGGGTTCTTTTTTTCTGGGCAATCGTTTGATTATCAGGTGAAAGTGAGCGACAAGGAGGATGGAGACACCGAATCGGGCAGCATCTCCGCCGCCGCCGTGAGCGTGTCGATTGACTACCTGGCGGAGGGCTTCGACAAGGCGATGATTGCACAGGGGCACCAGTTTGCCGACGATTTTTCGGCTTTTTCCCTTGGGAAAAGTTTGATGGGAAAAAGCGACTGCAAATCCTGCCATGCCCTCGACAAAAAATCCATCGGCCCAGCCTTCGCCGACATTTCAAAAAAATACGCCACCGACCCGAAAGCACCGCAGTATTTGGCCAAAAAAATAAAAGAAGGCGGGGCAGGCGTCTGGGGCGAGGTGATGATGGCGGCCCACCCCAGCCTGCCTGACAAGGATGTGGCGGAGATGGTGAAATACATCCTCGGCATTACGGCAAAACCTGCCAATTCATTGCCACTGAAAGGCAGTTACACGACCACCATTCCGAAGGGGCAAAGTGACCAGGGCGTGTTCATCCTGCGGGTGGCGTACACCGACAAGGGGGCGAATGGCATCCCCGGCATCCGCTCGGAGCAGGTGATGATGCTGCGCAATGCCAGCCTGTCCGCCGCAGCCGCCGACCTCAATGGCGATATGATGATTATGAAAATCCCCGGACAGGAGGTGAAGATTGCCATCGCCCAAAAAGTCGGGGCCTACATCGCTTACAAGGACGTGGACATGAGCGGAATCGGCTCGGTGATGGTATTGGCCAATGCCCCCGCCAACTACGGCATGGTCGGTGGCTCGGTGGAGGTGCGCCTCGATTCGCCGACGGGTGAGTTGATTGGCACAACATCGGCCATCGAGGCCAAGCCAATGGACCCAACGGCACCGCCGATGCCAGCGATGGCAGTGGCTCCCCTCAAGCCGCAGACAGGCAAACAAGACGTGTATTTCGTCGTCAAAAACGACAAGGCACCTACTGGGGCGGGGTTGATGGTGTTGATGCAGGTAATGTTTCAGGGGGCTGGGAAGCCACCCATGTGATCTAAAAAATGAAAAAATGAATACTGACAGCATCGAACAAAAACTGGCAGACATGGGCTTGACCTTGCCTGTTTTGCCCACATCCAAAGGCATCTACCAACGCTGCCTGACGGTCGGCAACCTCGTGTATTTCTCTGGGCATGTCTCGGTCAAAACCGACGGCAGTTTCATCACGGGCAAGCTGGGCGCTGACCTGGACGAGGAGCAGGGCAAATACGCCGCCCGGCAGTGTGGATTGGCGATTTTGACATCGTTGAAAGACCACCTCGGCAGCTTGGACAGGGTGGTGCGGGTGGTGAAACTACTTGGCATGGTCAACGCCACGCCGGATTACGAAAAACACCCGATAGTGGTGAACGGATGCAGCGAACTGTTCGCCGAACTGTGGGGCAACGACAACGGCGTTGGTGTCAGAAGTGCTGTCGGCATGGGGTCGTTGCCGGGCAATGTGGCGGTGGAAATCGAGGGCATTTTTGAGGTTGAAATGTAGCCCGGATTTCCTAAACGGGGTTTCATAACCCTTTGATTGTCAGGTTCTTTATAAAGGTACAATGGATTTCACAATTGAAAATATAGCCGAAATAGACTCGCCCGCCCTGATGATTTTCCCGGAACAGGTGAAGCAAAACATCGCCCACGCTGTGCAAATGGTGGGCGATGTGTGTCGTTTGCGCCCGCATGTCAAGACCCACAAATCTGCCGAAGCTACGAAATTGATGATGGAGGCGGGCATCACCAAGTTCAAGTGCGCCACCATCGCCGAGGCGGAAATGCTGGGGATCTGCGGGGCGAAGGATGTTTTGCTGGCGTACCAGCCTGTCGGCCCGAAGTTGCGGCGCTTCATTTCCGTCATCAAAAAATACCCAGGGACAGCTTACTCCAGCCTCACGGACAATTTGGCGGCGGCACAGGAAATGGCTTCCATATTTTCTTCCGCCGGGCTGCAAGTTCCGGTGTATATCGACCTCAATATCGGACAAAACCGGACGGGCATTTCACCTGAAAAGGCGTTTGAATTATATGCCGCATGTTCAAAAATAAATGGCATCCACCCGGTGGGTTTGCAGGCGTATGACGGGCATATCCGGGATATTGATTTTGAAAAAAGAGAGGAGGTGTGTGATGCTGCTTTTGATGCGGTTTTAAAGTTGGAAAATAAAATAATTGGCGCAGGATATGCGGCCCCGATAATCATTGCAGGTGGCTCGCCGACCTTCCCCATCCATACCATGCGAGATGGGGTGGAATGCAGCCCCGGCACCTTTATTTACTGGGACAAAGGCTACATGGACGGATGCCCGGAGCAGCCGTTTTTACCTGCTGCGGTGTTGGTTACGAGGGTGATTTCCCTGCCCGATGCGACGAAAATCTGCCTCGATTTGGGTCATAAATCTGTCGCTGCCGAGAATGAAATTGGCAAGCGCATATATTTTCCAAAAGCACCCGATTTAATCCCCGTCAGTCAAAGCGAAGAGCATCTGGTGGTGGAGGCCAGTGCGAATCATGGTTTTAAAGTGGGTGATGTTTTAATCGGCATTCCATATCATATTTGCCCGACGGTGGCATTGTATGAGCGGGCAATCATTGTCGAAAATGGCATTGCAAATGGCCAATGGAAAACAACTGCCCGTGACCGAAAAATCATCAAATAACTCAAACCCTCATGCTCTCAAATCCTCAAATCCTCGACTTCATGTTCACCATAGATGCACACCTCGACCTGGCCATGAACGCCATGGAATGGAACCGCAACTTGCGGTTGCCCGTCGCAGACATCAACCAACGAGAGGCGGGCATGGCCGACAAACCCGACCGCTCCCATGCGACGGTGTGCCTGCCGGAATTGCGCAGAGGCAACATCGGGTTGGTGGTGGCCACGCAGATTGCCCGGTACGTGGCCCCCGGAAACCCCTTGCCTGGCTGGCATTCCCCGGAGCAGGCATGGGCGCACACGCAGGGGCAATTGGCTTGGTATCGGGCGATGGAAGAGGCTGGTGAGCTGACGCAAATCACTGATATACAGTCACTTGACACACACCTCGCCCGCTGGAACGACCCCACCATTGCGCAAGCAGACAAGCCCATCGGCTACATCCTGAGCCTCGAAGGAGCTGATTCGATTGTGACGCTCGACCATGTGGAGCGGGCTTGGCAGTACGGCATCCGTGCCATCGGCCCCGGTCACTACGGCCCCGGACGCTACGCCAACGGCACCGACGCTACCGGGAAAATGAACCGGAACGGGCTGGATTTGCTCAAAAAAATGGCCTCGCTGAACATCATCCTCGATGCCACACACCTGTGTGACGATGCGTTCTGGCAAGCGATGGAGCAATACGAAGGGGCGGTGTGGGCGAGCCACAACAACTGCCGGGCGCTGGTCAACCACAACCGCCAGTTTTCCGACGAGCAAATCCGGGAACTGGTGCAGCGAGGGGCAGTCATCGGTGCCGTGCTGGATGCCTGGATGGTGGTGCCGGGCTGGGTGCGCAGGGTTTCCACGCCGGTGGGCATGGGCTGCGACCTCGAAAAAGTGGTGGCGCACATCGACCACATCTGCCAGATTGCCGGGAACGCCGAACACGTGGGCATCGGCTCCGATTTGGACGGCGCATTCGGCAGGGAGCAATGCCCGCACGACCTGGAGACCATCGCCGATTTGCAAAAATTTCCTGCACTTTTGAAAGGGCGGGGCTATTCCGAAGATGATATTGAAAACATCATGCACGGCAACTGGCTTCGGTTTTTGCGAAGGGCATGGGCATAAATTTAGCGGGTGTGATGTGCTATGCCTTGGCGATGGCGGCGGCTTCAACTTCTCACCCCAGGGACTCGAACCTCGCCTGAAAAAACCGCAGGTATTTCGGTTCGTACACCATTTTTAGGCCCACTTTCGTGGCCTCGCCAAATTCCGAAGCCACCACTTCCAGCCGCTCCAGAACAGTCTGGATGGCACCGAGTGGTTAAAATTTTCAAGAAATTTTCACCCCTGCTTTTTTTTTCAAAAGGAGGAGGCTTGCGAAAGCGATGCCGCACTGGCGTTTTGGCTGAGAAAACGGCTCGGATACAACCCGAAGAAAAAGGTGGGGCGGAAGTAAAAATGAATTTCCCATTTAAATATCCACGACGGCTATTTCGACACTCCCTATCTTTCACGCAAAAAAGTGAAATCAAATATCACTTCCTCCCCCATCCTGCTGCTTTTTTCCGTCTCGCTGACTGCCCAACTGCCGTCCCTCCGCGTCAGCGACAACCACCGCCACCTCGTCACCGCCGACGGCAAGCCCTTCTTCTGGTTAGCCGACACGGCGTGGGAACTGTTTCATCGCACCAACCGGCAGGAAGCGGAGGTGTATTTCAAAAAACGGGCGGGGCAGGGCTTCAACGTCATCCAGGCAGTGGCGCTGGCGGAACTCGACGTGCTGCACACGCCCAACCGCAACGGCGACCTGCCGCTGCACGGCGAAGACCCAACGAAACCCAACGAAGCCTACTTCCGGTACGTGGACACCCTCATTGACCTCGCGGCAACGCACAGCCTCTACATCGCCCTGCTGCCCACCTGGGGCGACAAGGTGTTCAAAGACCGCTGGGGCAAGGGTCCCGAAATTTTCAACCCCGAAAATGCACGGGTTTACGGCAGGTGGATAGGCAACCGCTACCGCAACCGCACGAACATCATCTGGGTCATCGGTGGCGACCGCGACCCCCGTGACGGTTCGCCCGACGTGGAAATCTGGCAGGCATTGGCGGCAGGTGTCGAGGAGGGCACGGGCGGCGGCGACCGAGCGCTGATGACCTTCCACCCACAGCCGGAGCGCATTGAGGCATCGTCGTCCCGCTGGTTTCACAATGATAACTGGCTGGATATGAACATGTTGCAAACGGGGCACTGCGACGACACGCCTGTGTGGCAGCGCATGGAAGCCGACTGGGAGCGCTCGCCCGCCAAGCCGTTTCTGAACGGTGAAGCGATTTACGAAGAAATGCCCGTCTGCTTCGATGCCAAAAATTTGGGCTATGCCAGCGCCTGGGATGTGCGCCGGGCGGCATACCTCAGCGTGTTTTCGGGTGCTTGCGGGCATACCTACGGCTGCGGGCCGGTCATCTTTTTTTCAAAAAAAGGCGAGCATTTTTTCGCCGACCTCCACGCCTGGCAGGAAGCGCTCGACCTGCCCGCCGCCAGCCAGATGAAGCATCTGCGCACACTCATCGAGAGCCGCCCGATGCTGGAGCGGGTGCCCGACCAGGGCCTGCTGGCAGACGAGGGCAATAATGCTTTTGACCGAATCCAGGCGGCACGGGGCGAGGGCTATGCCTTCGTTTACACAGCGCATGGGCTGCCCGTCACCGTGAACATGGGCAAGATTTCGGGCAAAACAGTGAGTGCCCACTGGTACGACCCCCGCACCGGGAAGGCAACGCCCATTGGCGTTTTCGACAACAAGGGCTGGCAAACTTTCGCACCACCCTACGTCTGGTCGCCCGTGCCCGACCACCGCACGGATTTGGTGCTGGTACTGGATGATGAGGGGAAAAATTATCCTGTTCCAGGGTTGTGAGCACAGTTTTTCTCCCAAAACAGAACAGTACGGAACGCTACCATCCGACGGGTAAATTACCTTTGGCCGGAAATAAAAATGTACGAAATGCAAACCGCAATCCAAACCTTCCGCCACGTCAACTACCTCTGGGACGAACCCAAAGCCGCCGCATTCGGCGACGACCAAATCGCCCTCTTCCTCTACCGCTCCAACCTGCTCGGTGCCGACCTCCGCATCACGAACTACGGCGGCGGCAACACCTCCTGCAAAACCACCGAAACCGACCCGCTCACCGGCGAACCTGCCGAGGTGATGTGGGTCAAAGGCTCCGGCGGCGACATTGGCACCCTCACCCGAAAGGGCATCGCCGGGTTGTACGTCGAGAAGCTGCACCAGCTCAAGAACTGCTACCGGGGCCTCGAGTTCGAGGACGAAATCGTGGGCCTGCAACTCCACTGCCTCCACGACCTCGACAGCGCCGCACCGAGCATTGACACGCCGCTGCACGGCCTGCTGCCGTTCCGGCACATCGACCACCTGCACCCCGATGCGCTCATCGCCGTGGCTGCGGCGATGGACAGCCGGGCCATCACGCAGGAAATCTGGGGCGGCACGATGGGCTGGGTGCCCTGGCAGCGCCCTGGTTTCGATTTGGGGCTGCAACTCGAAAAATGCCTCGCCGAAAACCCCGGCATCCGGGGCATCGTACTCGGCGGGCACGGCCTGTTCACCTGGGGCGACACCTCGCACGAGTGCTACCTGAACAGCCTTGAAGCCATCGAGCAGGCCAGTATTTTTATTGAAAAAAGGTTGGAGAAAACACGCCCCGTTTTTGGCGGAGCCAAAATGCAAAGCCTTGATAGTGAGGGGCGTAAGAAGCAAGCAGCGCAGATTGCGCCCATCCTCCGTGGCTTGTGTTCCTCAAACTCTCAAACCCTCAAGTCCTCAAACCCTCGCAAAATCGGCCATTTCACCGATGCCCCCGCCGTCCTCGAATTCATCAACTCCAACGACCTCGCCCGCCTCGCCCCGCTCGGCACGAGTTGCCCCGACCATTTTTTGCGGACGAAGATCCAGCCATTGGTTTTGGAACTGGAGCCGGATGCCCAGATTTCCGAAATCTCGAAGATTTCCGAAATCTCGAAGATTTCCGAAATCTCGAAGATTTCCGAAATCTCGAAGATTTCCGAAATCTCGAAGATTTCGGAAATCTTAGCTCCGCAATTTGAGCAATACAGGGCCGAGTACGCCGCCTACTACGACACCTGCAAGCACCCGAACTCCCCCGCCATGCGCGACCCCAATCCGGTGGTGATTTTGTACCCCGGCGTGGGCATGTTCACCTTTGCGAAGGACAAACAGACGGCACGAGTGGCCGCCGAATTTTACGTGAACGCCATCAACGTGATGCGGGGAGCCGAGGCGATTTCGCAGTACATGGCACTGCCCCGGCAGGAGGCGTTTGACATAGAATATTGGCTGCTGGAGGAAGCAAAATTGCAGCGGATGCCGAAGCCGAAACCCCTCAGCGGCAAGGTGGCGCTCGTCACCGGCAGCGGTGGCGGCATCGGCCTGGCGACAGTGAAAAAGCTGGCCACCGAGGGTGCCTGCGTCGTACTGAACGACGTTGACGAGCAGCGTTTGGCGGATGCCGAAGTCGAAATTTTGAAGTCCTTCGGCAAGGACAGCGTCGCTGCCGTCCCGCTCAACGTGACCAATTCCCGCTCCATCGCCGAAGCATTCGAAGTGGCCTGCCTGGCCTTCGGCGGAGTGGACATCGTGGTGAACAACGCGGGCATCAGCATCTCCAAACCACTTGCCGAGCACACGGTCGCCGACTGGGACAAGCTGTACGATATTTTGGTGAAAGGTCAGTTCCTCGTGTCGCAAGCGGGTGTGGAGGTCATGCGAAAGCAGGGCTTCGGTGGCGACATCGTGAACATCGTGAGCAAAAACGCCGTCGTGGCGGGGCCGAACAACGCAGGCTACGGCTCGGCCAAAGCTGCCCAGGCGCACCTGACCCGCCTGCTGGCCGCCGAGTTGGGCACCGACAAAATCCGGGTGAACATGGTGAACCCCGATGCCGTCATCGCCGGGAGCAACATCTGGTCGGGCGGTTGGGCGGAGGGCCGGGCCAAAGCCTACGGTGTTTCGGTGGAGGAACTGCCTGCCTACTACGCCAAACGGACGCTGCTCGGCGAGGTGATTTTGCCGGAGGACATTGCCAATGCGGTGTTCGCCTTTGTCGGCGGGCTGCTCGGCAAGTCAACGGGCAATGCGTTGAACGTGGATGGGGGCGTGGCGGTGGGGTTTTTGCGGTGAAAAACAAAAATATGCCACGAACAGCCTTCAAAATGCACCTCCACCCCGGCCAGGCGGAGGAATACAAAAAACGCCACGACGAAATCTGGCCGGAACTGGCAGCGCTGCTGAAAGCAACTGGCGTTGCCGACTATTCCATTTTTCTGGACGAAGAGACGAATATGCTGTTCGGCGTTTTGACCATCGAAAACCCTGAATCCCTGGGAGACCTGCCCAAGCACCCCGTCATGCAGCGCTGGTGGGCGTACATGAGCGACATCATGGCATCGAATTCTGACCATTCGCCGGTTTCAACAATTTTGAAAGAAGTTTTTTACCTGAAATGAAAATTACGCAACACCAAATCGAAGCGCACAATGCGCCCCGCCTCGCCCGGCACAAAAAACAACTGGCGTACCTCACTGCCGAAATCACCGGCGAGCAAGGTGTTCTGGAAAAATTGGCGGCCTTCCAGGTGGCCATCCCCAGTTGGGCGCTCGGCACGGGCGGCACCCGTTTCGGGCGCTTCCCTGGCGGCGGCGAGCCTCGCAGCCTGGAGGAAAAAATCGAGGACGTGGGGCTGCTCCATGCCCTCAACCGGGCGAGCGGGGCCATCTCGCTGCACCTCCCCTGGGACATCCCGACCGATGCCCAGGCCATCCGGGAACTGGCTGCCTCGCACGGGCTGCGCTTCGATGCGGTGAACTCCAACACATTCCAAGACCAACAGAATCAGGCACTTAGCTACAAATTTGGCAGCCTGCAACACGTGGACCCCGCCGTGCGCCGCCAGGCTATCGAGCACAACATCGAGGTCATCCGACATGGGGAAGCACTCGGCTCGGATGCCATCACGGTCTGGCTGGCGGACGGGTCGTGCTTCCCCGGCCAGTTGAATTTTCGGCGGGCATTTCAAAACACACTGGACAGCCTGCGGGAAATCTACGCTGCCCTGCTTCCGCACTGGAAAATGTTCATCGAGTACAAAGCCTTCGAGCCGAATTTTTACAGCATGACCGTCGGGGATTGGGGGCAGTCGCTGCTCTACGCCAACAAGCTCGGCGGGCAGGCGTACACGCTCGTTGACCTCGGCCATCACCTGCCCAATGCCAACATCGAGCAAATCGTGGCGCTGCTGCTGATGGAGGGCAAACTCGGCGGCTTCCATTTCAACGACAGCAAATACGGCGACGACGACCTGACGGTGGGCAGCATCCGCCCGTACCAGTTGTTCCTGATTTTCAACGAGTTAATTGACGGAGGGGCACTCAACCAATTTCGGATTTCGGATTTCGGATTTCGGAATCCGAAGCCGCCAACAACCGAAGTCCGAAATCCGAAATCCGAAATCGCATTGATGATCGATGCCAGCCACAACGTCAAAGACCCGCTCGAAGACCTGCTGCAATCTGTGGAGGCTATCCAACTTGCCTACGCCCAGGCGCTGCTCGTTGACCGCCCGGCGTTGAACGCGGCGCAACTCGACAACGACACGGTGCGCTGCCAGGAGATATTGCAGGCGGCTTACCGGACGGACGTGCGGGCGCTGGTGGCGGAGGCAAGGCGGCGGAATGGCGGGGCGCTGGAGCCGTTGGGGTTGTTCCGGGAGGTGGGGGTGCGAAAGGAGTTATTCAGGGAGAGGGGAGCTAAGACGGTAGCAACAGGGCTGTGATTATGGTCTTAGGTATTGGAGGTGAGTGTAGAATTCCGAATTGAGCGCTTCCGCTAACATTTCGGAAGGAAAAGACACACTTGAAATCATGTCAATCAAAGCGATTTTCAGCCCAGGTAGGTGGTTTTGAATAACGCTGAAAACGATCTCCCGGTCTGTTCCCCGATAATCGTGAGCGAGGCGGTTGCGCAACCCTGTGATTTTATCCCAGGCAATTGTCTCAAACTTTGATTTCAGGTTCACTTCAATTTTGGTGGCTTCTTCGCCAATCACCAGCAAAAGGTTGGTTACAGCATTGAATTGCAATTGCTCATTGGCGTAATAAAAATCATCTGCATTATCGAAGCCCCTGCTGTAGATGTCAATTTTTTCAATGGCTTCCAACATGGTGAGAATGAAAACCAGATTATTGTCACTAAACATAAATTACATCTTTTTTCATCTTGAATTTCACCAATGGGTTCATGAATTGCAGGTTGACCAGGTCAATTTTCTTGACATTCAATAACTGCCGAAGGTAGTTTTCCATGTCAAAAATTTTGTCAAGGGTCATTTTTTCGCCTTCGTTCAAAATATAAACCAAATCAAGGTCGCTTTCAGGTTTCTGCGTCCCCTTGGCATAGCTTCCAAAAATACCGATTTGCTCAATACCAAAGCGCTCTTTAAGATTGGCTTTGTTTGATTTTAAAGTCACTATAATTGTCTGCTTTTCCATCGGAAGTACCTGTTTTGATATAAAACACAAAGTAAAACAAAAAAGTTAGCGCAAGCAACTATGCCACACACCGCCATCTTCGACATCGGCAAAACGAACAAAAAGCTCTTTGTTTTTGACGAAGATTACCACATCGTTTTTGAAAAAAACGAACGACTGCCAGAGACGGCCGACGAAGACGGCGATTCCTGCGAGGATGTGCATTTGCTGGCGGACTGGGTGCGTTCTTCGCTGGGTGAGGTTTTACAACTGCCTGATTTTCAGGTAAAAGCGGTGAATTTTTCCGCTTACGGGGCCAGTTTCGTTTACTTGGACGAACAGGGAAAAATCCTCACGCCGCTCTACAATTATTTGAAACCGTACCCGGAAAACCTCCAAAAAAAGTTCTACGAAACCTACGGCGGCGAGGGAAAACTGGCGAGTGAAACCGCCTCTCCTGTGCTCGGCAGCCTCAATTCCGGGATGCAGCTCTACCGCCTGAAACAGGAGCAGCCTGCCATTTTTCAGCAAATAAAATATGCGCTGCACCTGCCGCAATTCCTGGGCTGGTTGGTTTCCGGCCAATGTTTTTCTGACCTGACGAGCATCGGTTGCCACACCAACCTCTGGCATTTTGAAAAAAATGACTACCATGAATGGGTTCGCCTGGAGGGTATTTTTGAAAAATTAGCTCCAATTCAAACATCCGACATCCGAAATCCGAAATCCAAAATCGGCACCGGACTCCACGACAGTTCGGCAGCGCTGATTCCTTACCTTGCCTGTTTCAGCAAGCCGTTCGTGTTGCTCTCGACCGGCACCTGGAACATCGCCCTCAACCCCTTCAACGACACACCGCTGACGCACAAAGAACTTGCGCAGGACTGCCTCTGCTACCTATCCTGGCAGGGGAAACCCGTGAAGGCCAGCCGCCTGTTTGCCGGGCATGAGCACGATCAGGCAGCGAAACGGTTGGGTTTGGGCGATTTGAAAAAGCATGGCGAGGAGGATGAGGCATATTTGGTTTTTATGAAGCAACTCGTTGAAAGACAGGTGGTTGCAATAAAATTAATATTGACGGGGGATGTCCGAAAAATATTCGTGGACGGTGGTTTTTCAAAAAATACCATCTTTATGTCGCTGCTGGCAGAGGCATTTCCTGGCATGGGAATTTTTGCTGCCGAGGTGGCGCAGGCATCGGCGTTGGGTGCTGCAATGGCGGTGCATGAATATTGGAACCCAAACCCATTGCCGAAAAACTTGATTGAAACCGTTCGTAAATAATTGACCATGAAACTGGATTACAACACGAAATATCCCTCCATTGACGACCTCCGAAAAAAGGCGATAAAAAGGATTCCCCGCTTCGCTTTTGAATACTTGGACGGCGGCTGCAACGAGGATGTCAACGTGCATAAAAACACAGCGGAAATCAGGGAAGTGGAGTTGAAGCCATATTATCTGAGCAAACATGCCGGGTCAGATATGAAGACGGAATTATTTGGCCATATTTACGATGCGCCATTTGGCATATCCCCTGTCGGGTTGCAGGGATTGATGTGGCCGAACTCCCCGGAAATACTGGCCAAAGCAGCATTTAACCACAATATTCCATTCATTTTAAGCACCGTGACGACTTCCAATATTGAGCGCATCGGTGAAATTACGGAGGGAAGGTTTTGGTTCCAATTATACCATCCGGCGGATAATAAATTGCGGGACGATATTATTAAAAGAGCAGAAACTGCGCAGTGTCAAGTGTTGGTCATACTTTGTGATGTGCCCACATTTGGTTATCGCCCACGGGATATACGCAACGGTTTGGCGATGCCGCCCAGAATGACCTTGAAAAATATACTTCAAATTATAGGCAGGCCAACATGGGCAATAAATACGCTTATTCATGGCAGGCCCAAGTTTGAAACCATGATGCGCTATTTCCCCAAAAACCTGGACATGACGCAGTTGGGCAAAACAATGAACGAAACGTTTTCAGGCCGGCTGAACGAAGAAAAAATCAAGCCATTGCGGGATATGTGGAAGGGGAAACTGGTGCTGAAAGGCGTGGCGAGCGAGGAAGATACAGAAATGGCCATAAAATTAGGATTGGACGGAATCATCGTTTCCAATCATGGCGGGCGGCAATTGGATGCCGGTCAGTCCACTATCAAACCTCTGGCGGAAATTGCAAAAAAATATAATGGCCAAATAAAAATAATGATGGACAGCGGCATCCGAACCGGGCCGGATATTGCACGGACATTGGCGAGCGGGGCGGAATTTGCATTCATGGGCCGGTCATTCATGTATGGCGTGGCGGCATTGGGCAATGAAGGCGGGAACCATACCATATCCATTTTAAAGACACAATTGCATCAGTTGATGGAGCAGATATGCTGCGCAAATACGACGGATTTTCCGAATCATTTGATTTCAAAATAAAACGAAAAAATATGGCGAACGAGCAAGAACAAACCATTCAAAACGAAGAATTCGAGCGGGAGCCGGTACCGCCTTCGCAATGGAAGGACTGGCGCAGTTTCCTCGGCATGTACGCCGGGGAACACGCTGCCGGCACCGAATTTATGATTGGCCCGCTGTTCCTGGCGGCGGGCGTGAGCGCCTTCGACCTGTTGGTGGGGCTGCTGCTGGGCAACTTCCTGGCGGTGCTGAGTTGGCGGTTTTTGACCGCAAAAATCGCCACCGAGCGGCGGCTCACGCTGTATTTTCAGTTGGAAAAAATCTGTGGGCGCAAGCTCGTTACGACCTACAACGTGGCCAACGGCGTGCTTTTTTGCTTCCTCGCCGGTTCGATGGTGACGGTGTCGGCGACGGCGGTGGGCATCCCGTTCGACCTCGAAATGCCCAAACTGACCGATACCGGGCCGAACGGACTGCCCTGGGTGCTCATCGTTTTGGGCATCGGGGCGGTGTTCACCTTCGTGGCGGCCAAGGGCTACAATTCCGTTTCCCGCATCGCCAACATCGCCGTGCCGTGGATGGTTTTGGTGTTCGTCGCCTGCGGCATTGTGGCACTTAAACAATTGAACGTGAACAGTTTGAGTGATTTTTGGAACGTCTGGGGCGAGGGCCGGGAGCCGTTCCCGGGGCAGGTGAAATTCACGTTTTGGCATGTGCTGCTGTGGTCGTGGTTTTGCAATGCGGCCATGCACATCGGCATGAGCGACCTGTCGGTTTTCCGTTATGCGAAAAAAGCATCGACAGGCTGGACGACGGCGGCGGGCATGTACGTCGGGCACTACATGGCCTGGATTTGCGCTGCGCTGCTCTACGCCGTTTACCTGAAAACGCCGGAGGCGCAGGGCCTTCTTGCCAACGGCTCGGCACCATCCGTTGCGCCCGGACCGATGGCATACCAAGCGGTGGGGTTGGCTGGCATCCTCGTGGTCATCATCGCCGGATGGACGACGGCCAACCCGACGATTTACCGCTCCGGGCTTGCGTTTCAGGCGATTTTTCCGAAGGCATCAACGTTCAAAATGACGCTGCTGGCAGGTGGGTTGGCAACGGTGGCGGGCTTGTTCCCGGCCTTCGCCATGAAGCTGCTGGACTTCGTGGCCACCTATGGCTTCATCCTCGCACCCGTCGGGGCCATCATCGTGTTCGACCATTTTTTTGCAAAAAAGGCAGGCATCCTGCCGGACTACGCCGAGCGGTCGGGCAGCCACTTCAACCCCGCCGTGCTGCTGGCGTGGCTGTTGAGCATCGGCTTTTTTTACACCATTTCCGTCCAGCAAGGGATTTTCCTCTCGTTCATGACGCTGCCAGCGTGGCTGAGTTGTGGGGTTTTGTTCCTGATTTTCAGCCGTTTTTTTCAAAAAAAACTTGTTTGAGCCATGAAAAACATGTTAAAAATCATCGCCATCACTGGCCTTTGCCTCACGTTGCTGCCGCCGCTGCTGGCTTTTTCCGACCGGATTTCGATGGACACCAACAAGCAACTGATGTTTGTCGGCTTCCTCGCCTGGTTTTGCGCAGCGCCGTTTTGGATGAAAAAATGAAGCGCTGTGTGCAGGCGGTATCAGTGGAAAGCTGAATTTTGCCGGATGAAACAACGGGTTCGGGAGCAATTTCTCGCAAAATTTTACCACGAACCGCTGCTGGTGCAGGCACCGGGGCGCTTCAACCTCATTGGCGAACACACCGACTACAACGAGGGCTGGGTGCTGCCGGGTGCCATCGGCCAGAGCATTTGGCTGGCGCTCGGCAGGAGCGACCGGCCCGACGTGTGCGATTTCACGGCCATCGATGTCGGCGAGCAGGCGGTTTTCCGCCTCGGCGAACCAGTGAAAATCACAGGTACCAACTGGCAGGATTACGTGCAGGCCACTTTCACGGAATTGCAGCAGCGGGGCTACCCGGTGCGGGGGGTTGAGGGTGTTTTCGGAGGAAACATTCCGCTGGGAGCGGGGCTTTCGTCTTCGGCAGCGCTGTGCTGCGGGCTGATTTTTGGCATCGCCAGCCTGCAAAATTTTCGCATCAAACGCCGTGAAATAGCCCTCATCGCACAGGCTGCCGAACACCGGGTCGGGCTGCATTGCGGGCTGATGGACCAGTACGCCGTGCTGTTCGGTGAGGTGGACAGGATGCTGCTGCTCGATTGTAAAACATTGGATTTCAGGCACTTGGATTTAACCTCCGACCATCACTCCCTCGTACTCATCAATTCAAAAATCAAACACGAACTGGCTGCCGGGGGCGGCTACAACGAACGCCGTGCTTCCTGCGAGCGGGTGGTGGCGGCTGTTCGGTCGGAGCACGGCCAAGTGCGCAGCTTGCGAGACGTTTCGCCTGCGTTGCTCGCATCCTTTCGTCCGCAGTTGAGCGAGGTGGACTTCCGCCGGGCGGCATACGTGCTGGCGGAAAACGAGCGGGTGCTGCGCATGGTGGCGGCCCTCCGGGCAAACAATTTTTCGGAAGCAGGCCGGCTGCTGTTTGAAGCACACGAGGGCATGAGGACGCAGTACGAAATTACCGTCCCTGAGATTGACCTGCTGGTGGATTTGGCAAAAAAAGAGGCCGCCGTTTTGGGTGCCCGCATGGTGGGCGGCGGCTTCGGCGGCTGCACGTTGAATCTGGTGGAAACCGCTGAAAAAGTCGAGGTATCGGAACGCATCGCAGCGGCCTACCAGCAACAAACCGGCATCCAACCGGACATCATCGAAGTCGGGGTCGGGGACGGTGTCCGATTGGTATAACTTTGCGCAATCCCTTGAGAATCAGCGTTTAAAACTCGCTCCCCGTCAATTTATCCTCACATTTTTTACTTTTTTCCACGACAGCCGGATTTTCCTTTTTTTAAATGGGGGGAAGTTTCCTAACTTGTGCATGAAAATCCGGTATGCCGGGTTCAGTTTGCCATGTTTTCGGAAACCAAACGCTGATTTTCCAAAAAAATCAATCCCCTAATTTAATCATGGTAAAAATCTTAGACCTCCAATTCCAGGGGCAATCGGGCACGATTGCCGCCTTCCTTGTCGAGACAGGGGATGGCTCCGTACTGATAGAAACCGGCCCCCATTCCTCCTTCCCGGCGCTATCGGCAGCTTTGAAAAAACATGATTACCGACCGGAACAGGTCAAGCACGTTTTTTTGACCCACATCCACCTCGATCACGCCGGTGCGGCCTGGGTTTTCGCTAAACACGGTGCGACGATTTACGTCCATCCGTTGGGCAAGCCACACCTCCAAAACCCGGAGAAACTGCTCACCTCCGCCCGCAGGATTTACCAGGGCGAAATGCACCGGCTGTGGGGCGACCTCAAGCCCATTTCGGCGGAGCGCATTCGGGCGATGGGACACAAAGAAAAAGTCAAAATCGGCAAAGTCGGTTTCAAGGCATGGCACACCCCCGGGCACGCCGTCCACCACATCGCCTGGCAGGTGGGG
The DNA here is from genome assembly GCA_016234735.1 of Bacteroidota bacterium. Classification (GTDB taxonomy): domain Bacteria; phylum Bacteroidota; class Bacteroidia; order Chitinophagales; family Saprospiraceae; genus UBA6168. The sequence goes on along the minus strand of JACRAN010000347.1, from coordinate 1,425 downwards.
AACGAGTTGTTCACTGGCGATGTGGGCGGCATTCGGATTGGTGAAAATGGCCCGGTGGTGCCGCCCTGCCCCCCGCCGGACATCAACGTGGAGGACTGGATTGCGTCAATCGATTTGATGATTTCGAAGCGGTTCAGCGCCCTCTACCTCACGCATTTCGGCAAAGTCACCGAAGTCAGGAAGCACCTCATCGAACTCAGGGGCCGCCTGCGGAATTGGGCGACCTGGATGAAACCGTACTGGGAAAACGGTACCGACCCGAAGGAAATCACGCCGATTTTTCAATCTTACGTGGCCCGGCAACTGAATGCTGCCGGGGTCAGCGGGGCAGACCTGGCCCGCTACGAAATGGCCAATCCGGCCTGGATGAGCGTGGCAGGGCTGCTGCGGTATTGGTCGAAAAAAGGCGAGGGAGGGTGACCGCCGGAATTTGCGCCGACCTTCCCGACAAAAAAAAGCCTCGCTGAACTTACATCAGCGAGGCTTTTTTGTCGGGAAACCTTGCTCAATTCCCCGGCATCACAATTTTGGTGATGTTGAGGATTTTTTTGACCAGTGCGACATCAGGAAGTATCACTTTCGGGTTTTCGGCAGGGGTCTCCTCCACCCTTTCGACTTTGGCGAAGGAGGATGGACAAAGGCCTGTTTCTTTCACCGCAACCGAATGGAGGTACAAGTAACAAACCAGACTGAGGGCAGCTAACGAGGTCAGGATGAACGAGTGGGAAGGTTTATTTTTCATAAGAAAGTCTTGAGATTGCAGCGAGTCTGTCAAAAGTTTGGAAAGTAGCGCCAAAATTGACATCCAATCTACAAAGGTAGCCAAAAAATTCGGCGAGGTTATCATTTTGGCAGATGAATTTTCGAGAACATAGACAGGCAGGTTTTCATTTGGGTTGTCAAAAGCATCATTTTTTTTTCAAAAAAAATGAGCAGGCTTGGTTTGCGGAAAAAACAGGGCAGGGCAGGTCACGAGCCGGGCGAAACGACGAAATTCCGCAGGTTCCGCCGGTAGTGCGTAGGTGTGTAGCCAGTCACCAATTTGAACTGCTTGTTGAAATGGGAGAGGTTGCTGAAACCGCTCTCGAAACTCACGTCGCTGATGCTCCGGTGGTCGCGTGAGAGCAGGTTGCAGGCACGGGCCACCCGGTACTCGTTCAAAAAATCGGTGAAGACCCGGTGGTTCAGTTTTTTGAAAAAGCGGCAAAACGCAGGCGTGGTCATGTTCACGGCCGCTGCCACCTCCTCCTGCGAGAACTGGCGCTGGAAATTTTCTTCGATGAACTCGAACACTTTTTTCATGCGCTGGTGGTCGTGCGGCTTCACTTCCACGCTCATGTGGCGGATGTCGAGGGGCGTACATTCCTGCGAGCTGGCCATGATTTGCAGCACTTTCAGCAACTCGACCATGCGGTAAAATTTGTC
>JACRAN010000346.1 GCA_016234735.1 Bacteroidota bacterium | reverse complement strand
CTCGACCCTATAGGAGCGGAATCTTTGTAGCGATGGCAAGGAAAACCGTTAAGCCGTTCCGTAGGAACGGTATCTATTGGCTTCCAAATACCGTTCCTGCGGAACGGTGGTGCTTGTTGACCTCCAGATTCTACAAAGATTTCGTCCCGATGGGACGAGAATGTAATGTCAGTTCATAATTTCTCAATTTCCAATTTCCAGCTTGCAACTCACCTACGACCACATTCTCACCCTCGCCCCCGACCCCGGCACCGCCCATCGGGCCAAGTCGGTAGCACATGCGCAGCGCTGGCACACGCTCGAAGGCAACGGGCGGGCCATCTGGGGCACCCTCGGCGATCCCGCCGACCCCTACCGCACGGTGGTGGATTTGCAGGGGCCGGGGTTCCACTGCACCTGCCCGGTGAGGCGGCTGCCGTGCAAGCACGGCGTTGGTTTGCTGCTGCTTTTTTCCAAGAACAACGATGCCTTCCGGGTGGCCGATGAGCCGCCTGACTGGGTGTCCGGCTGGCTGAAAAAACGGGGCGAATTTGTCACCACCAAGCCGGAAACCCCCACCCGCACCTCCGAAGTCGAGCAGGCCCTCGCCGAAAAGCGCCGACAAAACCGGGAGAAACGCCTCCTGCAAATGTCTGCCGGGCTGGCCGAACTCGAAAGTTGGCTGCTCGACCTCTTCCGGCAGGGCCTCGCCACGTTGGAAGGGCAGGCGGGGGGCTACTTCTCCGACCTCGCCGCCCGCATGGTGGATGCCAAGCTCGGCACCCTCGCCCGTCGCATCCGGCAGCTTCCGCCGCTCATGGGGCAGGCCGATTGGCACGGAAAACTGCTCGCCGAACTTGGTGATATTTACCTGATAGTCAGGGCTTTCCAGCGGATGGAGCAGTTGCCGGAACCCCTTCAGGATGACCTGCTCTCCCTCGCCGGGGTGAATTTCAAAAAGGAAGAAATCCTTACCCTCGACGGCATCGGCGACCGCTGGCTGTTGGCCGGGCAAACCGAAGAACTGGAAGATGCCAACTTGCTCGCCCGCCGCACCTGGCTCATCGGTGAGAAAAGTGGCAAGGTGGCGCTGCTGCTCGATTTTTCGTGGGGCGGGCAGGGCTTTGAGACTTCCTGGCGCATGGGCACAGTGTTGCATGGCGAGGTGGTTTTTTTTCCTTCGGCCTGGCCGCAGCGGGCGCTGTTGAAAAATTTCGAGTACAGCCACGAGCCGTTCGAGCTTCGCAACGGCCACCCGTCGCTGACCCATTTTGCCAACGGCTACGCCCGTGTGCTGGCGGCGAACCCCTGGCTGGCGCAGTTCCCGGCGTTTCTGGAAAACGTGGTGCCTGTTTTTTTGAAAAACAATTTCGTGCTGGTGGACAACGACCAGCGACAAATCCCCCTGCTGGCGGATGAGCACCTCGGCTGGAAGCTGGTGGCCCTCAGCGTCGGCAGGCCTGTCAGCATTTTCGGCACCTGGGACGGCGTGGTTTTTTCGCCGCTAAGCGTGGTGGCGGAGAGGCTGTTTCGGGGGCTGTGAGGTGGTTTATTGAAAATAAGCCCTGGCCGACAAAATCGGCTGGGGCTTATTTTACTGTCAGTTTTCTAATTTTTCACTCCACCACCAGCCGCTCCCACCTCTGCTCATTCCTTGCTTTCATTTCCAGCAGGTACACCCCGCCCGGCAGCCCCAGGAGGTCAACGCCTGTGCGAAGGGGGCCGCCTTCCAGCGACAGCGCCTGCGTTTTCACCTGCCTGCCCATGAGGTCGTAGATAGTGAGGGTGGCTTCGCCGGAATACTCTGTCTCCAAGGCGAGCGTGACATTTCCGGATGTAGGATTGGGGAAGAGATGGATACCACCACCCCCCTGTTTCACCGCCACGCTGACAGTGGGCGAGTACTCGAAATTGCCGTCGAAGTCCAATTGCCGCAGGCGATAGTAGTTCGTGCCGGGGAGCGGGCGCTCGTCGGTGTAGGTGTAGGATTGGGTTTCGAGGGTGGTGCCGTGGCCGGGGACGAAGGCGATATCGTTCCAGTTTTTACCATCGCCAGAGCGCTGGACTTGGAAGCCCTCATTGTTGGTTTCGGAGGCAGTGCGCCAGTTCAACAGCACTTCTTCGCCTTGTTTTTTTCCTGTGAAACTGAACATCTCGACGGGCAGCGGAGATTCCACCGTCACCCGCACGGTATTCCCGCCGGGGTATGTGACATTTACTGCTGTGACATTGCCTGCGCCAATATTGGAGAAACTGACATTTCCGACGCCATAAGACCCACTGACCGCGGTTGCCGTCAGAATATCGAAGGTCTGATTGTTATAGGCGGCAAAGCCGAATGTCAGGGAAAGAATGGAAGTGGTGCTGCTGATGGTTGCGGTGCCACTGACGGAAATGTGGTCGTAGTCGGTGCCCGGTGTAGCACCGTTGATTTCACATTGGTAGGTGCTTGAGCTAAAGTCCTCGCTGCCGGTAAAAGTCATTGTGCCGGGGGAAGTGCCAGGTGCCAGTGTGCCGCTGGCAATGGTAAAATAGTCGGCTGCGATGCTGCCCGTGCCTTTCAAAGTCCCGCTTGAGTTGTTGTTGAACTGAGCCGTATTTGCTCCTGTCAACAGATTTGTAACCGGAATCGTGGCGCCAATGGTCACGTTGCTCTGGTTGGTGAAATTGCCGCTGGTGCCGCTTACATGGATTCCTGATGTTGTGGCATTGTCAATATTGATTTGTCCACCGCTATTGTTGAATGTGTTGCTGCAACTAATCCCGTAGGCTCCCACGCTGGCGTTGGCGCCGATGGTAATAATTGCCTGATTGTTGAATGTGCCAGCCATTAGTATCCCGTTGCTGGTCGAATTGTCAATTTGAATTTCCCCGCCAGTGTTATTGTTGAACGTAGTGCCGCTGGCGATGACAATGCCATTGCCACCCACGCTGGCGTTGGCGCCAATGGAAATGTCTCCCGCATTAGTAAATGTCCCCACCTGATTTAGTAGCGCGTAACTGGTTGAACGGTCTATATGGATTTCCCCGCTGGAGCTATTGGTGAATAATTCGTCATTTTCTTCTTGCCGGATGCCAAACTGCCCTATGCTTGTTGTTGCGCCGATGGTGATGATTGCATCGTTGGTGAACGTTCCAAGATTATATATCCCCCCTGTTGTTGTATTGTCAATGGTTATTTGCCCGCCGGAGTTGGTGAAAGTGCCAGTATTATTAATTCCATGAGTTCCCACGCTCGCCGTTGCGCCGATGGTAATGGTTCCTGCATTGTTGAATGTTCCGGTATTACTGGTAAATATTCCTCGGGAAGTCGAATTGTTAATGGTGATTTGGCCGCCGGAATTGTTGTTGAATATAGCAGGGCTATTTTGTGTCCGAATACCAGAGGTTCCCACGCTCGAGGTATTTCCAATGGTAAGCATGCCATTGTTATTTACCGTGCCGCTGTTAAAAATGCCTTCCGTGGCAGCGCCATTGATGGTCAAAGCGCCTGTCGAAGCGATGGTAAGCACGCCGCCGGAATTCACCGTGACGGATTGTGCAACCGCCCCGGTAGCGCTGATGGTCGGGTCGTTTGTCACGTTGGCGATAGTTACATCATCATTAGCATCCGGCACACCTGCTGACCAGTTGTCGGCATTGTTCCAGTCGGTGTCTGTGCTGCCGTCCCAGGTGGTTTGGCAGATGACTGATAAGGGCAGGAATGAAAAGGCTGCCAGTGCGAGGCTGACGAGCCAAATGGAGGTAATTTTTTTAGTCATGTCGTTTCATTTTAAAAAGTGAATCAATACTTTCAAAAAGACCACCGAGCGATTCACTTTAAAAAATAAATGATGAATGCCCGGCGGCCTGTATTATCAGGCATGGGTTCAACCCTGCTTGTTTTCCTTTTCAGGCAAGTGCAGAAAGGTTAAGGTGATGACAGAGAAAAGGAGGAAAAAAAAATCATTCATGGCATTTGCATTGGTGAACCAGCATTGGAATACAGCAAAGGTGAGCCGAGGCAGGTAGGACAAACCCGACAATCAGGGTGGACAAACCCGACATTTTTTCAGGAAAAGCGGGAGAAAATGGACTTGAGGGTAAGGCTGAAGGGCTAAATCAACGCCGAAGGGTATTTTCCGAAGCGCTCCCGGAAGATGTGGGCAAAATATTTTTCGTCTTTGAAACTGACATAATAGGCGGCTTCCTTCACTGAAGTGGCTTCTCGTGTTTCCAACAGGCGCCGGCCCTCCTGCAAGCGCACTTCACGGATGTAATGGTTGGGGCCGAGGCCGGTGAGCAGCTTGAGGCGGCGTTGCAACTGGCGCTCGCTGATGAACATTTTATGAGCCAACCAATTGACGGATAGCAGGTCGTTCTGCACTTCTGAACGAACCAGGTTTTCCAACGATTCCAGCCAAGCGGCATCTACTGCCGGAAGTCTGGTTTCATCTTCAAGGGTTTCCTCGCCTGCAAGTGGTACCGTTTGCTCTGCAAAAGCCTGCCGTTCCCGGTAGCGCTCCAACAGGTTGCTGATGCGGGTGAGCAATTCCTCCTCGTCGAAAGGCTTGAGCAAGTAGTCGTCCACTCCAATTCGCAAAGCCCTGAGCCTGTCCTGTATGTCCGCCCGTGCGGTGAGCATGATGACGGGGATGTGCCGCCATTGTTCGCTGCTTCTCAGTTTTTCGAGCAATTGGAAGCCGTCCATCACGGGCATCATGATGTCGGAGAGAATCAAGTCAGGGATGAGGAGTGGGGGATGAGGGATGAGAGTGGCACGGATTTCATCGCTCATCCCTCGTCCCTCATCCCTCAACAAGTCCAGCGCCACCTGGCCGTTTTCCGCTGTCATGATTAGATAATGGGGCGAAAGGATGGTTTCCAGGAAATCCCGCAAACTGTAATTGTCTTCGACGATGAGGATTGTTTGATTGACGATTGACGATTGATGATTGACGGTTGGAGCCGGCACAATTTCACCAAAGGTTTCCTGCGTCGCTTCAATCGTCATTCGTATATCGTCGCTCGAAACTCCCAAGGCTTCTTTTTTCGGAAACTCAAAGTAGAAGGTGCTGCCTTCTCCCAATTTGCTCTCCACCCAAACATTGCCGCCCATCAGCCTGGCGAACTCCCTGCAAAGCGCCAGCCCGATGCCTGTGCCCCCTTCAATGGGCGCTTCGGATTGTGTCTTAAGCGGTCTGGAAGATTGATAGAAACGGCCAAAAACCTTGGACAAATCGTCGGGATGGATGCCCCTGCCCGTGTCGGTGACCGACAGCCGGATGGCGTGAGCCAAGTCATTCACTTTTACGGAGACTGCACCGTCCGCCAATGCCGGAGTGAACTTCAGGGCGTTCGACAGGAAATTGTTGAGGATGGTTTTCAGTTTCTCCCGGTCGAGCTCGAGCTGCAAATCTTCTCTCGCCTGGTATTCAAAAGTGAGCCGGATGCCCAACCTATCGGCATGGGACTCAAAAGCGGAAACCGTTTGTCGTAGGAAAGGCAGCACAGTCGTGGGTTTGGGATGCAGTTCCATTTTCCCGGATTCCAGTTTCGAGAGGTCGAGTATGCTGCCGACGAGTTTCAGGAGTTCATTGCCGCTCTGTTGTGCTTTTTTCAACAGGCTTAAATTCCGCCCGCTCAATTCGCCAGAATTCAAAACGGTGTCCAGCGGCCCAATGATAAGCGTCAGCGGGGTGCGCAGCTCGTGGCTGACATTGGCAAAGAAACGGGACTTGAGCTTTTCCAAGGATTTCAGTTCCTCCGCTTGTTGACGGATGGTTTCATTTTGGCGGGTAAGCAGTTTCATACCCTTCCCCCGTTGGTAAAATGCGAACAGCGCGCCCCCACCGACAATTACTGTGAGCAACAGAATGATGCCCAAAAGCAGGTTCCTGGTCTGTTGGTTTTTCAGTTCTTCCTGCTGCTGCTGCAATTCCCACTCTTTTTCACGGGTGTTCAGTCTGGTTTCCCACTCTGCCACGAACGATTTCATGTCCGTTTGCTTTCGCTCGTCTTCGTACTGTCGGAAGCGCTCTATGGCAGCCACTGCTTTCTCGAAGTCGCCCATTTCTTTGTAAATCCCGTAGTAGTGGAGCGCTCCGTCGTCGGGCAGGTTGTTGGGGAAGGCAGCACGGGAGCTGTCCATACAGGCGATGGCGTGATCGTATTGCTTGAGCGCCTGGTAGCGTCCGCTCAGTTGCAGCAACAGGTGCTGAACCATGTTGGGAATGCGAAGTTTCCGGCTGATTTTCAAAGCTTCCCGGAGCAATGGGATGCCCTCCTCCGGCGACAGGTGCGCCGCCCTGAAATTCAACACGCCCATCTGGGTCGTCTCGCTGGGATAGACTTTGGAAAGTGCCTCCGCACGGCGGAGCATTTCTTGTTTTTTGGTTTCGTCCTGTTCGCCTGCGGAAATCAGCAGCGATGCCCGGATGATGTTGGCAGTATCGCCCACCGCTTCCAAAATCTTCAACGCCTGGTAAAAATAGGGCAATGGGACACTGGAATCATTTTGGGAGGTGCGCAACACGGAGCCTTTGTGGAGCAGGCAAAGCCCGTCTAACCTTTTGTTGGCAAGCGGGTGGGCCTTTTCGTTTGCCAAATCGCAAAATTGCATGGCTTCCCGGTAACGCTGCGTTTCGAGGAGGTGGGCGGCTTTGTAAAGCAAAGCTTCCACCTGGATTTTTGACAAGCCGTTTTTTTCGGAAAATTCGATGAGCGGGTCGAGGTTTCTTTCCAGGGAATCACGCAACTGGTAGCGGGCGAAGTGTTGGATTAGGCTCATCCGGGTGTCTGCTGTCAAACCCGCATCGCCAAGTGTTTCAGCTTGCCGCAAGGTCTGTTCCAACAAACTAAGGCTGCTGTCCCTTTCGCCGATGCGGTCGAGCCAATTGCAGCGCTGCAAATTTTGCCTCAAACGGATTTGCTCGGTATCTTGTGCATAGATACCTTGCCAGCAGCAACAAACTATTAGCCCTGCCAGTAAAACTTTTACTGCCCATCCATTTTGCTTCACCCTTGATGCCAGTTATTAATGGTAAGAACCAATTATCACAATCAGAAGCAAGAAAAGGAATTTAATAAATAAACCAGAAAAATACGACAGTCAATTTCTTATCAGGCAAAGCGAATGCAGATCACCTCTTGGCAGGTGAGCCGAAAAATTGTCCCAAAACCTTACCTTGCCCACGATTTTCGAAAAACAGTTTATCGGCCATTTCCAATTATCAAAAACATATCATCGGACGCCACGTGGGCGACGCACCCGGTCCGCTCTTCCTCTGCATCGCCGGGATGCACGGCAACGAACCTGCCGGGGTGCAGGCACTCGAAACCGTTTTCAGCCTGCTCGACCGGGAGCCATTGGTCAATCCGAACTTCCGGTACAAGGGCCGGATGTTGGGCCTGGTGGGCAACATGCGGGCATTTTCCGAAGGTAAACGGTTCATTGCCAAGGACTTGAACCGACAGTGGGTACCCGAAATCGTCGAGCGCATCCGGTCGGCGGACCCGGCCAGCCTCGACTCCGAGGAGTTGGAATTGCTGGAACTGCTGGCCGTCGTGGAGGCTGAAATCGAAGCCTGCCAGCCACAGCGGGTTGTGCTGCTCGACCTGCACACGACCTCGGCTTCGGGCGGTATTTTTGCCGTCGCCACCGACTCGCCGGAGAGCGTGCGCATTGCTTCCGGGCTTCATGCGCCGGTCATCACGGGGATGCTGCGGGGCATTCATGGAACTACGTTGCATTATTTTACGAAGGAAAATTTCAAGGTGCCGATGGCCGCCGCCGCCTTCGAGGCCGGCCAGCACGACGACCCGCTTTCCGTCAACCGCACGATAGCGGCCATCATCAACTGCATGAGGAGCATCGGCGCCGTGCGACCGGAGGACGTGGAGAACCGGCACGATGAAATTTTGGTGGAATACTCGAAGGATTTGCCGAGAATCGCCGACCTGATAAAAGTCCACTCCGTCAAAGTGGGCGATGGCTTTGAAATGCGGCCCGGCTACCGCAACTTTCAGTCGGTGGCCGAAGGCGAGGTGCTCGCCAGCGACCGACATGGCAGCATCCGCAGCCCGACGGACGGGCTGATTTTGATGCCGCTCTACCAGCCGCAGGGCAGCGATGGCTTTTTTTTAGTGCGGAAAATTATGTGACCGATAACATTCATCCAATCATCCAAATCAAATGTCAGAAGAACAAATTGACCCGACCGGCAAGCCCGAAGAAAAAACACCGGAACTCCCTGTTAACGAGGAGGTTGTGAGCGAACAACAAGCTCCCGTCTGGTCGCAGAACCGCCTCGATTTGTCGCCGGTTTTCAACGCAGTAACCGCCGTGAAAAACGAGTTGCGCAAGGTCATCGTCGGGCAGGAGGAGATGATGGACCTGTTGCTGGCGGCCATTTTCAGCAACGGCCATGTGCTCATCGAGGGGGTGCCGGGCATCGCCAAAACGCTGACCGCCAAGCTGTTGGCACAAACGATTGACGTGGGGTTCTCCCGCATCCAGTTCACCCCCGACCTCATGCCGAGCGACGTGGTGGGCACCACGGTTTTCAACATGAAAACCTCGGAATTCACCTTCAACGCCGGGCCGATTTTCGCCATCATCGTCCTCATCGACGACATCAACCGTGCCCCGGCCAAGACGCAGGCGGCGCTGTTCGAGGTGATGGAGGAGTACCAGGTGACGGTGGACGGCGAGACGCACCCGATGCGGCAGCCGTTCTTCGTGGTGGCCACTCAAAACCCCATCGAGCAGGAGGGCACGTACAAATTGCCGGAGGCGCAACTCGACCGTTTCATTTTTAAAATCAACGTGAATTACCCGCAATTAGAAGAGGAGAAGGCCATCCTGCGACGCTTCCGCAACGATTTCAACCTGGCGTTGAAGGGCGACGTGAAGCCCGTTTTCACAGATTCGGGCATCGAAACCTGCCGCCGTTTGGTGGAGCAGGTGCAAATCCGGGAGGAATTGCTCGACTACATCGCTGCCCTCGTCCACAACACCCGCCAGCACCCCGACCTGTTCCTGGGCGCCTCGCCCCGTGCTTCGTTAGCCATTTTGAAATCCTCAAAAGCCATCGCCGCCATGAACGGGCGGGACTTCGTGACCCCCGACGACATCCGCTTCGTGGCCTACCCGGTGCTGAACCACCGCATCATTCTCACCCCGGAGCGGGAAATGGAAGGCTTCGATACCGGCGATGTGATTGAGGATATTTTGAAAAAACTGGAGGTGCCGAGGTAAAATGGAGAATGGAAAATGGAGAATTGAGAGTGTTCATCATGGTCGAATTCTCCATTTTCAATTCTCCACGCTCAATTATTTCAGGCTGACTTTCGTGCCGAGGTAAAACGAGAAAGTGTAGAACTTGTCGTTGTTGACGCCGATGCCGTTGGAGAGCAGCGAGTGCTGGTAGTTCGGCTGAAAGAAAACACTCCAACGCGGGGAAACGTAGCGCTCCATGCCGAGGCCGATGTTGGCGGTCAGGTAAAAGTTGTCGTGGATGCTGCCCCCGTCGAACAGGCCGTCGGGGAATTCTTTTTCCTGCCGGATGGACTTGTCGTCGGCGGGCAGCCCGGCAGGTGGCGGCAGGATGGCGAAGTTGTTGAACGAGGGCGTCCGCTTGGTTTCAATTTCGTACACGGAGGCGGTGATGAAATGCCCGGAGGCACCGGCGATGCCGTAGAACCGCCATTTTCCCTGGTTTTTGAAGTGGTAGTTGACGTTGAGCGGCACCTGCAACTGGTCGAGTTGCACCCCGTTGAACTCCTCCCGGATGTAGTAGTTGACGGTTTCAAACAGGAAAACCGGGGTGTTCGGGATGTAGCGCTTGAAGCTGTAAACCCCGCCGGTCTGTATTTCCCACTTGTCTTTTTTCCAGTTGACGAGGATGCCGCCGCCGTAGCCGCTGGCCAGCGTAGGGTCCTGGCCGGTAGCGACGAGGGTATCGAAAACGCTGTATTTGTTCGGTGGGGTGAGGACGTAGCTGATGTCGGTGCTGGTGAAAATGCTGAAACGCAGTTCTTTTTCTTTCTCAAAAATGAGTTGAGGAAGTTGCGGCATCTCCCAGGCAAACTTCGACTTCACGGGCTGGGGGTCGAGGGAGGCGAGCAGTTCGGAATTTCCGAAATTGGCATCCATGCCGGGCGTGACGAGGTTGTTTTGCAAAAACTTCCGCTCCGTGATGGACTCGAACAGGGTGGCCCGCTGCATCATGGAATTTACTTCATCCAACTGTGGGACTGGGATTTGCGCCAGCTTCCCTTCGCCATGTGCCGT
>JACRAN010000352.1 GCA_016234735.1 Bacteroidota bacterium | reverse complement strand
CTCACGCCCACCGGCCCAGCCATCGTCAACGTGCCAGACCCGATTTCATGCGAGGGTACCAAGACTTATTCCTGGACGTATTCAAACAACTGGGGCAGCCAAACTTGGAACTTTGTGTACACGATAGAGCGGCTGGATTTCACCGTTCCGGCAAACGGCGCTGCCCAGGTTGCCTGCCCGGCACTGGCTATGCAGCCAACGCCGCCGATGGTGGCCGACAACTGCGGCAGCTTGTTAAGCCCGACCGGCCCGGCCATCGTCAACGTGCCTGACCCGCTAACCTGCGAAGGCACTAAGACGTACACCTGGACGTACACGGACTGCGAGGGCAACACGCACGACTGGAGCTTCACCTACACCATCGAGCGCATTGATTTCGCCGTTCCGGCCAACGGTGCTGCGACGGTCGCCTGCCCGGCATTGGCCACGCAACCTGTGCCACCAGTCGTGTTGAGCAACTGTGGGGAAACCATCACGCCAACCGGCCCAGTCATCGTGTATGCACCAGACCCGCTGACTTGCGAGGGCACGAAGACCTACCAATGGACATACACAGATTGCGAAGGCAACAGCCACCCGTGGAGCTTCGTGTACACCATCGAGCGCTTAGACTTCACCGTTCCCGCCAACGGCGCTGCGACCGTGGCCTGCCCGGCTTTGGCCACGCAACCAACACCGCCCGTCGTGTTGAGCAACTGCGGCGAGGTCATCACGCCGACCGGCCCGGCCATCGTCAACGTGCCGAACCCGCTGACCTGCGAGGGCACGAGGACGTACCAATGGACGTACACGGATTGCGAAGGCAACTCCCATCCGTGGAGCTTTGTGTACACCATCGAGCGGCTGCCGTTCACCGTCCCGGCAAACGGAGCGGCAACCGTTGCCTGCCCTGCCCAGGCCACGCAGCCTGCGCCGCCCGTGGTGTTGAGCAACTGCGGCGAAGTCATCGCCCCGACCGGCCCGGCCATCGTCAACGTGCCGAACCCGCTGACCTGCGAGGGCACCCGGACGTACACCTGGACGTACACCGATTGCGAAGGCAACTCGGCACAGTGGAGCTTCGTGTACACGGTGGAACGGCTGCCGTTCACGGTGCCCGCCAACGGCGGTGCAACGGTGGCCTGCCCGGATGACACGGACATCCAGCCGGCCCCGCCCGTCGTGTTGAGCAACTGCGGCGAAGTGCTCACGCCGGTGGCCACCTCCACGGCCAAGCCCGCCTGCGAGGGCAACCGCAACTGGAACTTTACTTACACCGACTGCGAGGGCAACACGGCCACCTGGACGTTTACCTACACGGTTGAGTACCAGGACTTTACAGTGCCTGCGAGCGTGACGGAAACACTGGAATGCCCACTGATTGAAGGGATACCGGTGCCGCCGGTGGTGTACGACAACTGCGGCAAACTGCTGGCCCCCATCGGCCCGGTCATCACCAGCACCGACAACCCGTTTGGTTGCGAAGGCAGCCGCACGTACGCCTGGACCTACAAGGATTGTGAAGGCAATGCCCACGTGTGGAGCTACACCTACAACTTCGCCTACTCGGCCGATTTCTTTGCCCCGGCGGACGAGGTGTTCCCGGTGGGTTGCGTGCTGTACGCCGTGGCACCGTTCCCGCCGGATGTTTGGGACATCTGCGGCAACCTCATCAAGGTCAGCGGCCCGGTCATGACGGAAGAAATAGGCGAGGGCGGCTGCATGGGCATCCGCACGTTCACGTTCACCTACCACGACTGCGGCGGCCACAGCCACGACTGGGTGTACACCTACCTCATCAACGACGACGTGCCGCCCGTGGGCACCTGCCTGGACATCGATGTGACCGACCTGGGCTGCATCGAGGAGGTGCCCTGCCCGCAGACGTACGATTTTACCGAAAAAACAAAGGAACTGCTGAATGCTGACGGCATCTACGACTATTGCAGCGGCACCGACCTGGTGGTTACGCTGGACAGTTGGACGGCGCTGTGGCAATGCTCCGACGCTGACGGCGACGGTGTGTACACTTTCGGTAGGACGTTCTATTTCCGCATCGCCGACCAGTGCGGCAACGAATTCCCGGAAGTCTGCTCCGTCACCTACTCCGGTGAGTGCCAGCCGCTGGCCACCTTCCCCCAGGGGGCGTGGGGCCTGCCCGGCGAAGGGGGGAACCCCAACATCGACCTTTCGGTCGTACAAACACTGCTGGACATGGGCCTGTTCGTGGTGGGCGGCGGCAACCGCTCCCTGACGCTGACCGAGGCCCAGTGCGTGGCCGACCTGCTGCCGGGCGTCAGTGTCCCCAGTGTGCTGGCGAACTGCCACCAACTGAACTGCACCGGCTGCAACCCTGTGGAGCCGGGCGGCATGAAGAACGTGCTGGCAGCCAATGCCATCGCCCTGACGCTGAACATCCGCTACAACGTGAAGTACAACGGCCTGACCATGCTGGACATCCGCAACCAGGGGCTGGACTGCATCGAAATGGACCCGGTCACCATATCGAACATCAGGGTCTGTTTTGGCGGCAACTGCATGTTCCGGATTTGGGACGCCAACGGCAACCAGTACACCTTCCCGTACACCATCGGCGGCCTGCTCGACCTGACGAACCTGTACCTCAATGGCAACCTGAACCTCACCATGGGCCAGTCGGGCGTGATTGCCACAGCCCTGAACGAGGCGCTGAAGCGGGTCAATGGCTACTGGGACGGTGCCCCGGCACCTGGTTCCTGTGACCCCGGCGCAGGTGCTGCACCGATTGAAGGTGCTGCCAGCAAAGCATTGCCAACCGGCAAACCGGGCGCAGCCATCGTTGAGTTCAGCCTCGCACCGAACCCGGCAGGCAGGGAAGTGACGTTCAAGCTGGAAGAACTGGCGGAAAGCCAAGCGGTGACGCTCGAAATCCACAGCTACCTCGGCCAGTTGCTGCTCCGCAAGGAGTTCGGCCAGGTGCGGTCCGTCAACGAGCGCATCGATTTGAGCGGCATCGGCAACGGACTCTACACCGTCAGCGTGAAGGCCGGCCAGCAGCGCTTTGAGAAGAAGCTGGTGATAGTGAAGTAATGTGTGAGTGACCTATCGCAAGCCAATTTGAGGTTTGCAATGGTTTTGAATGGGCGGCAGCCTCCTGCTCCCCCACTGAATGCGACCACTTTCGCTGGCGCAGGTCTTCGACCTGTGTCTCACTACTTTCGGACTGAGTCCGAAACAACCTAAGCACCGGGTGGAACCGGGCGCCAGCGGGGGTTTTTGCTCAGATCGAATCAAATCTTTCTTTCAAAAAGCAACTTTATCCCCGATTGATCCTCACTATATCCAGCAGGTGAAAAAGACCGGTGTTTGCGGAACCGCAACATCGCCAAAACTGAAAACAGCATATTTTCTGCCAAGTAACTAACCCTGCTTGATTGAGGCACGAATTCTCCTCCGAGCACAGTCGGCCATAATGTTTTCGAACAAAAAAAAGAATTCAGTTAAGCCGCATACGAAGTTAGGAAATCGTTAGGAAGGAGATACTTTTACCGCGTAAACCATCATTTCAACTCTCATATTTTTTCACTAAAAACTAATTGTATGAAGTATTTATTCACAAGAACCCGATTGGTTTTCATAGCACTGTTGCTCTTATCGAGCACCGCTATGGCACAATTCACGGCAACCGGCAAAGTAACGGATGCCAATGGCGAACCACTCATCGGCGTTACCGTGCTGGCCAAGGGAACTACCTCCGGAACAGTAACCGACGTTGATGGAACCTACTCGTTGCGCATTGCGCAAGAACCGGCAACCCTTGTTTTTAGCTACACTGGCTATTCAGAAATGGAAAAGCAAGTTAGCAGGAGCGCAGCTACCGTCAACGTAACCATGACAGAATCGTCAACGATACTGAGTGAGGTGGTCGTCACTGGCCTGGCATCGAGCATCAAACGCTCCAACGCCGCCAACTCAGTGGCAACCATTGATTCCAAAGACCTCACTGGTGTCACGGTACAATCAACGACAGACGGGGCGCTGTACGGCAAGTTCACAGGAGTGAACATCAGCGCCAACTCCGGCGCTCCCGGCGGTGGCACCACGGTCAAGCTGCGGGGCATCACCACGCTGAATGCAGAGAGCCAGCCTTTGTACATCGTGGACGGCGTTTACTACGACAACTCTTCCATCGTACCTGGCCTGAACACAATTTCCAAAGCTGCCGGCCAAGGTTCCACCAACTTTCAGGACAACCAATCGAGCCGCATCGCCGACCTGGACCCTGAGGACATCGAAAGGATCGAAATCCTGAAAGGGGCATCCGCAGCGGCCATTTATGGCAGCCGGGCCGCTTCGGGCGTAATAATCATCACCACAAAGCGGGGGAAAACGGGCAAGCCCACCGTCAGCATTTCCCAATCCGTTGGCTTTCAGCAGCAATTGAAAAAACTGGGCGTCCGGGATTGGGATGCAGCCAAGGTAGAGGCTGCCTACGGCCCTGCGCAAGTGCCCCTTTTTGAAGCGGCCAAAAGCGCAGGCAAGCTCTACAATTACGAAGATGAGATGTATGGTGAAAAAGGTGTGATGACCAATACCCGCTTCAGCATTGGCGGCGGCTCGGAGACCACCAAGTATTTTGTGGGAATGACCCACAAGACCGAAGACGGCATCGTGAAGAACACCGGTTACGATAAAACCTCCATCCGCCTCAACCTCGACCAGCAACTGTGGGATTTCATGGACCTCTCCGTCTCCTCCAACTACGTGAACTCCAGCGCCGACCGGGGATATTTCAACAACGACAATACCTCCACCACGATGGGAGTTTCGTTTGTATCGACCCCCTCGTGGGCCGAACTGCACGCCGATGCAAACGGCAACTACCCGAACAACCCTTTTGCACCGTCCAACTTCCTTCAAACCCGTGACCTGATCACGAACAACGAAGGCATCGAGCGTTTCCTCGTCGGCGGTGCATTGACCACCCGCCTCATCACGGCCGACAACCAGAGCCTCAAGTTGATGATGAGGGGTGGCCTCGACTACTACACCTTGACCACTACTGCACTTTTCCCCCGTGAACTCCAGTTCCAAAAAGACGGCAACGGCACCGACGGTGCTTCCGTTTTTGGAACAACTGGCACGAAGAGCAAAAACTACTCGGCCTTCCTCGTACACGATTTCAACGCCGAGGCTGTGTCATTCAAAACGCAACTTGGCGTCACCCAGGAAGAGCTCGACCTAAACACGGTGCTGAGCACGGCGACCTTCCTCATCGGTACGCAAACCAACCTCGACCAGGCAGGTTCGGTGCTGACGGAGCAAAACACGATTGACCAGACCGACAAAGGCTTTTTTGGCCAGGAAGAAATCAACTGGCAGGACAAGGTCATTGCCACCTTTGGCGTCCGTGGCGACAAATCGAGCCGCAACGGCGACCCGAACAAACTTTACTACTACCCGAAAGGCTCGCTTGCTGTCAACCTGCACGAATTTGGCTTGGGGGGCAACGAAATGTTGAGCCTGCTCAAATTGCGGGGCGCATTTGGCCAGTCCGGCAACTTCGCTCCATTCGGGGCCATTTACAACCCGCTCGTCCCGGTCATTATTGGCGGCTCCACAGGCTCGCTCATCGGCACCCGCCGCGGCAACCCGGACATCGAGCCGGAGCGCCAGACTGAAATTGAAGTGGGCGCTGACCTCAGCTTTTTGAAAAATAAGCTCAATCTGGAGTTGACTTATTATATCAAGAACGTGGAAGACCTGATTATCCCGGTGCAGCTACCGCCTTCTTCCGGCTTTGACGATGCCTGGCAAAATGCAGCAGACATTGAGAACACAGGCGTTGAACTTGCGCTTGATGCCTATCCGATTACCGGCAGTTTTTCCTGGCATACCCGTGCGGCGTTTTGGTTGAACCGGGCCGAAGTTACGCGCCTGGATGTCCCCGCTTACAATGTGGGTGCCTTCGGCGCAACGCTCGGCACCTATCGCATTGAAGAAGGCAAAAGCCCCACACAGTTAGTTGGCAGACCTTTGACCGAAGGCATCCCCACGGTTTTTGGCAATGCAGAGCCTGACTTCCAAATGTCGTTCAACAACAACCTGACTTATGGGAACTGGGACTTGAACTTCCTTTTCCATTGGAAAAAAGGCGGCGACAACGTGAACCTTTCGACGCTGCTTTCCGATATTTTCGGCACCAGCCCTGATTTTGACCAAAAGAGCCTCGACCCGGCGGGGCAATTAACAAACGGCAACTACCGCCTTTCCACGCTGGGCGTGAGCGCCGATGCCTGGATAGAGGACGCCTCGTACATCCGCCTGCGGGAAGCTTCCTTAGGCTACAAGATACCGCGCAGCAAGGTGAAGAACCTTGGCGATATCCGCCTCGCCATTTCCGGCAGGAACCTGATCAATATTTTCGACTACAACAGCTATGACCCGGAAGTGTCCAACTTCGGAACGAACGCCTTGTCAAGTGCCGTGGAGGTGACACCCTTCCCCTCGTCGAAGAGCTACCACTTCACGGTGGGCATAACATTTTAACTAAGTTTTGTCAAAATGGAACGATGCCTTTGAAGGCACTTTTTTGAAAAACTTAATCTTTAAAATCTAAAAACATGATGCACGATAATATCAAAATCAAATTTTCCTGGCTCTACATGCTTGCCCTTTGCACGGCATTGTTCGCCTCCTGCGAGATTGACGAAGTTCCTGACCCGAACAACCCCAGCGAGGGGGTCATCTCGTCGGATGCCAGCCTGAGCGAAATACAAAACGTGGTGGACGGTACTGCATCGGCGATGCGGAACAGCCAGCAGTTTTACTACGAGGGGGTCGGCGTCATCGGGCGCGAATATTACAGGTTTTCCGGCTCCGACCCACGCTACACTTCAGACCTCCTTGGCAAGGGATCTGCCGTTTTGGATAACAATACGTTTTATACGAACAACCCTTACGCAGGGCGTTACCGTGCCATCAAAAACGCCAATATCCTGATTGATGCGCTGACCAACACAACGGCCAGCATCACGGAAGCACAACGTGCTGCAGGCATTGCATGGGCAAAAACCATCAAAGCCCACGAACTCCTGCTGGTGCTCAACATGCAGTACAACAACGGTGTGCGCGTGGACGTGGCAGACCCCGACAACCTCGGGCCTTTCCTCTCCTACGCCGAGTCGTTGAACGCCATACGCGACCTGTTGCACGAAGCAGAAACCGGCCTTGGCGGGGCAGATTCATTCCCCTTCAAGCTGGGCGATGGCTTTGCGGGCTTTTCGGCACCAGCCGATTTCGCCAAGTTCGTCCATGGCCTGTTGGCCCGTGTCCACCTTTACCAAGCTGACTGGGCGGGTGCCTTGGATGAGGCGAACGAGTCGTTTATGGACAATTCCCAGGGAGCAGATTTCTACACTGGCGTTTACTACACGTATTCCTCCGCAGGTGGGGACTTTTTTAACCCGCTTTACTATACGCCGGGATCTACGGGAGAAACCCTGGTTGCACACAGCTCCTATGTAACGGATGCCGAAGCGGGAGATGATCGGGTCAATAAAGTGAGTGCCCGAGCGAATATTTTCCAGGATGACCTGACCAGCGATTATGATTTTGCCGTGTACCAAACCAAGACCGACCCCGTGGCCATGCTGCGGAACGAGGAATTGATACTGATTTATGCCGAAGCTTCCGCCCAAACCAACAAACCGACCGATGCCGTTGATGCCATCAACAATATCCGGCAAAGTCACGGCTTGGGCGTTTACGCAGGTGGCCAGTCCACTGATGAACTGATTGATGAGATATTGCTCCAGCGCCGCTACTCCCTCTATGGCGAAGGGCACCGCTGGATTGATTTGCGCCGGTACAATAAGTTGAACACTTTGCCGATTGACCGCGTCGGCGACGACGTTTGGGTTGAATTCCCCCGCCCGGCGGATGAAGGATAATTTTTTTTTGAACTGCTGTCAAAAAGGAGGGGCTTGGATTATTTCCATGCCCCTCTTTTTTTGGGTGAAATCAGTGGCCTTCGAGAAAAAAGTTGAATGCTCTTTTTTACTGAAAACTTGCTGGCCAACCAGCAAGTTAAGCCATAATTTTTTTTGACCGACCAGCAAAACTCTCCTCATGACAGGTACTTCCCCACAATCGGCAATCTCCGCCCCACCCCGAACGCCTTCGGCGACACCCGCAGCACGGGCGGTGCCTGGTGGCGTTTGAACTCGTTGATGTTCACGAGGCGGAGCGCCCGGCGCACGGTCGCTTCGTCGAAGCCCATGCGGATGATTTCGTGCGGCCCTTGCCGCCGCTCGATGTACTGGTAGAGAATGGCATCAAGGATGTCGTATTCCGGCAGGCTGTCGCTGTCTTTTTGGTTGGGGCGAAGCTCGGCGGAGGGCGGCTTGATGATGGTGTTTTCCGGGATGACGATGCCATCTTTGTTGATGAAATGCGCCAGTTGGAACACCTCCGTTTTGTACACATCGGCCAGCACGGAGAGGCCGCCGCACATGTCGCCGTAGAGCGTACCGTAGCCGACGGCCATCTCGCTTTTGTTGGTGGTGTTGAGCAGGATGTTGCCGAATTTGTTGGAAATGGCCATGAGCAACATGCCCCGGATGCGGGCCTGGATGTTCTCCTCCGCCACGTTGGAAGGGTGCCCCCAGAAGTGGGGTTCGAGGGCCGTTAGGTAACTGTCGAATACCGGCTCGATGGGCATGATGTCGTACTGGATGCCGAGCCTGACGGCCAGTTCACGGGCATCGTTCACGGAGTGGTCGGAGCTGAACTGCGAGGGCATGAGCAGTGCCCGCACGTTGTCTTCGCCGAGCGCACGGGCGGCCAGCACGGCCACCACCGCCGAGTCGATGCCACCACTCAAGCCGAGAATGGCCTGTTTGAAACCCAGCTTGCTGAAGTAATCCCGGATGCCCAAAATCAGGGCATCGTGGATGAGGGAAATCTTCTCCTTGGGCTGCTCCACGTTGCGTCCACCACGCATAACTTCCTCTAAATCAAAGGTTTTGACACACTCCTCCCAGTAGGGCAGTTCCTCGAAAACGCTACCATCGGGCGACACCACCAGCGAGCCGCCATCGAAAATGATATCGGTCTGCGAGCCGATCTGGTTCACGTAAATCATGGGCAGCCGGTAGCGCTGCACGTTGGCCCGCAGCACGTGGATGCGGCTTTTGGCGTGTTCGTAGTTGAACGGCGAGGCGCTCAGGTTCACGATGAGGTCGGGCCGCTGCGGCATCATTTCGTCGAGCGGCACCACGGTGTAGAGCGGGTTCTCGTTGCCGAGGTTCCAGAGGTCTTCGCAAATGCTGAGGGCGATTTTTTTTCCCTTGAACTCCACCACGTTGAACGCCTTCGCAGGCTCGAAATGGCGGTACTCGTCGAACACGTCGTAGGTGGGCAGCAGCGCCTTGTGCTGCACGTGCTTTATTTTTCCATCCTCCAAAAAATAAGCGGAGTTGTGCAAGTCCTTCCCCTGCACCACGGGGTTGCGGCTCGGCGACCCCACGGCGATGGCGATGCCCTGCGCCGCCTCGGCCAGTTTCAGCACGGAGCGCTCCGAACGCCGGATGAAGTCGTCGAACTCCAGAAAATCACGGGGCGGGTAGCCGCAGGTGGCCAATTCGGGGAACACAACGAGGTCGGCACCTTGTTTTTTGGCTTCGCCAACGGCGGCCAGCATCTTCGAGTTGTTGCCGTCGAAGTCGCCGACGAAAAAATTGAGTTGGGCCAGGGCTATTTTCATTAATTAGTGACTGGTGATTCGTGATTGGTGATTAGGGGCGGAACTTAAAACATGCTGACCGGAGCGATGTTCAAGCACATTAGGCAGTCGCAGGTGGTTTTTGGCGGTTTTGAAATTCTGTTTTTGAAAAAACTTTTTCCCCAAACAAAATTGCGGGCCAAAGGCCGCCACCATCTATCGGGGCGGTTTTTCAACAACTTTTTCTTCGCAAAAAAGCGGGGCAAAGCTACTCGTTTTGGCAACAAAAAAGCCCGTGCCGGGTGGCATGGGCTTTTCGTGTGAGCTGTCCTCACGCCATCTCCTTCAAATCCTTCACAAACCCGTCCACTCCGCCGGTCTTCATTTTCTTCTGCAAATCGCTGGCATCCGTTTTTTTGTCGAAAGCACCGACCAGCACTTTGTACACGGTTTTGCCGCTCAACTGGTTGATATTCACCACGATAGGCTGACTGAACTGCCGCTGCAACTTCTCCGCAGCGATGAGCACGTTGCCGTAGTCGGCGAACACGCCCGTCTGCACCGAGAAGCCCTGCGAGGGCTGCCGCTCCACGCTGAACCGGAACAACCCCTGCCCCGACACCACCGGTGTTGACACCTCGGAAGTTGGCGCAGATGCCGCATCACGGCGACGGATAGCCTCGGCCACTGCCTTGTCTGCGTTCACCCGGCCGTAGCCGAACTTGCGGGAGTGGCCATTTTTGTATTCGGCGAGGTCGCCGATTTTGTCGGCAGTTTTTTGCAAAATCTCCTTGACTTCCTTCGCAGTCAGGTTCGGGTTGGCGGAGAGCAGGAGGGCGCAGATGCCCGCCACGATGGGCGCAGCACCGCTCGTGCCGCCGAAATGTTTGTACGGCCCCTGCCGTTCCACGCCGTCCGCCCAGAACTTGAAGGCACCCTCGCCCCGCACGTTGGTGCCGGGGTCCCACCAGGCACGGGCGGCAATGAGCGGCCAGTCGCCGTTGGAGGGGGCACAGACGCTGACCTCCGCACCCTGATTGGAGTAGCTGGCGTAGCGGTCCTTGCTGTCGCAGGCCGCCACGCAGATGACATCGGGATGGGCGGCGTAGAAATTGACGAAGTCCACGCCTTCGTTGCCTGCGGCAAAACAGATGACGCAGCCCTTGCCGCCCCGCCCCTGCCGGGCGGCCTTGGCGATGGCTTCTTCCTTGAGCGAATTGAGGGTGTAGCGGGGGTCGGTGGTGCCCCAACTGCAACTGATGACATCAGCGCCGTTCTGTGTGCAGTATTCGAACATCTGCTCGGTGGCCCGCACACTGAACGAGGTGCCGCTCACGGGCATGAACTTCGCATTGGGTGCCACGCCCACCATGCCCTGCCCGTTGGCAACGGCCACAGCGAGACTGGCGCAGGGCGTGCCGTGCGTGAAGTCGGGGTCGCCGTCGGAGAGGCGGTCGCTCTGTGTCCAGAGGTCGAACGGTCGGAAAACCTTGGGCTTGAGGTCGGGGTGCGAGATGTCGATGCCGTTGTCGATGATGGCCAGCACGATGTCCGGGGAGCCGAGGCTGTCGAGGCGCTTCCAGGCATCCACGATTTTTGCGTCAGCGCCTTTTTTGGTCGTGTAGCTGCCGCTGGCAATGAAGCCGTCGTTTTTCAGGTGCCACTCCTCGGCGAGGTAGGTGTCGTTGGGCAGCGCCAAATCGTACTCTTCGAGGAGCATGTCGAGGTCGGGTTCGGCGAATTTCACCATCGAAATGCCCTGGAGGGCCTGTGCCACCTTGATGGGGTTGGGCGAATCTTTGGTGACCCTGGCCGTCACCTGGTCGGCGCTGCGGCGCTCCACGAGCGTCAGCCGGTACTCGTCGAGCACGAGCAATTGCTCGCTTTCGTCCACATCCGGCTGGAAGATGATGAAGATTTCGCCGGTCGGCACGAGCGGTTTTTTGCTGCCTTCGGCAAAATAGACGTGGGTGCCCACCTCCACTTCCTTGCGCTGGCGCACCTCGTCCAATTTTTCATCGACGGTTGCGCCGTCATTTTTTAGGGAAACTACCTGGAAGCCGCCGAGGCTGGGCAGGAGTTCCTGCCGCACGAAGTCGGCCTTGCCGAGGTCGGCTTTCTTTTTGCCTTTCAGCCCAACGAGGCTGGCGCTTTTTTGCAAAACAAGTTCGCCTTTGCCGCTCTTGATTTTATAGCTGCTCATTTTTCCTGGCTTTTGGTTTAAAAATTGACTGGAATGATACCGGAAAATTACGAAAGAGTTGGATGTTGGCAAGTTTACAGCAAGTATTGGGCAAGCCAACGGCTCACAGCCGCCTATTTTTTTATTTTTACGCCCGTTTTCAGAATTAGACCATTAGACTAGAGACATTAGACTTTAGATGGGGCCCGAGGGAATTTATCGCTGGTTCGCCCCAGCTTTTCAATTTTGGCTTTGCACACCCCAATGTCTAAAGTCTCGCATCTAAAGTCTAATCTCAAATATTTGAATGACCATTCGATTTTTAAATAAAGAACCTGTCCAGAAGCTCTCGGACGAAGAACTGGTGAGCGGGTTTTCGAAGACGAAACAGCAGACGTACTTTGAGGAATTGTACCGAAGATACATCCACCTGGCCTATGGCGTTTGCCTGAAAATGATGAAGAACGAAGAGGAAAGCCACGATGTCGTCTCGGAAGTGTTCAAAATCCTGTTTACCAAGCTGCCCACCTCGGATGTCAAGTCGTTCAAAAGCTACCTCTACGCCGTTTCCCGCAACGAATGCATCGCCAAACTCCGCCAAAAAAAGGCGGAAAGCCAGAAGCTGGCCAACTGGAACCACCTGGAAAACCCGCCAACCGATTTTATGGAAAACGAGGGTTTTGCCGCTCTCTTCAACGCCTATCCATCGATGGAACAGGAAGTCGAGAAGGCGGTGGGGCAGTTGGGCGATGACCAGAAATTGTGCATCCAACTGTTTTTTTACGAAGACAAAAGTTACCGGGAAATAGCTGCTGAAACTGGTTTTACGGAGAAACAGGTGAAAAGCTACCTTCAAAACGGCAAGCGGAACCTGCGTATCATGCTGGAAAAAGAATTGAGAAAACACACTGCATAAATTTCCAAAAACATCAAGCTCCAATGGACGGAAATTTACATAGAAACATTTTCAAACCTTCGCATTGCCTGGGCCATGAGGAAGTTAGGCACTACCTCGGCGGCGGCATGTCAAAGGAAGGTTTGCGGCGGGTGGAGAACCACCTGCTCGATTGTCCGCTTTGCTCGGATGCCGTCGATGGCTTCGAATCGGCGGGGGCGCAGCGCAACTTTGCCTTCGAGGATTTTTCTTCTTTTCAAAAAAAAATGCCCGGACAGCCCTCGGCTACTATTCGCACGTTAACGCCCGGCGGTTTTTTTAGGCAGGCGGCGGCCATAGCGGCTATTTTGGTCGTGGGGTTGGTGGCCTATTTTTCGCTGTCCGGTTCGCCAAGTGGCGACAAGCTGTACAGCCAGTATTACGCCGCCTACGAAAACGACATCCCCATCCATACGCGGCAAGCGGGCCTCGACCGCCCAATCGCCCCAGTCTTCCAACAGGCACTCAGTGCCTACGCCGACAAGCAATTCGAGGCTTCCATTCCACTTTTTGAGGAGACCCTGAAACTACAACCCGACAACGAACCAGCCCGTTTTTTTGCCGGGATGGCCAGCCTCGAAACGGCGCAGTTTGAAAAAGCTGCCGGGTACTTCGAGCCTGTCGCGCACGACAGTGGCGTCTATTCCGCCAAAGCTGCCTGGTACCTCATCCTGATTGATTTGAAAACAGGGGAAAAAGAATCGGCCAGAGCCAAGCTGGACGAGTTCATCCAATCAGGCAGGTTTAACCTCGAAGAGGCGAAGGCGTTGCGTGATAAATTGTAGCGGGAGTAGGTTTTAGCGACGATTTTTCCCAAAAAAGAAAGGTACAACGAACTGACCGTTCGTTGCACCTTTCTTTTTTGGGCAGTGCTGATTGTTGTTGGCTTTTAACCATTGGCTGTTGGCAAAGGCCAATGGCTAAAAGCAAAATACCAATAGCAGATTGACAAAACCATCCGTGTTACAGAATAAACTTTCTTCGTTGTTTACAATCTTATGACCCTCAATGAAGCCGGAGATACCGAATTGTTTTACTTTTGTTTGTTCATTTGATAACCGAATTGCGTGTTTTTTGAGGAACATTGCCCACGTTCGAGCAAGGCTCGAAACCACAATTCAAAAATTCTTATACCATGACGAATGTGTTTCTTTTCCTGGGAAACCTCAACATGACCGAATTGCTGGTCATTTTGGGTGTTGTCCTGCTGCTTTTCGGAGGCAAAAAAATTCCTGAACTGATGCGTGGTATCGGCAAGGGCATCCGGGAATTCAACAGCGCCCGCAGCTCGGTCGAAGAAGAAATTAAGGAAGGAATGAAGGACTACGACAAGAAGAAATTGGAGGAAAAACGAGCTGTTGAGTGAGCGGTCAGCAGTTTTCAGTTGGCAGTTTGGCTGCCAACTGAAAACCTACCTTTTGCTATTTTTTATCCTGCTTTGCAAAGACTTTCTTTAGCAAATCAGTAGTTCGTGCCGCAATATTGGTGCGGATGTTTTTCTCTTCCACCTCCACCATGCTGAACAGGCCGTTCAGCGCCTGCTGCGTCACGTAGTCGTCCAAATCGGGGTTGGCTTTTTCCACAAACGGGATTTTGTTGTACACATTCACGGCATCCTGCCAATATTTTCGGGCATCGAACTTGTCGAGCGACTGCACGATGACCGGATTGAATTCCTGGTACAAAGTATCGGAAGTCGTGCGGTTGAGGTAGGTCGTGGCGGAGTTGTCGGCCCCCATCAAAATGTCCATTGCATCGGCGAAAGTCATCTGGCGGATGGAGTTGACGAAAATGGGTTTGGCTTTTCTCGCAGCATCCTCGGCGCCCCGGTTGATTTTTTCCAAAATCACCTCCTCCAAGTTGGTGAAACCCGGTACGTTGCGGAGCTTGTCGGCTACCTTGCGGGCTTCCGGCGGCAACAGGATTTTGTAGGCAGACTTGTAGTACCCATCTCGCTTCGACAGTGTCTCGGAGCCTTTTCCGATGCCGATTTCGAGGGCTTGTTTCAGGCCGGAGGACACTTCGGCAGAACTCAGTTCTCCAGCGCCCAGCGTTTCAAGGGATCTTTGAAGGGCTGCCGGGTCGCAGGATACGAGTTGGAAGCAGAACAGAAAGAGCAGGAATTTCTTTATCATCTTTTTTGATTCTGGTGAAGCAATAAAATTGCCTTGTTCAAACGTAAAGCAAGGAGCCTGGTAACTTACCGAAATGTTATCTTTTTAAAATGGACGGTTCCACCCACCCTACCGTTTCAGGTTACGAAGAAGTTCAGGCAATCTTTGCAGAGGCACCGGTCGCCGTAGTGGCTTTTGAGTTGTTCCAAAGTTTTTTGAAAAAGCTGTGTCTCCATGCACCAACAGGTATTGTCGCCGTAGCAAAGCAGCGGCTTGTCGCACCGGGCACATTTTTTCGTGAACTCCCCGTCCACTTCCACCCAGGCCGCCTCCACCCTGCCGCCGAGCGGCGGGTCGAGTTTTTTCACCCTGACTTTCAGTGACTTGATTTGCTTGAACTGGTGCTTGATTCCAAGCGCAATTTGATTGGCAACCGCTTCGAGAAGCCTGGAACTTTTGCGCATGGCCACCTCGCAGACGAGGTACACGGTTTCGTAGTTGATGGTTTGGTACAGGTCATCGTCCACCGCCGCTTTGGTGAAAACCGTTTCGATGACAACATCCACCAGATAGTCGCCGCCGAGGATTTGCTCCTCCTCGTAAAAGCCGTGGTAAGCATGAAACCGCATCCCTTCCAGTGCAATGAGCGCCATTGAGTTCGGGTTTTTGATAAAATGTTGGAAAATCAAGGCTTAAAAGTAGGAAAAATCTGCCTCCTGCCGCCATCGCTGATATTTATCAGACTGGAAAGTGTGGCTCCAAATTCATAATTTTGCGCCGCAAAAACCAAGCACCCTAACCGGAACCGGAAGGCACCATTTTGAAAGAAAATCTTGACTTGCAAAACCGGCGTTGACCCTTCCTGTTCTTCAATACACATTAATAGTTATGCAGAATACAAGCAATGGCACTACGGCATTTGCCAAAAAAACAAAAGAAGACCGCTACCAGTACCACGACTACTACGGCGTGGACGAATTGTTGAGCGAGGAACACCTGCTGGCACGTGAGGCCGTTCGGGCCTGGGTAAAGTCGGAAGTGTCGCCCATCATCGAGGAGTATGCCGACAAGGCCCAATGCCCTGCACACCTGTTCAAAGGCCTGGCGGAAATCGGCGCATTCGGCCCCAGCCTGCCCGCCGAGTACGGCTGTGGCGGCATGGATGAAATTGCCTACGGCATCATCATGCAGGAGTTGGAGCGGGGCGACTCGGGCGTACGTTCGATGGCCTCCGTGCAAGGCTCGCTGGTGATGTACCCGATTTACAAATTCGGCTCGGAGGAGCACCGCCGCCACTATCTGCCCAAGTTGGCCGACGGCGAATTCATCGGCTGCTTCGGCCTGACCGAACCCGACCACGGCTCGGACCCTGCCAGCATGATCACCAACATCAGGGACGACGGTGATGCCTACATCCTCAACGGTGCCAAAATGTGGATCACCAACTCGCCGGTGGCCGATGTGGCGGTGGTGTGGGCAAAGGACGAAGGAGGCATCATCCGGGGCCTGATTGTGGAAAAAGGCATGAAGGGTTTCTCCGCTCCCGAAATCCACGGCAAGTGGTCGCTCCGGGCTTCCATCACCGGCGAACTGATTTTTGAAGACGTGCGGGTGCCGAAAAAGAACGTGCTGCCCAACGTGCAGGGCATGAAAGGCCCGCTCTCCTGCCTGTCGAAAGCCCGCTACGGCATTGCCTGGGGCGTAATCGGCGCTGCCCTCGACTGCTACGACACGGCCCTGCGGTATTCGCAGGAGCGGATACAGTTTGGC
Source organism: Bacteroidota bacterium (assembly GCA_016234735.1). Classification (GTDB taxonomy): domain Bacteria; phylum Bacteroidota; class Bacteroidia; order Chitinophagales; family Saprospiraceae; genus UBA6168. Next base: position 2,241 of record JACRAN010000352.1, on the reverse strand, counting down.
CGGCCCATCGGGGGGTTCCAGTTGACCCAAAAGAAACTGGCCGAGATGATTACCGAAATCACCAAAGCGCAATTGCTGGCATGGCGATTGGGTACTTTAGCCAATGCGGGCAAGGCGACCCCCGCTCAAATTTCGATGGCCAAAAGGAATAATGTCTTCACAGCGTTGACCATCGCACGGGAATCACGTCAGATACTCGGCGGCATGGGCATCACGAACGAGTACCCCATCATGCGCCACATGATGAATCTCGAAACGGTGCTGACTTACGAAGGCACCCACGACATCCACCTGCTCATCACAGGCATGGACGTGACGGGGCTGAATGCGTTCAAATAATTGGCGAGTTGGCTTGTTGGCGTATTAGCGTTTTGGTAAAAAAAGCAATTATTAGAAAAATGCCCTCGCTTCCCAAAAACGCCAATCAACCAAAACGCCAACGTGCCAATGAACTTTCGGGCGGCTTTGGACATTTGAACGCAGAAGATGCAGCCCTTGGCCCAGAGAATTGTTTTTAAAGCATTGCTAACAAAAGCAGTCAAACTATTCAGTCATAAAGTGCGTTAGAATCCTCTGAAAATTGTTTTGAAACAAAAAAGCGGACCATGAGACGTTCGATTTTCCTCATTTTCTTTCCGATTGTTTTTCTTGCCTCCAACGTATTCGGGCAAGATGAACCCATTGCGCTCATCAATTCTTCTTTTGAAGGGGTGCCCTCCGAAGGAAGCCAAAACGGGCCCTTGCCAAACGGTTGGTACGATTGCGGCTTCCCGGGAGAATCCGTCCCCGATGTCCACCCGAAAGAGGGCGGAGGTGCCTTTCAGGTCACGAAAGAAGCGTTCCACGGTAAAACTTACCTCGGCATGGTGGTTCGGGAAAACGACACGTGGGAAATGGTTTCGCAACGGTTGAGCGCCCCATTGCAGGCCGGAAAGTGTTACGAATTCAGCATTTCACTGGCAAGGTCGGAGATTTACATCAGTGCCAGCAGGTTGAGCAGTGAGCCGGTGAACTACGCTACGCCAGTCAAACTTCGCATCTGGGGCGGCTCCGGCTACTGCAACCGGGCCGAATTACTGGACGAAAGTTCGCTCGTCGTCAATACCCGTTGGCTGGGCTACGACTTCCGATTTGAACCTAAGCAGGATTTTAAATACATCGTTTTCGAGGCATTTTACAAAACCCCAACCCCGTTTCCGTACAACGGGAACTTGTTGCTGGACAATGCTTCGGCCATCATACCTGTGCCCTGTACCATTGAAAAACCGGAAGCTCCCGTCGAAATAGCCGTCAATGACACCCCCAAGCCCGGCCCCAAACCACCAAAACCACCGGTAAAACAAGATACCCCTGACGTAAAAAAACCAAAAATCATCAAGGAACTCGAAGACCCCGCCAAAATAACCAAAGGCCAGACCATCCGCATCAACCAGCTTTTTTTTCCAGCAGACAGCTCCACGATTACAAAAAGTTCGCTGCCGGTGTTGAGTGAGGTGTACGACTTCCTCGCCTCCAGAACCGAGGTGGTGGTTGAAATTGGCGGCCACACCAACGGCATCCCCTCCAACGAATATTGCGACAGGCTTTCCACCGAACGGGCCAAAGCCATCGTGGATTACCTCTCCGAAAAAGGAATTTCCCGAAAAAGGCTGCAATACAAAGGCTACGGAAAAAGAAACCCGATAGATACCAACAAAACGCCCACCGGCAGAAAACGAAACCAGCGGGTGGAAATCAAAATCCTCAGTGTCGGCTGAAAAGACGAAGGGGACGGAGCCAGGCTCCGTCCCCTTCGTCTTTTTTTTTACAACCTGCCACATTTTTGTTTCAGCCAGTTTTTTTCCTCTGTATTTAAATGAGGTGAAATTTTGTCAAAAACCACTTCGTGGTAGGCGTTCAGCCACTCGATTTCCTTGTGGCTCAACAGGCTTTTTTCCACCAAAGAAAAATCAATCGGGAAAAGTGTGAGCGTTTCAAATTTGTAGAATTTCCCGAATTCGTTTTCCTCATCTTCCACGCATAAAATCAGGTTTTCGGTGCGGATACCGTACTGCCCGGCCTTGTAAATCCCCGGCTCGTTGGAAGTCACCATGCCCGGCTCGATGCTCGTGCCCGACCTCGGCGACACGACCGGCGAAAAACCCTGCGGCCCCTCATGGACACTCAGGAAAAAACCGACGCCATGCCCGACACCGTGCCCGAAATCCAGCCCATGCTGCCACATGGCCGCCCGTGCCAGCG